>CAYOVM010000006.1:12729-43982 GCA_964407355.1 uncultured Enterobacteriaceae bacterium
TGCGGGTGGGCCGGCGAGCGCATCAGCGCCATGTCGCACCGGGATCTGCAGCACTGCCCGCAGTGCGACGCCCCGCTCGAGCGCCAGGTGTCTGTCCCGAGTCCGGCGCAGTTCCGGGGCCGCGTCGTTCAGGGCGGCGGCCCGGACCGCTTCACCGCCGACATGATGGGCATCCCGCTCAAGGATCTTCCGAGCGGACTGCGCACCAGCTAGTCGTCCTCGTCCTCTTCGTCCGCCGGGTACAGCGTGATGTCGCAGCTTGCCGTCGGCACCGGGACCGGGCCGAGGAAGGACACCCCGATCGTGCAGGACGGCACGGCCGCGCAACCTTGAAGTAAGAGGGCTGCCAGCAGGGTCGTTAATTTAGTCTGCACGTTGCGCCTGAATTAGTCGGAGGGACCGGATCTTGCCGATGTCGGTGAACGTCACCTTCATCACGTCGAAGCCGTAGCGCAGCGTCTCCTTCCGCACGGCCTTCAGGATCTTCTCTTCGGGCGGTGCAGCCACCAGTTCGTCCCACGTCGCCCCGCTCACGGCCTGCTGCACGGCACCCATCGCCACGTCGGATAGCACGTCCTTCTGGTCCCAAATGTCCGTGACGTACGGCTCGGGCTTGGCGATCTGGTACTTGACGATCGCGGCCACGACAACACTCTTGTCGTCCTTCGTGGTCAGCGTCTGCGGCGGCAGCGGCATGGTGGTGATGCACGCGAGGACCGAGACGACGTCCTCGAGCACGGGCCACTTCCAGTGCAGCCCCGGCTCGATGGTGCGGTGATAGACGCCGAAGCGCAGCACCACGCCACGGTTGTATGCCTCGACGATCTCCAGCGGGCAAAGGCGGTGCCACGCCCCCGCCAGGAGGTCGATCAGCTTCTCGAGCACTTAGACGCCCGTGCTGCCGATCGGACGAGAGGCGGCGCAGAAGGCGACGTAGTGAAAGCCCTTCGCCGAGAGCGTCATCTTCAGCCAGTCGCGCTTGGCCTGCTCGCACTGTGCGGGCGTCTCGAAATGCGCCACCGTGTCGCGGTACTGCGTGCCGTCCGGCGAGATCAGGATGGCGATCAAGAAGGTCAGTTCGAGCATATCACTCCCCTCGTTGTGCCCAGTCGCGGGCGGTGTTGAGATCGGTCGTTACCTGCGTGCCTTCGTCAGCGAGTCGTCGCGCTCCTGAATCAAACGCTCCAAGCGCTCGCTGATACTCGGCCCGGTCGAAGCAGACCTGTTCCGCAGGACAGCCGGAACCGGCGGGGGCGGGGGCGGCGGAACCGCCACGGGAATCTCGGAGGGCCGCGTCTGCGCGCAGCCGGCCGATAGTACGGCGGTCAGCAGCAGTGCGGCGAGCGTGCTCTTCATCGGCGCGTTCCTTTCGCTTGATGTCGTTGAGGGCGATCTTGGCGTTGCGGGCGGCGGCCTCGTGGCCGAGCGCGGCGACCCCGCCCTTGAACTGGTTGTGCTGCGCCACCGCCGCGTCCAGCTTCTTCTGCATGCGGTTGTGCTCGAAGTACGCGCCCGCGCCGTAGATGCTGGCGATAAGGGCCGCGTAGACGCCGATGCGCAGGAGGGAGACACCGGGCAGCAGGTTCACGTCGGCCCCATGCAGAGAGTGTATTCCGATTGGCGCCTGTTGACAAGCCCCTGGACGACGCGCCCCTGCGCCCGGTTCCAGCGCAGGATCTCACGGCAGGCGCCGGCGTAGTCGCCCGCGTTCAGCTTGCGGACCAGGGTGCTCGAGCAGAACGCGCCGGCCCCGATGTTGTAGGAGAGCAGCAGGTAGGCGTCGTACTCGTACTGGTGCAGTGGCACGACGACGCAACGCTTGAGCGCCCCCTCGAACTTCTGCACGTCCTGCAGCGCCCGCGCGAGCGCCTTGACGGGCGTCGTGCGGTCGCCCAGGCTTACGCCATCGGTGGTGCCGAACCCGATCGTCGGCACATCACCAGGGATCGGGATGACCGCGCGGTCGGTGTAGCCCTCGTACGCCGCCAAGCCGACAAGCCCAGCGGCCGAGAACGCGAGCGCGGCGAGTTTAATCCGGCCGGTCATCGGCACGCCGCTGCTTCCGCTTCAACCACCCGTGCATTTCGCAGAAGCGGCGCCCGACCTTCTTCCACACCCACTCCAGAATAAGGAGCAGCGAGTAGACCGCCGCCAGGAACGCGGCGACATCCGTCCACGAGGTGAACCCGACGGCGGCCCACACCGAAATGACCTTGACGACGGGGGCGGTGACTACGCTGTGCTGCTGTTCGGTTGTGCTCATTTGTACTCTTCGTTCGGGTTGTCGGCGTGGAGGGTCATCGCTCGTAAGAGATATTGATCGCGCCCGCGTCGAAGGCCGCAGTACCGCCAGCCGTTGTAATCCTGAGTTGCGTCAACTCTGCCGAAAGCGATTTGCTCCCCGCCGAGGTGTGCATCTCAGGCGTGGCGGAATCTCCAAGGTTCCCGCTGGACACCCAGGTGAAGGCGGCGGCATTTTCCAATGAAAGTTCGAGGACGCCGCTATAGACGCCCGCTGCGCGCATGAAGTGATTGAGAGAAAACCCGGCTGTGCTTGATGCGGAAGCTGCCGCCGCCGCGGATGTAACGGTGCTCGCGGCCCCAATGTATCCCGTGTTTTCAATTCCACCGGCGTCCCCCAACTGCACGATGAACGGCGAAGTGCCATTCGTTGACACTCCAACAAACTCAATCGTGATGCGCCGCACGCCAGCCGGAATCCCGGTGAAGTCGATGGCCGTCCCGCTGGTCGTCGCCTGCTCGGTGCCGAGCACGATCTTGTTGTGGTTCGGCGTCAGCGCGCGGCCGGTGTCCGTCATCGCGTTTACTTCGGCCTGCGTGGCGATCTCCACGTTTCCGGCAACGGTTTCCGACGCGGCAACGTCGTCGCCCCACACCACGTCCGTGCCGTCCGACTTCAGGATCTTGTTGTTCGCGCCCAGCGCCACGCGCTCGGCAACGCCCGACGCGCCAGCGCGCACCAAGTCGCCGCGCGTCGTGAACACGTCCTGCTGCGCGTCCAGCGTGGCGCGCGCTGCAGCCGCGTTGGCGTCGTCCAGCAGCGTTTCCATGAACGCAGTCGGGACGATCGTGTCCGCGATGCTGGCGGCAGCGTAGTTCGTCAGCGCAGTACCGGCGCTATCCCATCCGATCAGCTTGCTCGCGGAGGGCGTCGGGACTTCCGTGCTGGCGCCGGACACGTCGCTGTCGGGCAGTACGAACGAGCGGTCGAGTCGCGCGCTCAACTGCTGCGCCATCATCGTCAGCTTGTCCAGGGCGTCCTCGGCCACCTCCGCGTCCGTCGCCTCGTTGTTGACGAAGTCGACTTCCTGCACCAGATCGAGTTCCCGCACGATCACCAGCGTCTCACCGACGGCCGGGGCGGTCAGCATCGTCACCGTGCCCGTGCTGCCGGCGCCTCCGCTAACAGTGTAATGCGTCGTGATGGTCTTCTGCGTCGCGACGCCGGTCGCCGTGACGACGGTGTAAATCGTCAGGTCGCCCTCGTCGAAGAAGACGACAGGCGACGTGCCGAAGGCGGCGGTGACGCCGTCTCCGGTGAAGGTCTTGCGGTTCGAGGTGGACGAAACGGTCATGGGGTAGCCTCTTTACAGTGTATCAGTTGCCGCCAACCTCTTGAGTTTGCTGGATAATCTTCTGCACGATTTTCTCCCGCAGCTTCACGCGCTCGGCCGCGTCCGGCGGCAGCGCCGCGTACACGCCCTGCTCGCGCGTGCCCTTCAGCACGTCCTTGTAGATCGCTGCCTTGGCGAAGTCGGGGATCTGGCGCCAGTCGGGCGCGTTCACGATCGGCGACAGGATCTCCATCGCCTTCGTGCCGCTCACTTCACGGATGATGTCGCGCTGCTCCGGCTCCAGCTTGATGCGCTTCTCGCGCGCATTGAACGGCCCGGACTCCATCGTATAGCGCGGTGCGTCGCTGATCGCCACCTGGAGGCGGACAGCCTCGGTGCGCACGAGGTCGTCGCTCTTCGTGGTGCGCGCCACCGGCATCACGTAGAACCAGCGGTCGTTCTTCTGCGGCTCGCCCCAGGCGTCGCGCTTGGGCAGCAGTTGCTCGCGGAAGTACGGCAACTGGCTCTGGATGGCGTCCATCACGCCATCGACCTCGCGCTTGTATGGGTCGGCCAGCATGACAGTCTGTCCGACGATCTTCGGCACGAGGCTCGATGCGTACTGCTCGAGGAAGTTCTCCCCGTAGCGCTCCGGGTCCAGGATCGACTGCATGGCGTTCGATAGGCCCGACAAGTACGTCGTGCTGACCGTGGCGTTGCCGAACATGAGCACGAGCATGCCGAGGGCTTTCGCCTGGTCTTCCTCGCTCAGTTTCTTCGACTGCGACAACTCGACCAGGTCGGCGGCGATGCCGAGCACCTTGGCGACTGGCTCCATCCGCTGGTAGCTGTAATACTGCCCGTTAATCAGGAAGCTGTACGGCTGGTGTCCCGCCCCGCCTTTCGTGCGCCCCATCTCTCGGTCGAAGAGGCCACCGCCCGTAATCAGCCCCTCTTGCGCGAGGCTGTAGGCCGTCATCGCGAGGCCCGTGCCGACGATCACGCGGCTCACGGCCTTCGCCTGGCGCTCGCCGCCGGCCGCGAAGTCCGCGCGCCAGCGGCCCGACAGCATGAAGCCGGGAGTGTGCTGCACGGCCCAGGACAGCAGGTTGACGGGCGTGCGCACGAACGGCGCGATGAAGCCGATCGGGTGCCCGGCCATCGCGCGCTGCACCGTCTCCATGCGAGGGCCAAGGCGCTCGCTGAAGACTGCCTCGGCGCCGGCCTGCTGCACGCGCTCGATGGCCGCGAGGCCCGCCTTCTCCGACAGGCCGCGTTCCGGGTGCTGCACCCACTCGACGATCTGCGCGTTGTACTCTTTCGTGCCGGGGTGCAGGACGCCCTCTTTGGCCGCGCGGTCGACGGCCATGATGTAGGCTTCCGCGCGCTCGGCGGTCGTGCGGAAGAGCGCGTCCTCCACCTGCAGCAGCCGGAACGGAATGCGGACGACGTCACCGGTCTTGCCCTCGATGGCGGTCCGGTAAACGTCCGCCTTCTCCAGCATCTCGCCCTTCTGCTTCCAGACGGCGGCGGCCACCTTGAGGGAGTCCATCGCGCCCATCTGCAGGCCGAAGAGCGGCGAGAGGGCGCGCGCCTTGTACTGCGCCATGCTCAAGGGGTCGCCCCGGATGGCGCGCTCGGCGGCGTACAGCGTAGCGGCGATGGTGCGCTCGGGAATGTCGAGCAGCCACTTGGCCGAGTTACCCATCACGTTCGCGAGGTGCGTCTGCGGGCCGGACAGGATGGCCGCCTTCCACGCCTCGAGCACCTTCTCGGTCGTCGTCGCCTTGGCGTAGTCGCGCGCGAACTGCGCCATCTGCGCCGGGTCTTTGAAGTCGCGGGCGAGGGCGGCGATGTCCTGCAACGCGCCCTTCCTCTCGGCCAGCTTGAGCAGCGTCTCGGCTTCTCCGAGGAACGACGGGTCGCGCTTGATCGCGCCCAGGATCTGCAGGCTGCGGCCCGCTTCGGCGCCGATGCCCTCGATCTCCGCCTTCAGCATAGAGACGCGCTCGATCGCCGCAAGCGCCTGGAGTTTCATCGCCGGGCTGAGTTCCGCCGGCGGGATGTCGGCGATCTTCGCCATCTCGGCGACGGCGTGGTTCGCCGCGCCGCGCAGGATGTGGGCGCGCGCGTAGATCTCGGCGGCGTTCCCGGCCTTGCCGACGATGTGCTCGCCGATCTCCCCGCCCGCGATCAGGCGCAAGGCTTCCGTCGCCGTCTGCGTGTTCGGCACTTCGCCGCGCGTCTGCTTGGCGATCTCGGCCTGGTACAGTTCGGTCGTCGCGCGCAGCACCCCGGCGGCAGAGTCCTTGTCCGCGATGTACTCGTAGCGGATGTGGTCGGCCGCCACGTCGCCGATCTTGTCCGGCGCGCGGTTGGCTTCGAGCGTCTGCCGGATCAGTTCGGGGCGCGGGTCGTTCTCGACCGCCGCCTTGATGCGCTGCTCGAGGGCGAGCGGCTGATACATCGCCGGGAGTTCGTCAACCCGACGAGCACGGTTCGCCCACTCCGCCGGCAGCAGGTGCCCAGTTTCGGGATGCGTCCTGCTCCCGCCGAAGGCTTCTGCAGCGACAGACTTCGGGACGTCCACGTACACCTGCTTCGGCCCGAAGAACGACGTACCGGCGCTGTCCGTCGTGAACCACCTGCCCGCCTCGGAAGCCCCCTGCCCTTGAATCCAGTCGACCGCCGGCGGGAAAGTACCTTCCGGCTGACCGCGATACAGCCGTACGTAGCCTTCGGGCACTGGCGGCAATTCCCCTTTCAGTTCCGCTTTCAGCGCCGAGCGCGAATTCCAGAAGGCCGCCGCCGACTCAGACGTTGTGCTCCCTTTCGAAACACGCTGCCCGGTGGCTGCCTCAAAAGCATCGACTGCCGCAGTCATCACGCCGTTGCGACGGAACTGCTCATTAACGAAGTAGTCTCCTTGAAACCCCGCCCCTTTATCTTCGCGCGGGCGGAACGCGCCGCCGCCGAGCCTTTCGCCGGACTCCGATATAACACTAAACTTGACGAACGGGTCGTCGCGCAAGAACTCAACCGTCGCAGCGGAGCCGTCCTTCAGAGTCGCGGCGCGCACCACCGGCTCCAGTCGCTCGGGGAATGCCGCGCGCGCCGCCTCACTCGCGGTAACGCTCTGCCCGAGTAGTTCCGCTTTCAGCGCCGGATGGATGACCGCGTCCGCCAGCACCTCGCCGGGTGTCTTGCCCGTCTCGGCGTAGATATTCCGCAGCTTGCCTGCGACGTGCACCGCGCCCTTCAGGCCGCCGAGCAGGATCGCGTTGTCCATGAAGTCTTGCGCGCTCGGCAGGTGGCCTTCGAGCGCCGCCGCCGTGGTCGTCATGGTGGCGAGTTCCGCCCCCGTGGCGGCCAGCCCCTTCGCGACCGCGCCACCGCGCACGAGCGGCGCCACGACCTTGCCGGCGCCCATCGTCGCCCCGCCGATCACCGCGCCCTTCACCGCCCCCGTCACGCCCGCCTTGGCGATGCTCCAGGCGTCCGACCAGGACACGGCGTGCTCGGTGGTGTAGGCTTCCATGAGGGCGTCGCGAAGCGCCATCGGCGCGGCGAAGCCCGCCGCACCCATCGCGATCGGGCCGCCGGGGGCCGCCGGGAGCGCCCCCGCGATGCTCAACGGCAGATCCGCAGCCATCCCGGCCGCGTTCGCCGCCAGCCGGTGATACCACGGGGCGTCCTTGTCCAGTTGCTGCTCGGGCAGCTTCCCGCGCGCAGCGAGTCCGGTAGCGCTCGACTGCACGCCGTGCCAGATCGCCTCGTTGATGCTCTTGACGCGCTGCTGGTCGACGACCGCGCGGTCGAAACTGAAGCCCGAGCCGGGCGTCGCCTCGGCTACACCGAGCGACTCGAACGAGAAGGGCTGCGCCATTATTGTTGAATCACGCCGGCCGCACGGTTGAGCGCCGGCGCGGCCGTGCCGCCGAGTTTCTTGCGCAGGGCGGGCGACATCGTCGCCAGCTTGCCTTGCGGGTCGATCATGACCGTGCCGTCCGGCTGCGCCAGCATCTCCGCGAGCGACGTCACGCGCACGGCGCCCGCCGACGCGGCCTCGATCTGCTGGCGCTTCACGGCGGCAGCGGCATCGCGGATCATACCCGGCTTGAAGATGTAGTCCGACGACGTCTCGTCGAGCAGGTTGTCCGGCGACTTCTGCTGGCGGCGAAGGTCGTTGGACTTGCGCTCGGCCTCGCTCACCAGGCGCATCTGGATGGCCGCCGCGAGGTCAGGCTGGTTCTTGTACTCCGGCGAGTCGTTCAGCGCGCGCCCGATGATGATGGCGCGCTCGCGCAGGCGAGCGGTGAACGTCCGGCCATTCTCGTCCTTCTGCCCGGCGATCTGCCGGTTCAGGTAGTCCGCATCCGTCACGTTCAGCTTGCCATCGCGCACGGCCTGCACGATCGGGCCTTCGGTGTAGATGCGGCTCGGGTCGCCCTCGGGCGCGTTCACCGCCAGCCACAGCGCACGCTTGACCGTCGGGTCGGACTGCTTCTCCTGCCCGACGGCAGCCTTCGCGCGCGCCTCGGCGAGCAGCACCAGGTGCTCGCGCGTCTGCGGCGTGAGGTCGGGGTTATCCATCACCGCGCGGCGCGAGAACGTACCGTTCATGATCGTCGCGAACACTTGGTCGCGCGCCTTGTCGTTCCGCTCGTGCCGCGCGCGCTCTTCCTCCGCGCGCACGTACGCCGTCTCGGCGCGCGCGGCGCGGATCTCGGCCCGCGACTTGTCGAGCGCCGTGTTGCGCTGCTCCGACGACAGATCCCACTTGCCCGCCTCGAGATCCTTCAGCGTCTGCTCGGGGTTGATGCGCGCGGCCGACACGGCAGCCGCCATGTTCAGATCCTGCGCCAGCCGGGCGGTGAGTTCCGCCTTCTGCGCCGGGGTGACACGGTAGGTCGCGACGAGGTCCGCCGCGTCCTTTACGGCCACATCGAGGTAGGCCGGGTTCGACTGGATCAGCGCGGAGGCGCCGTTGACGAACTTCTGCCCGTTGACCTTGGCGTCCGACCACGCGCGCTGCACGTTGATCGCGTTCGCCTGCTGGTCGTACATGATCGCCGAGTTGGCGGCGTACAACTGAAGCTGCTCCGCGCCGCGCGTCGTCGCGAACTGCTCGCCGACCTTCGCGATCGACGCCTCCATCTCTTCCTTCAGCTTGCCTAGATCGCTGCCGTCGAGCGCAGCTTCGTCCAGCCGGCGCGCGTACTCCGCGCGGATCTCCGTGGTCTGGACGAGCGCAGTCCGAGCCTCGCGCTCTTCGATCTCCGACAAGTGAGCCTTCGCTGTCGCCGTGATCCGGTGTCCGGCCTCGACCATCCCGGTTTCGCCGAGGCCCGGCGCACCGAAGTCCTGCGCAGTCGCGCGCCGGCCGGAAACGATCGGCGCGTCACCGATCGTAGCGGAGTATCCTTGTTTGGGGAGCAGGGGCATCTTAACTCCGCTTCAGCCGGTCGCTGGTCGTAATGTAGTTCGATGCGCCACTGAGCAGTTCCGACCCCGCCTTCCAGTAGCTGGACGTCTGCTTCGTCTCGCCCGAGAACGTCTCAAGCGTCGCGTCGTTCGTGAATCCGCGCGCCTGCAGTTCGCCAGAATAGATAATGTGCTGGCGCTCGAGTTCGCTCTGCGCCGCCACGTCACCGAGTACGTCGAGCACGCTGCCTTCGCCTGCCGCGCCACCGCTCGCGCCCTGGTTGGCGCGGATCGACCCCAGGCGCAGGTACGTCTCGCGGTCGGCCTGGCGCGCCTTGTCGGCGGCGCTCTGCCGCGCGATGGCCGCGTTCTGCGTCGACACCGTCGCGTTGTAGTCGGACGCGGACTTCGCAGCCTGCCCTTGCTGCAGCGCGCCGACGGCCGAGATTACGGCCCCGGCAATCTGGAGGAACGGGAGTGCGGCGGCCATTTTAGTTAATCCTCACGAAACCGACATGATCCTCGCCCTGCGGACCGAAAGCCTTCAGGCACGGCGTCTCGACCTCGAACCCGAGCATCCGCGCCCACCGCTGCCCGGCGGGGAAGTCCGCGCGCACCGACAACTCGATGCGCCCTGTTACCTGGGCCAAGTTCGCCAGCACGGCTTTGGTGATCCACTTCATGTGGCGCGCCGTGTTCTTGCCCAAGTACGCCCACGCCGTGCTACGGCCGGGCCACTGGACGTACGTGCCGGCGCACGCGATCGGCGTGCCGTCGACCACACCCGTCCAGCTATTCTGCTGCTCAAGTTGCATCAGCACGCGATCCGTGACCGGGAACCGGCCGCCATCAGCGGTCGGGTTCGACTCCGCCAGCCACTCGTAGTGGTGCGCGCGGAACGGCACGACCATGTACTCAACTCCCATCGGCCACCTCGAACTGAGGCATCACAGCCAGCACGGTCGCCGGGAACGGCCCGTCGCAGCGCCAGTAGATCTGGCCGAGTTTGTCGTAGTCACCCTCGAAGCGTTCGCGCACGACGCCGGTGAAGAGCGGAGTCGCGACCCCAAAATCGTCGCCCCATTGGCGTTCGAGGATCTCGGTCAGGTTGCTCGAGTCCATCCCGAACTTGAGGCCCAGCGTGTCGACGAGCCAGAAGCCGACGCGATGGATGCGCTTCAGCTTGCCTTGCGCGCTGCCATCCTGGGCGCCGCCCTCGATCGGCATCGTCTGCCCGTCGCTGTTGTAGAAGTAGCCGACGGTCTTGATCGTGCCCGTGCGGTCGAAGGTCGCCGTGCCGTTCGTGATCGTGATGTCGACGTGCTTCGTGCCGTCGATGTACGCGCCGACCGTCTCGCCTTCGAGATGCCAGAGGCCCGTGATGGTGCTGGTCGGCGAGCCGACGATCGTCGTCCAGCCGCAGTCGACGTGGAAGGCGTCTTCCTGCTCGTCCTCCACCTCCCAAATCTTGCTCATGTACTCGATGTAGCGCTTCACGCCCCCGTTGATGTACCGCTGCACCACCATGTATAGTTCGTCGCGTGTCGCGTCCGGGGTCGGCACCACCGCCACGCTCTCGACGACCGGGATCTCGTCGCCGGCGGCATTGCTCGCGCCACCCAGTTCGTGCCGGTGCCACGCCACCACCTTTTGGTCGCGCTCGTACGTAAGGCCCAGCAGCACGCCATCCGCGCGCGCGGCCCACATGATCGCCTGCGGCTGTTCCTGATACGCGAGGTCGTAGACGCTCGGGCGCGTGATGTGCTCCGCGAGCAGGCTCATGTCCGGCGCCTTGAACCCGTCCACCTCGAAGACGTAGGCGAGTTCGCGCACCTTGCGGGCTGCCCTTTGGACGAAGAGCACGGCCTTGCCGGCGAGCACCGGGGCGACCGAGGCGCTGCCGTAGCGCGTGGTCGGCTTGCCCGAGATGTTCGTCGGGGTCAGGGCTTCCGTGAGCGACGACGGCCGGATCAGCCACTCGCCACGGCTCGTGCCGGCGAGCAGCCCCTTCTCCGTCGAGATCATCCACTCGAGCGCGTTCACGTCATCCGAGTTGAGGGAGAACGCCACCGCGTTGTCGGCGGCCACCGTGCCGGCCGAGTTCGACGGCGAGAAGTTGGTGTAGAGACCCGTCTTCGACCCGTCCAGGCGCTGCGGGTACAGCGCAGCCCCGCCCATGAAGAGACGATCGTCGGCGAACGTGGCGCAGCGCGGCCAGCCGGTCGTGTCGCTCCAGATGCCCAGGCGCCAGCCGGACTTCGCGCTCGTATTAGTGAGCGTCGCCAGCACGTCGACCGTGACGACGGTCGTGCTCGTCCAGCCGGTGACGACGACGTAACCCCACGTCGACCCTTCCAGAATACGGATCAGCCGGCCGACGTCGGTCGTCAGGAACCCCTGTCCGCCGTTGATGCCAGTGACAGCACTCGCCGTCAGCGTGACGCCGGTGCCCGTCGCGGCGCTCGGGGTCAGCGTCGTCGAGGTCGTGTTCTGCGTGTCGTACGGGCCGTCAGTGAAGCTGATGTCCGACAGCGTCCACGACGTGGCCGACACGCGCACCAGCGTCTGCGGCGGGTAGTCGGGGTGCAGGATGTAGAGCGTGTCCGCCGACTGCGTCACGCGGACATCTGCGAGATCCGCCTCGAGGAAGTCCGTCGCCACCTCCAGAATCTCGCCGACCGTGCCGCCAGAGGTGTAGGTTCCGTAGTTCGTGCTGTTGACCGGCGTCGTCCCGTCCGTCTCGTACAACTCGAATGTGTTCGCCCCGGCGTTCACGTTCTTCACCACGAACTCGCGATTGTTCACCTGCGTCATGCCAACGACGCCTGTGATGAAGACCCGTTCGTCGTTCGCGTAGGTGTCCGCGCCGCTGTACGTCGCGACCGCCGTGGACGCCTTCGTGATCCCTGTGATGTTCTGCGTGGTCTTCGTGAGGATGCCGTGCTCGGTGAAGAAGCGGATGTACTGCTCCCCGAACTCGAGGATGTACGTCTGCGTGATGCTGTATTGGAACGGGATCACCCGCGCCAGCTTGCTGTGATGCTTGCACTGGTGCAGGTAGGCCGTGCCGGGGCGCCGTGTCCACGCGCCCTGCGTGAGCGGAATGCCGTTCAGGCAGACGAAGAGGCCCGAGGCGTACTTGTCCACGTCCTGGCGCCCGAGCATGAGGCTCGAGAGTTCGCCGGCGTTGAAGGCATTCTGAATCAGGCTGGCGCGGCCCATCAGTACCTCGCCGCGAGCCAGTCGTCTTCAGGAAAATCCTGCGCTTCTTTTTCGAAGGCGTTCGCTTTCCTCGCCTCGGCGATGGCTTCCTCGTAGTCCAATTTGATGCCGGCCGCGTTGGCGTGGCTGCCGGTGATTTCCTTGCAGCACACCAGCGCCAGCTTGCACTCCAGCACGTCGATGAAAGTCGAATCGTAGAAATTCGGGTCTTCGATGTGCGCGAGGTAGCGGAACTGCAGTGGCGAGGCGTCGCGGGACAGAATGAACTGCCCCTCGATCCTCCAGTCGACGCGCTGGCCCGACTCGTCATCGCGCAGCAGCCGGATGTAGTCGTTCGGCAAGCTGTAGCGATTCCAGTCGCCCCAGGTCGGGTCGTCACCGTCAGCCGCCACCGACTCGCGCTTGATCGCGAAGTTCCAGTCGTACTTGCGAATCTCCGCTTTGACTACGCGGTCGAACGCCACGTTCATGCTGCGGGCGTTCGGATGATCTTGCGACAGCGACTCGATGCGCTTGGCGCCGAGCCGCTGGAGCGCGCCGTTCGCGATTGCTACTTTGGACGTTGCCATGCTACCTGCTCCTTGTCAGCGCTTCCAGTTCCGCGATGCGCGCCTTCAGTTGCTCGATCTCGCTTTGTTCGGGTACTGGCTCTACCCCGCGTTCAGAGTCACTCTTACAGTGCGCTGGCAAGTCATCGCCGGAAACATAGGCGCGCACCGGACTCCCGACCTCGATGTGGACGACCCCCTTAACTTTGCGCGCTTCCTCAATGGATTTGCATTCGATCATGTTCCGTCCCGCAGCAGTTCACAGATGAAACTGGCGAGCGTCAACGTATCCCCCGCAGTCCCTTTCTGAACAGTAATGGTCAGGTTTTTAGCCGTGGACAGATCGACCGACGATGTCGCTGGGTTGGACGAGTAAGTCCCGTTACCGATTCCGAAAGCCGAGTGTGTTTGCGAGTTTGTGGCCCCTTGATTCGCAACAAGCGTTATCGCCCGCAAAGCGGTTGCGTTCGCCTGGTTGGTCGTGATGATTGTGGTCCCATCCAGTTTGAACCGAATCGTTTTGGCGTTGGCGTTGTTCGTGAAACTCCAAGTCGTCGTCAGCCGGATTTGGTCGTTTGCAAGCAGCGCAGGCAACGAAATCGTTGCCACGGTGTTCTCGTTTGTGTCTCCCGGCCCGGATGCGGCCACGCCTGACTTGTCAACGATGTAAACCGCCGACAGGTTCGCGCACGCACCTACGTCCGTAGTGGCTCCTGTTCCGCCACCGGCCACCGGAAGGCCGGTGCAGTTGGTCAAGGTGCCGCTGCTGGGGGTGCCAAGAGCGGGAGTGACAAGCGTCGGGCTTGTAGCAAACACAAGCGCACCTGACCCGGTTTCATCCGTCACCGCAGAGGCGAGGTTCGCGCTGGAAGGGGTAACGAGGAACGTCCCTACGCCCGTACCCAATCCAGAAATCCCGGTCGATACCGGAAGGCCGGTACAGTTGGTCAGCGTTCCGCTGCTAGGGGTGCCTAGAACCGGGGTGACAAGCGTCGGACTAGTGCCGAACACCAGCGCGCCACTCCCTGTCTCGTCCGTGATCGCCGCCGCCAGGTTCGCGCTGGAAGGCGCGCCAAGCCAAGTAGCGATGTTGGCGCCGTAGGTGCCGTGGATGTACGTGCGGATGTACGCCGGCGTGACGTAGCGACTGACCCACCCGCCCAAGCCGTCAGAGCGCGCGGCGCCGATACGGTCGGTCGCCTCTGCCGTCGTACCGTCCGTCGCTCCACTAAACTTCAGGTCAGCCACTTACGCGGCCTCTTCGGTGAGCCAAGCCGAGCCGTCTTCCGTCAGCCATACGTCACCTTCCTCGGTTTGCCAGTTGTCAACGCCATCGCCCGGCCCGCCGCCTGACGGCGCAGCGGCCGGGAATTTGTTGAGCAGGTAGCCTGGGCGGATGGGCCGCGTCACGGCGCCCGCCCCTTACTGCGCTAGGGCGCGCAGTTGCGAGACTTTGCGATCGAACTCCAGCCGCTCTGCGGCCAGCTTGTCTTCCTTCTCCGCGACCGCCTGCGCCCGCTCGCGCAGCCCTTCCTCGGCGGCCACGATCCCGCGCTCGCGCGCGTCAAGCGCGTCGCTCTCCGCGCGCATTTCCGCGACGGTCCGGGCCACCTCCGCCTCGCGCGCCTCGAGTTCTTTGGCGCGGTCCTCGTTGCGCTGCGCGGCCGCGACCGCCTTCCCGCGCATCTCGGCGGCCTCGGCGAGCAATCCTTCGGCGCGCTTCACCTGCTCCGCCTCGGCGTTCACGGCCGCCTGCGCAGCGCTCTGCGCGGCGTACGCCTTCTCGGCTTCCGCCGCCAGTTCGTCCAAGCGCGCCTTGCACGCTTCCGGGTCGGCGAGGAACGCCAGCAGGCCGACCACGCCGGCCAGATCCGCTTGCGAGAACTTCGGGTGGATGTTCACGCGCGCCCCTTTACGTCACGTCGATCAAGGCCACCTTCTCCCCCGGCTTGACGCCGAAGAAGACGATGCTGTTGGCCGGGAGTCGCAAGCTGCTGGCGGTCGCCGCCGTCGGGTTCGCCCCGAACGCGCAACACACCGCCTGCGCCGCCGGCGTGCTGATCGCGATCAGCCGGGTATTCGCGTTGAACGCGCTGGACTGCGCCGACGTGCCGCTCGTGCTCACGGCTTGGTCGGCGATACCCGGCTCGGCACCAGCCTGCAAGTACTTGCCGTAGGTGACGGCGATGTCCGCGTACTCGCGGATGTAGGCGGTCGCCATCGGTTACACCGGCGGCCAGGCGGACTTGACGATCTTCGACTCGAGCAACTTGATGTGCCGCAGCAGCTTGCTGCGCCCATCGGTGCCCTCGTACGCCGCCTTCAGGTAGTACAGCCCGATGTCGATGCTGGCCGGGACAGCGGCGGCGTTGGCCGTCGCGACGTCGACCGCGCCGACGTCCGCCTGATTGGCGACTTCCGTCGCCATCTCCGTCGAGGTCAGCGAGAATACGGTTGCTTCATTCGCCATGTCGGCTCCCTACAGAATGAGGCCCGGCGCGCCACTGCGGCGCGCCGGGGAAACCTGCCTTACTCCGGCAGGGTGTACGTGACGTGCATCGCGTGGTTGACGCCCGCGCCGAGCGCGGTCACGATCGTCAGCGCGATGTCCACCTCGGCGTCGTTTGTCGCGCCAGCGGTGCCGATCGCCGTCGCGTAGGCGGTCGCGATGTTCTGCGTCCGCTCCAGCGCGGTCGGCGTCACCAGGATCGAGGTGCCGTCCTTCTCCGCCGCCATGTCGTAATTCGTGGCGAAGACGTCGTCGTCGATCGCGATGCCGTCAGGGCGGTAGAGGCCGCACTTGACGGCGCCGCTGGTCGTGGTCCCGCCGGTGAGCGCGATGCCGATGATCTGCGCGCGAACCGGAACGCGGACGAACGTGTACCACTGGCCGGCGGTGCCGCCGGTGAACGACGCGGCGGCGAGGTAGCCGTGCGCGACGCGCACCGGAGCGCCCTTCTCCTGGGCGTTGGTCTTGACGATCGGGGTCGCCGACTGGTCGGTGACGGCTTGCGAGGTGCTTACGAGTGCCATGTCTGCTCTCCCTTAGATCTGGTCGTCGCAGGAAATGCGAACCTGCTTGCCGAGTTGCGTACGGGTCGCCCCGAGCGTCATGCACAGGTACACCTGCTTCGCCAGGCTCTTATCCCGACGCACGCCGATGTCGGCCATGATGTCGTTCCAGATGCCCAGGTGCACGCCGCTCTTCAGCCACACCGGGATCAGCCGGTTGCCGGAGGTGATCGCCAGGCGCTCGGTGAGGATGAAGTCCACCCCCATGAAGCGCTTGACCTTGCCGTCGACCAGGACCGCGCTGTTGCCGTAGTCCTTGTTGACGACCTGGATCTCCTTCAGCAGCGAGTCGTGCTCGTAGCTGGAGATCGCGCCGTGCACCGGCTCCATCAGTTCGCCCTTGTTGGCGGTCATCAGGATGCGAATGGCGTTCTGCAGCTTGGCGACGTTCAGCGCCGAAGCCGTGCCGCCAACGTTCACACCGACGTCATAGGTGCCCGAACCGACGGTGCCGAACGACTCCGACGTGGTGCCGTTCTCGCCGGTGTAGTTGGTGCCGAAGATCGCGGCCAGGATCACGTCGTCCTTGGCGCGGTTCATGGCCGCCGCGCCCGCCTGGGCGTAGGGGCTGGTCAGGTCGACGATCGCACGAAGCTGATCCTCGTTGTCGATCAGCGAGGCCCACTCGTAGTCGTTGGGGAAGACCCAGCGCTTGTCCTGGGACAGATCGAGCAGCGGGGTGTCGGCGTGGCGGCCGGTCTTGAGTTGCGCGGTCGCGCTGCCGAACTGCTCGACGACCGACGCGGCCTTGCCGCGATAGGTGCCGATGGTGACGGCGCTCGCGAGCCGGGTGTCGCTCTGCTGGAGCAGGAGTTCGACGTTCGCCTTGTATTCCTGTACCGAGGCGACGGTAATGTTGTCGGGCATTGCAGCCTCCTAAAAGTTTGAAAACATTCCAGTTTGCACAATCTGGCTGTGCTTCGCCGGCTTGTCCCAAACTTTCGGGGGCCACTGTGGCGGGCGGGTTGTGCGGGGGCGTTACCCTTGTCCGCGCGCCTACCACATAATCCAGTGTATCACAGCAGGTTTTTGACCCCCTCCGCCGAGTCGCCGGCGGGAGCCGGATCTTCCCCGAGCACCCAGGCCGCCCACTGCGCGGCCACCTCCAGCACGCCGGAGGCGGGGCCGCGACTGTGCACCATCGGTGCCTTCGCCGCCGCTTCGATGCAGCGCAGCCGAATCTCGCGCTCGTCCATCAGCCCTCCGGGTACATGATCTGGAAGAGCGCGCTCTTCTTGGCCGCCGCCGCCTTGTGGCCGGGGTGGTTCTTGTCCTTCAGTGCGGCCAAAGTCGTCGGGTCGAGTTTCATCTTCTCCCACTCCGCCTTCGCCTCGTCCGGCGTCTGCTGCGCGCCAAACTGCTTGGAGCCGTCGCCGCTGGTCGCGAAGCCGTCCTCGCCCATCTTCACGCCGAGCGCGGCCATGAACTTCCATGTGCCCGCGTAGCCGACCGTGCGCTCGATGCCGTCGATCATCTCGGGGGTGAAGCCGAGCGTCTTCGCCGCCGTCTTCGCCGCGTTGAGCATGCGCTCGTGCCCACCCTTCCACTCGGCGAGCAGCGCCTTCTTGTCCGCCTGCACGGACAGTTCATAGTCCTTCGCCGCCTGCGCCTGCGCGTTGGCGATGAACTCGTTGTGCTTGGCGGTGAGCGCCTTCACCACCGGCGCCGGGAGGCCGATCTCATGGAACGTGCTGCGCGCCCACGTCTCGTACGTCTTGTCGACGGTCAGCCCGTCCGGCGGAGCCGCGAACTCGTACTTGTCCGGCGACTCGGGCAGGCCGAGTTTCGTCATCACCGAGCGGAAGCCGACGGCGTCGTCGGCAGCCGGCACCGGGATCAGCATGCTCGGGTCGCGCCCGATCAGCTTCTCCGCGCCCTGGTAGGACTTGATGACGTCCTGCGGACCCTTCCAGCCTTTGTTGGCGACGTACGCGAGGCCAGCGGCGTCCGTCTCCGGCAGGCCGTGCCACGCAGCAGCCGGCGCGCCGCTACCCGCCCCGGCGCCCGCACCTGCACCTGCGTCAGTTCCCGCCTCTGCACCTGCACCTGCGTCAGTTCCCGCTGCTGCGTTGCTCATAGTCCAAGTTCCTTTAGGCCGTTGATGAAGTCTTCCGGGTGAAGCAGATCCATGCACTTCGAGTCGCCGTACGCGCACTCGCGGAAGTCCCACCGCGTCAGCGCCCAGTTCGACTGGCAGCCCGCGCACTCCAAGTCACGCGGTCCCACGTACCGGATCTTGTGGCTCGGGTTCCCGCCGCGCGCGATGAAGCGGTGCTTGGGCAGCGTCGTGCCGCTCGCGTAGACGATGCTGGTGTCCGTCGTGCCCGCCAGGTGCAGCGTGCCGCCATCGACGCCGACGACCGCGCGGGCGTGCCCGAGCGCGTCGCGCAACTCGAGCAGCGTCGTCTGCTCGCGCATATCGAGGCAGCGACCCAATAGGCCGCGCGAGATCAGCGCCGTCTCTTCACGGATCACGATCGGCGTCAGCGTGCCGCCGGCGTCCGCCTGCGTGTGGCTCGTCTTCGTGCCCACGATCACCGGGCGGTAGCCGTTGTCCAGGCACCAGTGCAAGATCGGTCCCATGACCTTCGCCTTGAACAGCTTGTTCGCCGAGGTCGCGCCGACCGGGAAGACGACGTAGTCGCCCTCGATCTTCGGACGCGGGCCGAGCGGCGCGGCCGTCGGGTAGCTGCGCTCGAGCATGTTCTCGGGCCGCGAGTCGGTCAGGAACGCGAAGGCGTAGTCCACCATGTGCACCCGGTTCCGGGTGTGGGTGTTCTGGATCGCGGTGTTCATCGAGTTCGGCACGTCGCCGCCCCACGCCACCATCCGCTCCTTCGCGCCGAGCGGAACCTCGGTGATCGGCCGCACGTCGAACGCGCCGTAGGGCGCGAGCAGGTGCGCGACCAACTCCTGCTGCCACGGCGCGACGTAGACCGTCATCTTCATGGCCGTTTCGGGAATGCGCTGGCGCGCCACCACGATCGCGGGCAGCGACGTAATCATGTCGCCGAGCGCCCCGTGGTTCAGGATGAAGCGGTGCTCGTCGTGCGTGCGCACGACCTTGCCGTCGCGATACATCACTGATCTCCGAAAGTGAGACGCCAGAGTTCGTCCGGCGTCAGCTTGAGGTGGCTCTGAATGCGCAGCCACACCTCGCGGCGCCCCTCCGCGAGCGCGTGCAGCCGCTCGTCCTCGTGGAAGGTAGACGTGTTGGCGCGGCAGAAGCGAGCCAAGTCCCGAAGGACTTCGTCTGCTACTGGGCCTCGAAACGTCTGTCGGTAACACTGCTGGCGCGTCGAGAAGATCGACCGCAGCTTGTCCTTCAGTTCAGGTAGCAAACAGGCTTATCCTTTAGGGGCCGGTGCTGCAACTTTCGCCACGCTCGCGAGTGCGGGCGCCGCGTCAACCAACTGCTGCGACTGCTGCATCTGACTGCGCTCGGAGCGGCGCTGCTCCACTGCTTCGAGCGAGCGCGTCCATGCCACCGGCGCGCCCTGGATGTCCAGGATCTCGGGGATCGCCACGTCGAAGTCGAAGTGATCCAGCGGCGATTGGTCGCCTGTCATCTTCGCGTACTCCGAGGCCACGCCGAGGGCGCGCATGAAGCCCGCCGCCTTCTCGGCGCGCGCCATGCGCGACATCGGGTTGTCGTACTCGATGCGATACTCGACCGAGGCGTCGACCAGGATCTGCGGCATCTTGGGCATCAGCCCCTGCGACGCCATCAGGGTGATCTCGCGCTCGATCAGCGGCCCCAGGAACTCGGCCTGCAGCCGGCCGGCGGTCGGCGCGAGCAGCATGCCTTTCTCGCGGGCGCGCTCGAGCACCTCGGTCGCGGTCATCGTCGGGGTGTCGACGAGGATCTGGAAGAGGGTGACGAGGAAGGCATCGTTTATGACGGCCTTCTCCATGTCCATCATCTCGACGCCGACGGCCAGGTTCCCGGTCGGCAGGGTGTCGATCAGCCGCTTGCCGTCCTTGCTGATGCCGCCGGCGTTCAGCGCCCCGGCCTTCAGGCTGAACGAGCCGAGGTTGCCGTCGTCGTGCGCGAGCAGCACCGGGTCCAGAATGCGGTGCGCCTGCTTCAGCACGTCCTTCTTTTCCTGGTTGAGCACCTTGATCGCCGGCAGCACCATCTGCGCCGGGCCGCGCCCGTAGACCTCGCCCGACGCCTGCGTGTAGCGCGCGATCGCGTACGGGAAGCTGTCGTAGCCCCACTCGCGCAGGAGCGCCTTCGACTCCACTAGGATGTAGAGCGAGGCCCACCTCTTGCCCGGCCCGTCGACCCGCTGCGGGTCGTAGTCGGCGCGCGGGAAGACGCAGTGCAGCACCTCGAACTTCTTGTCCATCTGCTGCGGGTTCTTCAGCGCGGCAGTGATCGCCTCGGGGATCGTCCACTCCCGGTGCTGCGCGATCTGCCGCGCAGTCATAAAGAACGTGCGGTAGACGGTGTCGATGATGCCCGCGTGGTTCTCAGCGAAGTACGTCTCTGCGATGTGGATGTTGCGGTAGCGCAACCCCTTCGTGTCCTCGGGCTTGTCGACGTAGAGCACACCGTTGCCGTAGCAGCCCAGGCCTAGGTACACCTGCTGGCTGTTGCCGACGAAGTTCGCCACCGGGCGGTAGCGGTAGTTGTACAGCGATTCGTTCAGGTCGTCGAAGAAGAGGCGCACCGCGCGGTTGCGCCGGAGCGTCTTGTCGAGCAGCTTGAGCAGGTGCCAGATCGAACCCTGCGGCGTGACGAGCGACTCCATCACGCTCGAGAAGCGCGAAGCTGCGAAGGCCGCCGTCGAGTCGAACTGCTGCTCGGTTTTCTTGCGGCCGCCGCCGTCGATCTGCGCCGTGTCGCGCGAGGTGAACGAGTCGACGTGGGCAGGCAGCAGCCGCGCCGCCGCCTCTTCCCACTGGTCGTCCCAGTTCGAGCGCTGCGTGCGCAGCGTGGCAAGCCGCTGGATGTGCGGTTGGAGCGCGTCGCTCATTTAGCCCAGGATCTCCCGGCCAGCGGAGCGCTTGCGAGGGAGAGCATAACCGAGCACGTCCGCGTCACTGTCGCCGCGCGTCGCGCCGGCGGCGCTGGCCCGCTGGTCGATGCTGCGTTCGCGCGTCGCAAAGTCCGTCGCGCGCGCCTCGATCTTCGGATTGGTCGGCTCCGGCTTCGCCGGCTCGGGCGTCGGCTTGGAGTCGCTTCCGCCGAACAGCTTGTCGATCGCAGACGTCATTTGCCCCTCACTTTGGCGCGCACCTTCGCACGCCTCTTCACTGCGGAACTGGCGGCCCGCATGCGCTCAAGCTGAAAGAACCCCGGATTCAGTGGCACGACGTGCTCGACTTCAGGCGCCTTGTCGGCGAATCGCGCCACGCGCGCAGCGACCCGCTTGTCGTCGGGCTTGCGCCGCAGCTTGCCAGGCGCAGGCCGGATGCCGACAGGCAGACCGTCATCCGGCTCCCTAGGCATCAGCCGACGATGTCCCGCGCGGCCCGGCGCTTGGCGTTCTTCGCGCCCAGCACCTGCTGCTCGTCTTCGGCGATCTCGCGTCCCGCGCTCACCGTCTGCTGCCGCCCGGCGGCCCGCTGCTCGGCCAGCGCGCGGTCGCTCGCCGCCTGGCGCTCGCGCTGCGCGTCCTCGCTCGCCGAGGGCGACGCGGGCACCGGCGCCGGGGTCGGCTTGTCGTTGTCACCGCCGAAAAGGAATGCCATCTGCTCGCCTCGAAGTGGGTGTGCTGCGTACGAAGTAGTGTACCACCCTCAGTCGAACATGCTCTTCTCCACCCCGGCGGCGATTGGCGTGCGGCCGGC
Organism: uncultured Enterobacteriaceae bacterium; assembly: GCA_964407355.1. GTDB lineage: Bacteria > Pseudomonadota > Gammaproteobacteria > Burkholderiales > SG8-39 > SCGC-AG-212-J23. The sequence continues at coordinate 34,370 of CAYOVM010000006.1, forward strand.
GGCGCGCGGCCCGTCCCGGCGCGGGGGGTTCACCTCCATCGTGCACGCCAGCGCGTCCGCATCATCGGGCGAGGCCACGCCTCGGCGGCGCATGTCGTCCTTCGTCTCGAGGATCTTCTTGTTGTCCTCGCGACGCGACCAGCGCCAGCCGCGATCGGTCAACTGCTGCGAGAGCGACCCCTTCTCTCCGTCGTCCTTCTCGATCATCCCGCCAGGCAGCCAGTCGCGCACGCGGCCCCACAACTCGATCGCGTGCGTCTCGAACTCGCCCGACTTGTCGTGCGCCGGATCACCGAACCGCACCTCGTGCACCTTGTGCCGCAGGTACTTTCGCTTGAGCACGTCGATGACCCCCGTCCCGAGGCCGAAGTCGATGCAGATCGCATCCGGGTTGAACCGCTGGTCGAAACGCACGATCTCGTCGGCGATCTGCACGTTGTCGTAACCCTGCCAGTGGCCGTGAGTCGCGGAGCCAACGCAGTCGCGCGCGTTCCGCCCCTGCCGGAAGCGCCACGACGTCTTGCCGCGCGGCGCCGGGTCCACGCCCAGGATCAGCGGCTCGCCCGAGTCGCGGTGCAACTCGTTCTGCTGCGCCTGGCGCACGACATGCCACGGGATGAACTGGTCTTCCGACGTGCGCGGCGGCAGGCCGTCGATCTCCACGCGCACGAAGTCCGAGTCCTCCCCGTAGCGCTTGATCTGGTCGGCGATCAGCGACTGGTCGATGCCCTCCATGCCGCGCGTCGACAACGTGCGCACGTTCCAGCCGTGGCCGACTTGTGGGTCGTTCACGATCTCAAAGAAACGCCCCTGCCGGTTCCGTTGCTGCGAAGCTGCCAGCCAGTAGCGATACGGATTGACCTCAGTGAAGAAGCCTTCCGACACGCCCCACACATCGCTGTGTATGCCTGCGGCTTCGTCGAACTGCAAGACCAGGCCATACGGGTTGTGCACGCCCGCGAAGGCGTTGGGGTTTTCTTCGCTCCACGTCGACCCCTGCACGTACCAGTATTTCGGGTCGATGCCGAGGCCCCCCTCTTCAGGAATCTTGCGCACGAGTTCGAGCAGCCACGGCGCCGGCACCACCCGCATCGTCTCGAGCGACCACCAGTGCGCGTTCAGCGCACTTCCGAACCACACGGCGAACTCCGGCATCGTGCGGGTGCGAAGCTGCGTCTCTGTGTTCGCCGCCACGATCGTCGTCGAGCCGATGTGCGTGCTCATGTGCCAGTGCGCGATCATGCCGAACTTCGCGCTCTTGCCGGGACCGCGCCCTGATGCGCGCGCTTCCTTCCACACCTTGAGCGGCAAACCCTGCGAGTGCCGGAACGCCATCTCTTGCGTGTGATCGCCGAGAGCCTTCAGATCCTCAAGCTGCCACTTGCGCGGACCGCGAAGGTGCTCAAGCGGCGTGCCTTTCTGTCCCCAAGGGTACATGTACTGCACGAAGCCGACCGGGTCGTTCTTCAACGCCAAGGTCTGCGTCATTATCTCCGCTTCGTGAGCCGCACTCCCGATCATCGGCCGCTCCTACGCTCCGCGCCCTTCGGGCTGCGCGTAGCGGACGGAGAAAATGCGGATGATTTTCGTACCGGACGGATGGTCACAGGAGTTCCTCCAGCATCATTTTCTGGCGCAGCGCGTCTGCGGCCGCGAGCAGCCACTCGCGGAACTCGGCGACCGACCGGCTGCCCTTCGCGTGGTTCGCCATCGGATGCACCCACTGCAAGTTGTCGATCGTGTGCGGCCCGCCCGCCGCCACCGGGACGCGATGGTCAAGCTGCGGCTTGGCGACCGGCAGCCCGGTCAGTGCGCAGCGCCCGCCTTGCCGCCCCCACAACGCGAGAAGCTGCCGCCGAGTCGCGCGCGGCTGCCCTCGCGAGCGCCGCTTGAGTAGCACATGCGCCCCGGCGATCCAGGGCGCGCCCGCGTCGTTGAGGTACGCTGACCGCTTTCTCCATACCGACAGACCGAGCCGGTCGCGCTGACGCTTCTTCGTCGCGTGCTTGCAGTCGCGGCAGCCGTACGGTCCGCGACGAGCGTACGGATGACCGTTCGCGCACGACTGCCCTTCCGGCGTTTTTCGTCTCCCCACGTAAAAGTGTACCAGACGAGGTTGGGGGCTGAAATTTTTAATAGGATTTTTCGCGCGCAGGCGCGGGCAATCACCCCGCCCCCGGTGCTGGCGGCCAAATCTCGGGGTATGCCGGGGCGCACTCCCCCCTCGCGCGTTGGCGCCCGCATGGCGCGGCCGCCTGATGCCCGCACCCTGGCGCACCTAACGCGCGAGCGCTGCCTGCGCGTATTGCGCCCCGACTTTACATTCTGCACATTGTACGATTGCGCGCGCTATGTGCTTGATTGTGCGAGCGAATACCGGCGCGCGCCCGCATTATGCGCGCGGCGGCCGATTGTTCCACGTCGGCTTGCGCTTTGCAATCATGGGCTTAGAGCAAATCCGCCAGTGCGGGCACGGCGGCCGGCACCTGGTCAATGATGCGCCCGGCGCGCGCAGCCTCTAACCTCTGGTTAGCTGCGTCAATGATGCGCGTAAGGTCGATCGTGCGGACGTTGACGTCTAACTGCGCCTTGTCGCCGTAGAGGCGCGGATTGCGGATGCGCGCAGCCCATTTCAAGGTGTCAACGCGCACGCGCGCATGCGCGGGGTCGAGACTGCGATTATTAGCAACCTCTAACGCTTGATCCATGAACGCATCGGCGGAGCGCTCGCGCGCCGCATCCCATTCAAGCCGGGCGGCCGCATCTCCCGCCAAGTAGGCGCGCAGCATGTCGCGCGTAATGCCGTTGTCCTCCAGCGCGTCGCGCACTAGGGCACCATCGGCGAGCGCTGCGAGGACAGCCGGCCATGCGCCCGCAATCCTGGCGCGCGTCGCGTCGCTGATTCGGCTAGTCATTCTCCAGTGTAGCAGCGCCGCCCGCACAAGCCGCGCGGCCCCCTCAAATAGCGCCAGCGCTTGATCGGATACGGTACGCATCCTCCGGATACGCGCCTTTCAGGCTGCGCGTATCGTACGGATGACATGCCGGATATACGCGACGGATACGAATGTACGAAAAAACGCACTTAACCCTTTGATTTTGCTCGCCCCGAAAAAGCGGATAAAAAGCGGATGCCCCGTACAGTGCGTTTCGGCCGGATATGTTAGTGAGTGCTCGCAACGGATGGAAACGGACGCGCTATTAATTCGCTTGCAGGATTATTAATCCTCCGGTATGCTTCAGCTATCCTATCCGCCGGATGGGACTAACTGGAGGTTGTCATGCACCGATTTCAAGATGGGCAGATTGGCACCGTGGTTTGGCACAATGCCGAATTCGGCGAGTTCATCAGCAACACTGGCGCGCGTTTCACGGTGCGCGCTCGCGAAGTGCAGCCCGTGAATGCGCCCGCCGCGCCGCGCGAGATGCGCCGCGATGCCGGCGAAGTCATGCCGAATCGGCGCCCGCGCGCGCCGCGATTCGCCACTGGTGCAGCGCTCGCCGCATTCATCCGGCGCCCGTTCGGCGCCGCTGCGCGCACTGCGGGCGCAACCTGGGAGGATTGCCAGTGAACGCGCTTATCAAACTGATTCGCGCGCACGGGCACGCCTGCGAGCCGGGCAGCGCCGGCCGCATTCGCGCGCGTGATTAGCCGCGCACCGCTAGGCGCTTTTCAGTTGATCCCGCAGCGCGTCGCGCGCCATCTCGCGTGCACTGCGGGCATCGTGTTCCTCATTCTTATCATCCCTGGAGGTTAGATCATGAAAGCGATCGTCTTTTCTATCGGCCTGAACGTAGGCGACAAAGAGCCGGCCGAACAGCTAGCGCGCGCACTGCGCGTTGTCAGTCATTATCTGAGTGCCTACGATTTGCGCATGGGCACGGCGCAATGGCAAGGCGTACCGGAGCGCTTCATTCAGGTCCGCGCGGCCGCGCCGGCGTGGTACGCGCGAGATTTTGCGCGCCACTGCCGACAGGACGCGGTTGCAATCTGGCAGGAAGGCTGCACGCATTGGGCCTTGGTCCGCGCCGACGGCCGCGAGACGGCCGGCGGCAGCATCGCGGAATTCCCTTGCCTTTTCGATGCGCCCGCGCCGGCGCCGCGCGTCAATGCGCCGGGCGCGCTGGATACCGTCGGCCATTCGAGCGTGCAAGCGTGGAGCGCCGGCGCAGTGTTTCCGGCAGTCATTGCGCGCCTAGAACGCGACGGTGAGTATGCCGGCCATGAGTTGACCATCGGCGCATGGCGCGAGGTGTACAGCAGCTATAACGATGCCTACAAGGTCGCGGCGTACGTTTGCCGCAACGGCCGGATTGACCCGGCGCGCTACGCTGAGGTATGCAATGGATAACGGCGCGCACGGTTACGATACCGAGCGCTTTCCCTTGACCATCCCGCAAGGGCGCGCCCTGTACCATCTCGAGCGCCTATTTCGCAGCACTGGCGCCGGGCAGGCTGCGCATGCGAACGTGGTCCGGGCATGTTCGGACCTGGGACTAAATCCGGCGCGCGTGCAAGACTGGAGCACGGCACAATGCGTGCGCGCGCTGCGCATCATGGAAGATTGCGCGCGGCGATCGTTCGGCCTCTTCAGGGATTGCCGCACGCAATGGCAAGACTTTGCGCCGGGCGGCCGATTCTACCGGGCGGGACTATGAGAACTTATCAATGTTGGGACTGCGGCGCGCGCTGCGAGGATACAAAAGCCGGCGCCGGACTGCGCGCCGTTAGGTGCCTGCAATGCGCCGTGCGGCGCGCGCATGCGCCTAAGTGCATCCGCTGCGGCGCGCCGAATACGCGCAGCGCGGCGGAAAACGATTGCAGCGCGCCGGACTACGTACCGTTTCAGCACGCCTACTGCGCGCCGTGCGTGCTGATTCGGCGCGCGGAACGCGCTGCGGCCAGTGTCGCGCTAGGGCCGATTGCGGAGGTGCGCGCATGAAACGCGCAACGCGAGACGCGCGCGCAGTCAAGACGTACGCGCATAACATCCTGGCGATATACCTTGACGCGGATGACGCGACGCGCGCGGCCGGCGCCCAGTGGTACGCGCTGGAAGGCGAGCGCTGCGCGGACTTCGGCCGCAAGGTCCGGCGCTCGCGCGAGTGCATAGCGGGCGCGGCCGCAGCTATCAGTCCTGGCCTGCGGTATGAGACAACGTTCGCTTATCTCGCCGCGCTGCTGCGTGACCCTGGCGCAAGCGTGCCAACCTATAGCCGTGAATTTGTCTCGCGCGCCGTGCGCATCCTGGCGGGCGCGCATCCGCTGGAGGTATTGGGCGGACCGAAAGTGCGGGCATTCTACGGGCTGTTATCCGGCACTGACGCGGATGCGGTAGTCGTCGACGGGCATGCGCTCAACATTGCGCGCGGCAAGTATGAGGTATTCCGGGCGCGCGAGGACTACCAGCCGGGCGCCGGCGCGCGCGTAACTGCGCGGCGCTATCGCCTAGTGGCGGCCGCATACCGCGAGGTTGCGGACCTGGTAGGCGCGGCGCCACATGCCGTGCAAGCGGCTACATGGGTACACTGGCGCAACCTGAACGCACGGCAACCTGGGGAGGATTGATGCGGCGCCCGTTAACAGACGGTCAATGGCTGCGCGCGCGCGAAACCAGAGACGCGCGACTAGCGCACGAACGGCTACAGGCAGAAGCGCGCTACGCGGCTGAGATTGCCCGCCAAGTGGGCATCTCGCGCGGAGACGCCTTGCGAGTTGCACGCCGGGCGGTATCCCGCGCCCGCACTTGACGCGGCGCCGGTACTCGGGCAAGATTCGGTAAACGTGGTCAACCTAGAGAGGTAAACGGAAATGAACGCACTTCAACGTCTTATCAACACAGTAAACGCCACGGGCGGTGTTTTGGCCTTCCCTGACGGCACGCACGGACCGTGCGGCGATCCCGATTGGCTTGACCTGGCCGACGCCTACCTCGCTGCGTGCGAGGAAACTGGCGTGACGCCAATGATCCAGAAAGCCGGCTAATAGGCTTGCACTCAACCGATTTTTCCGGTAAACGCAGTCAACCTGAAGAGGTACTCGAAAATGGAAGCGAAAAAGCGGGAGACGTTTTTCAAGAAAGGCGCTAGAGGGCAAGAGGCGAAAACGGCATACGAATTGCCCGGCCTGAAGATGTCGGCGCTCGCGCACAAGCTGAAGGAAAACGGCGTGCCGGTACTCGAGATTCGCACGTACAAGACGGAACGCGGCGGCCTGCTGTCGCACGCATCGGTTGCCCTGGAGGTGAACGACGACGGCGCCATCATCCATACGTTCGAGATTTTCGGCGACTACTCGAAGCGCGTCATTCAGTCGCCCGGCGTGCGCTGCACGGCGAAGACGGTAGAGGCGCAGCACCTCGCCGCGCTGGAGATGGTGCCGGCGCTCTTGCAGGATGTCGAGATGTTCTATGCGGAGAAGCGCGCGAAAGAGGCGCGGGACTACCCGTCCCAAGTCGCGCCCGCGTGAACCCCGACGCCTGGCGCGCCATCGCCATCGCCTACGACGCCCTGGCCGTCTACAATCCGGCGGCGCGGGCATCGTTCGACGCGATGGCGCGCGACGAAAAGACGCAGTTCCGCCAGCTTGCGCACGCTATCCGGTTCGAACCCTGGCGCGCCGCCGGTCAACCTTACGCGAACAGCGCAGAGATGCGCGCCGACGTCATCGGCCGGCGCCACCTCTACGTTTTCGAGGGAGGTAATCCGCACCCGTGCCGCACGCCGCTCGAGGTATACCGGGGCCGCGCCGTGCACGACGTGCTCGGACACGCATGGCCGAACAACAATTTCAGCCCGGCCGGCGAACTGGCGGCCTTCCGCGCGCATGCGCCGCGCTATGGGTGGGACGCGCTCGCGGCGCTCGCGTGCGACAACTTGGGGCAGACAGCGTACTACTATTTCCATCCCCTGAACGCAGGTAAACCGCACGCGCTGCGGGTATGGCCGGAGCAGAAAGTGGACTTCCTGCCCGATCATCTCTGGCGCGGGCTGCTGCGCTAGGCTTGCACTCAACCGATTTTTCCGGTAAACTGGAGGTACGATGGGCAAGGACAAGAACAGTCACGACAACCTGACGTCGGCGGTATTCGACAACGGCCGGCGCGGGAACCCCAAGCCTGGCTGCGACTGCGAGCAGTGCTTCGGGTACTGTATGGTCGACGGCGACAAGGCGCAGCGCGAGTCGTTCGGCGGCACCGCGCCCCGCTCGCCGGCGGCGCCCCTGGATTTCGACGCATGACGCCCGTCGAGTGGATTGCAGCGATTGCGCTGGCCGTTGCGTGCTTCGGTGCCGGGATCAGCTACGGGGCGTACTTGGAGCGCAACCAATGACCGACTACGGTATCCACGACCGGCGCAAGTTTCTGCGGCAGGTATGGCTGCTCGCGGCGCTGCGCACCCTCTACTTCGGCGTCGCGGTGCTGTCGGTCGGCATCGCGCTTGGCGCCGTCATCAACCTTTTTTCGAAAGGAACCCTATGATCCGCCCCGACTTCGTGAACCATCGCATGCCCGGCGAGTCCTTCAAGACATACCGCGCCCGGCGCCGGACCGTCGCCAAGGCCATCAAGCTGCACCTCAAGGGCCGCGTGGCGTTCAAGTCCAGCGACGTCGTCAGCTACCCGGCGGTGGGCCTGCGGCCGGACCTGGACACCGCTATCACGAAGGATCTGGAGCGCGGACTGCTGCGGAACCTGGTGCCGGTGCCGATGGCGGACGGCACGGTACGCCGCGTCGGCCGCACGAAGGGCACCAGCTTCAGGTATCCGGTGCCGCGCGCCAAGGCCCGCGCCGTCGCGCTGGCCGCCAGCCGGGCTGCGCGGCAGTGACCTTCTCGCGCGGTCCCGTCGTGATCGGCATCGACCCTGGCTTGTCCGGGGCGGTGGCGTTCCTGCCCGACGGGGCCGCTCCGTGGGTGGAGGACATGCCCACGATGGGGTACTCGGAGACGGGGGTGACGAAGCGCGCGGTAGACGGCCGCGCCCTCGCCCGGCTGCTCGAGCCGTTCGCGATGGCCGGGAACGCGCGCGTGTACCTGGAGCGGGTGCAGCCGATGCCGAGCATACCGGGCGCCGGTGGCGTGCGCCGGTCGATGGGCGCCTCGAGCGCCTTCGCCTTCGGCATGTCGTACTGGGGCGCGGCGTGCGTCGTGGCCGCCTTGGCGATCGAACTGCACCTGGTGCACCCGCAGACATGGAAGGCGCACTTCCGGCTGAAGAAGGACAAAGAGATGGCCCGCGCGCTGGCGATTCGCTGGTATCCGGGTGCGCCGCTGGGGCGCAAGAAGGATCAGGGGCGGGCGGAAGCGCTGCTGATCGCCCGATACGGGAAGGAAACCAATGGCTGACGAGTCCAAATCGCGCTACAGCATCGCAGAACAACTGCGGGTATTTGCTGGAAGGCAGGCTTTCGACGAGGAGCGCGAACTGGTCTACCGAGCCGCAGAGACCATCGACAATCTTGCCAAAGCATACGTTGCAGAGCGTGACGCGCTGCTCGCAATCCGGTCGGAGCGCGGACGAAGCTACGAGGACGGGCTTGAGGACGCGGCGGCGTGGGTGCGCAAGCAGTCGGAACCGTGGGACGCCGACATGATGCTCGCCGCGCTTTACGAGGCAGCGCATTCGCGCACCGATGAGAGGTAGGACTATGAACAAGAGAATCTACTGGCGCGTGCGCCGCGATGTCAGGGACGGATCGGTAACGTGGGAAACAGGTTGGCTTGTCCGGTTCCCTGCCGATGGGCTTATCGAGATCAGCGACCGCGATGACGGCTTACGCGGCAAGGTGTTCTCGGTCAACGAGATCGAATACAGGGTGGCGACATGACTCAAGAACAGTCTGACAAAGACAGCCTCGCCGCCTACGTTGCCGACCTTGAGCGTCGCGCCTCCGAGCAGAAGGAGTGGGAGCAGCACCCCAAGTGTGAAAGCAGCGGCATTGGCGATGCCATGCAGGGAATCGCAGCCGAATTGCGGGAGAAGTTCCTGAACGTCGCTGTGCCCGAGACCGGGACCAACAACGCGGCGGGGCAGGCCGGTGCCTGTCCGGGGGTGGGTTCGACTCCCACACCCGCCGCACCCCTAACCGGCGACACGCCGAGGACGGATGCGCCAGCGTGCGACTTCAAGCATCGCCTTCTGTGCCCGCGTGACGCATGGCAGACCGCCCGCATCGAGCAGCTTGAGCGCCATTGCGCCGCCTGGAAGCTGCTGGCGAAGCAGAACGAGGAGACCGCAGCCGATGCCCTGCGGCAGCGGGACGAGGCGCGGCTCGCCATCGAGGGGATGCGGGGGCCGCTCGCCAATGCCGTCGCCCTATCTGCCAGCGGACACCCCTGCGATTTCCGTGGGTACACCACCACGAACACCAGCGCCGCAGAGCCAGTATCCACCAGCGGACTCATGGACGAAGCTGGCAAGTTCTTCGATTGGGGCAATGCCGCCAGCGTTGCGCTGAGGAACCTGCTGGAGGCGTATGAGCGTCGGATCAGGTCGCTTTGCACCACGCCCGAGGAACTTGCCGCGAAGCCGTGGGAGTGCGCCGAGTATCTGGAGGCGCGGCGCGCGCTGGTGGACAAGCCTAACTGGTTCGTCAACGTATCCGCAACACAG
>CAYOVM010000007.1:0-40894 GCA_964407355.1 uncultured Enterobacteriaceae bacterium
CCGCGGAATTCGACCGGCTGATCGCCGCCGACATCGAGACCTTCACCCGCCTCGCTCGCGCCGGCAACATCCGCGCCGACTAGGTTCCCTTAGTCGTTTTTGATATTCGCTGCCCGCGCGACCGCGGTCCACTTCTCGATGTCGCGCGCGACCTGGCGCCCCAGCTCTTCGGAGCTGCTGCTGACCGGGTCCACGCCCATCGCGGCGAAGCGCTCCTTGACCTCCGGCAGCTGCACGGCGCGCGCGACTTCGCGCTGCAGCCGGGCCACGATCGCGGGCGGGGTTTTCGCGGGCGCGAACAGCGCCGTCCAGACCGGCACGTCCATCTCGGGGAAGCCGAGCTCGACGAGCGTCGGCAGCTCGGGCCAGGACGGATGGCGCTTCGCGGAGGTCACCGCGAGGCCGCGCACCGTGCCCGATTTCAGCGCGCCCGCCGCGGGCGGCGGATCGACGAAGGTCATGGTCACCTGGCCGCCGGCCACCGCCTGCACCGACTCGCCGCTGCCCTTGTACGGGATCATCTCGAACTGCGTGCCGGTCTTCTGCTTGAAAAGCTCGGTGGCGATCTGGAAGATGCCCGCGCTCGACGCGTAGTTCGCCTTGCCGGGATTGGCTTTCGCGTAGTCGATCAGCTCCCGGATGCTGCGCGCGGGAACCTGCGGGCTCACCGCCACGATCAGCGGAAAGGAGCCCAGCATCGAGATCGGCGCGAAATCGCGCAGCGGCGAGTAGGGCAGCTTCGAATAGGTCGCGGGATTGATGGTCATCGGCCCGCTCGGCCCCATGAGCAGCGTGTAGCCGTCGGGCGCGCTCTTCGCGACCAGCTCGGCGGCGATGATCGATTGCGCCCCCGGCTTGTTCTCGACGATCACCGCCTGTCCCAGCGCCTCGCCCAGCTTGGGCGCGAGCACGCGCACGATGAGGTCGTTGCCGCCGCCGGCCGAGTAGCCGACCACGATCCGGATCGGCTTCGAGGGATAAGTCTCCTGCGCAAGCGCGGGCAGGCCGAGCGCGATCAGGAGGAGGGCGAGGAATTTCATGACAGGGCTTTCATTTGATGTTCACGCGAGAGCTCTCTTAGCATCGACGCAAGCCCCAGAGTCACTCTCGCCATGCGGTCGTAGTCGAGCGTCTCGGGGGTATCGCTCGCGCGATGATAGTTCGGATTTCGGTTATAGGCAGTGTCCGTGATCATGATCGCCGGAAAGCCGTGCAGGCGGAACGACCAGTGGTCGGACGCCCGGATGCCCGGCAGCGCCGCCGGGGCGGCGACGCCCTCCGATGGAAACCGGCTGCCTTTCCGGAAGAGCGCGATCGCCCTGCGGACCAGCGCCCGGGCGCCGAGGTCGCCCACGAAGGCGACGAAGTTGCCCCGGTCCGGATAGACCAGGCTGAGCGGCCACGGATAGCGCTGGCTGCCCGGCTCGTCGCTGAAGTACCCGAGCATCTCGAGCGAGAACATCGCGCGCACCGGCTCGCCGCGCGCCTTCGCGCGCCGGGCGCACTGAAAGCTCCCGCTCTCGAGCGTGTACGAGTAGGGCATCTCCTCGTTCACGAAAGCCACGAAGGCGATCGGCAGGCGCTCCGGCGACAGCATCTTCTGCAGCTCGATCAGCACGGCGACCGCCGAAGCGTTGTCGTCGGCGCCGGGAGAGCCCGGCACGGTGTCGTAGTGTGCGCCGACCACGATCGGACCGGCGCCGGACTGGATATTGCGCACGCTGCGTCCCCGAACCGGGAATTCCTGGATCGTGAAGGCGCCGAATTGCGCCTCGATGTACCGCGCCGGGGTCTCGAGGTCCGTATTGCGCTCGGCCCGCGCCAGCGCGGCGACATGCGCTTTCAGCTTGCCGGAAAGATGCCTCTCCTGCGCTGAAAGCGCGGGCAGCGGCCCGGCATGCGAGCGTCCCGGCATGACGAGCATCCACGCCGCCGCGCCGGCCGCCGCGGCAAGCAGGAAAACCAGAATGAAGAGGAAGATGCCCAAGGACGGGAGGCGTCCGCCCGGCTACGCGAGCGCGTCCTTCAATTCCGCGAGCAGGTCGTCGATGCTTTCGATGCCCACCGAAAAGCGCACAAGGCCGTCGTCGATGCCGAGCTTCGCGCGCACTTCGGCGGGCAGGGAGGCGTGCGTCATGATCGCGGGATGCTCGATCAGGCTCTCGACGCCCCCTAAGCTCTCGGCGAGCGTGAAGAGGCGGCAGCGCTCGAGGAAGCGTTTGGCGGCGGGCAAACCGCCCTTGATCACCGCGCTCAGCATTCCGCCGTAGCGCGCGTTCATCTGGCGCGCCGCGAGCGGGTGCTGGGGATGGCTGGCAAGGCCCGGATAAATGACGCGCTCGACTTTCGGATGCTTCTCGAGGAACGCGGCGATGTGCATCGCATTTCCGCAGTGCCGCTCCATCCGGACCGCGAGCGTCTTGATGCCGCGCAGCGTCAGGAACGCGTCGAAGGGGCTGGGAACCGCGCCCAGGGCGTTCTGCAAAAAGGCGAGCTTTTCCTCGAGAGCGTCGTCTTTGCGCACGACGGCGGCGCCGCCGATCACGTCCGAGTGGCCGTTCAGGTACTTCGTCGTGGAGTGCACCACGATATCGAAGCCGAGCTCCAGGGGCCGCTGGATCCACGGCGAGGCGAAGGTGTTGTCGCAGACGCTGATCAGCCCGCGCTTTCGCGCGATCGCCGCGATGGCCTGCAGATCGACGATCTGCAGCAGTGGATTGGTGGGCGTCTCCACCCACACCATTTTCGTGTTCGGCTTTATCGCTTTCTCCAGATTTTCCGGATTGGAAAGATCCGTGAAAGTGGTCGAGAGATTCGCAGACCTCTTGCGGACTCTCTCGAAAAGCCGGTAGCTCCCGCCGTAGAGATCGTGCATCGCGACGATGTGCGACCCGGCGTCGAGCAGCTCGAGCACCGTGGAGCTCGCCGCCATCCCCGAGGCGAAGGCGAAGCCGGCGTGGCCGGACTCGAGCTCGGCGAGGCAGGCTTGGAGCGCGTCGCGGGTGGGATTGCGGGTGCGCGCGTAGTCGTAGCCCTTGTGCTCGCCCGGGCTCGATTGCGCGTAGGTGGAGGTGGCATAGATCGGCGTCATGACCGCGCCGGTGCTCGGGTCGGGCGCCTGTCCGGCGTGGATGACCTTGGTCTCGATCTTCATGTCGTCACATCTTTCGTCGTAGCCAGTTGAGCAGATCGATGCGCGTGATGAGGCCGAGGAATTCATCGCCCTCGACCACGATCGCCACCAGCCCGCGATCGAGGATCCTCGCCAGCTCGTCGATTTTCGCCTGCGGCGGCACTGTCACGAGGCGGCTTTGCATCGCCTCGGCGACCGGCTCGCCGAAATGCGCCGGGTTGTCCAGCACCTCCATCAGGATATCCTCTTCGCTCACCAGGCCGGCGATCCTGCCATCCTTCATCACCGGGAGCTGCGATACGTCGTAGAGCTTCATGCGCTGGTACGCGGCAAGTACGGTCTCGTCCGTGCTCACGGTCGCGACGGCGTGCTCGCGATGCCGGCGCGCGATGAGATCGCGCAGGTCGCCGTGCTCCTCGCGCTCGATGAAACCGTGGTCGAGCATCCAGTAGTCGTTGTATACCTTCGACAGGTACTTGTTGCCGCTGTCGCAGACGAAGCTGACGACGCGCTTGGGCGAGGATCGGCTGCGGCAATAGCGCAGCGCGGCGGCGATCAGCGTCCCGGAGGAGGTTCCCGCCATGATCCCCTCCTGCTTGAGCAACTCGCGGCAAGTGAGGAACGCCTCCTTGTCGGGAATGCTGTAGGCCTCCTTTACTCGCGACAGATCCGCGACCGGCGGAATGAAATCCTCCCCGATCCCCTCCACCAGCCACGACCCGGTTTCTTTTTTTATTTTGCCCGTCTTCACATACTCCGCGACGATGGATCCCGCGGGGTCCGCAAGAATCATTTCGGTATTCTTGTTTGAGAAAAAACGCGATAAGCCGGTGATCGTTCCACCCGTTCCCACTCCGCACACCACCGCGTCGACGTCGTGCTCCATCTGCTCCCAGATCTCCGGGGCGGTCGTGCGTTCGTGGGCGAGGGGATTGGCGGGATTCGCGAACTGGTTGATGTAGTACGCGCCCGGCGTCTCGCGCGCGATGCGGGCGGCGAGGTCCTGGTAGTACTGCGGATGACCCTTGCCTACGTCGGAGCGCGTGAGCACCACCTCGGCGCCCATCGCCTTCAGGTGGAAGATCTTCTCCTGGCTCATCTTGTCGGGCACCACGATCTTCAGCCGGTAGCCTTTCTGCGCGGCGACCAGCGCGAGGCCGAGGCCCGTGTTGCCCGCGGTCGCCTCCACGATCAGGCCGTTTTTCGGCAGGCGCTTTTCGCGCTCGGCGGCCTCGATCATCGAGAGCGCGACCCGGTCCTTGATCGACCCGCCGGGGTTCTGGTTTTCGAGCTTCAGGAACAGGCGGCAACGGCCGGTCTCCAGCCGCGTTACCTCCACGAGCGGAGTGTTGCCGATAAGGTCGAGAACGTTTTTCACGTAAGGCATTGATTGATAATGGTGGGAGTGATCCCACCTTTTGCAGTGCAAAACGCGTGGTTGCTTTCCCACTGGGGCACCGCGCAAGATGATTTTCCCTCAATTCCTATTACGGAGATGCAAGGTGGAGGTCACGGAGGTGAGCGCCACGCGGGGCGGAACGCTGCTCGGAAGCATTTCCGATTTCTGCCGGCGCACCGGAATGGCGGAGTCCACGTTCGGACGGCGCGCGGTGAACGATGGCAAGTTCGTCGCCCGCCTGCGCGACGGCGCGCGGGTGACGCCCGAGACGCTGAGCCGGGTGAACCAGTTCATAGAGCGCCACGGCGCCACGGGCGCCGGCGATTCGCCGCCGGAGCTGCTGGCGCTCGTCCGCGGGGGCGCGATCCAGCCGGCGCGAGCGCTTTCGCAGGACGAGAAAGCGGCGCCGGACAAGGGCTTTCGCTTTTTCGACAACCGGCAGAAGTATCTGCTGTTCGTAAATACCTGCAGCGAGAAAGAGGTCGTCGCGCGGCGCGTGGGCCTCGAGCTCGGGCACATCCATCCCCGGCCGCCCGCGGTGCGCCTGTTCGACGCGGGCATGGGCGACGGCACCGTGCTCGAAAGCGTGATGCGCGAGATGCACCGGCGCTTCAGCAACCTGCCGTTCTACATCGTCGGCAAGGAGATCAGCCTCGAAGACGTGCGCCTGTCGCTGCGCAAGATGGCCGATCGCTTCTTCGAGCACCCGGCGACCGTGCTCGTCGTCACGAACATGTATTACACGGAGGCGCCCTGGCTCACGCCGCGCGAGGTCGCCGCGGCGACGTCGATGGTGTGGCAGGAGGCGCCGCTCACCGGCACCACCTCTCACGAGTTCAGCGAGCAGATCGCCGCGCTCGAGCCGTTCCTCGCCAAGAACTGGCAGGCCCGCAAGAGCCCGAAAACCGGCAACCCGGTGTACGAGCACCCGGTCGCGCTGGTGATCTACCGGGACGACTACCGCTTCCTGCTCGACAGCGTGATCCCGAAACGCGGCGAGGGACGCGCGGACTACGACATGGTGATCGCCTCCCAGCCGTACCGGCTGCGCGCGCCGCTCGAGTTCAAGGCGCAGAAAGTCGTCGCTCCGCTGGCGCGCGCGCTCGGCAAGGGCGGGCGCCTGCTCGGCATCCACTCCTACGGGCGCGATCCCGGCGTGCAGATCGTGCAGCAGGTGTGGCCGGGCGAGGATCCCTTCGTCAACGGCCGCCACGACGTCATGCGCGCCACCAAGGCGGAGCTCGGCAAGGATGCGCGGCGCTACAACTTCAACGCCTATGCGGATGCCCGGGCGCTCTTCCGCTACGAGATGCATACCCTGCCGAGCGAGATCTCCGACAGCATCGGGACCTCGACCCTGTTCGCCGCCTGGAATGCCGCGATCTACGTCGCGCAGATCGACGACGCGCGCCTTGCGCAGGCGCTCGGCGAGCGCAAGTACCTCGAAGCCACCCGCGACGTCCTGCAGAAGCACGGCAGCCTCTGGTTCCTGGATGAATCCTATGTCGTCTCCCGCAAGCGCGATTGACGCGCCGTTTTTCAGGGAAAAGCTGGGCGAGCTCGTCGCCGCGGGCTCGCTCGAGATGTCGCCGCGCGAGCTGCATCGCGCCGGCGAGGTGGCGGCGTTCCTGCCGGCGGACACCTGCGTCTACATTCCCTCGCTTCCCGGCCTGCCGCTGAGCCGCACGCTGGAGGCGATCGCGGCGGTGCGCCGCGCCGGCCTCGACCCGGTGCCGCACGTGTCCGCGCGCCGCATCCTCGATCGCGACGAGTTCAAATCCTTTCTGAAGCAGGCGAGCGCGAGCTACGGCGTTCATCGCGCCATGCTGATCGGCGGCGACGAGCCGCAGCCGAAGGGCCCTTACGCGGACAGCGTGCAGCTCCTCGAGGAAGGCGTGCTCGCGCAGTGCGGCGTGCGCGAGATCGGCGTGGCCGGCTATCCCGAGGGACACCCGCGCATCTCGTCTTTCGATATCAATGAATCGTTCAGGAAAAAAATCCTCCTTGCGCGCGAGCAAAAGCTCGGCCTGTACGTCGTCACCCAGTTTTCCTTCGCTCCGGCGCGCGTGCTTGAATTCTGCGCGGAGCTGGCGCGGAGCGCGCCTTCGGTTCCGGTGTACGTGGGGATCGCGGGGCCGACCGACCCGGTTGCCCTTGCGCGCTACGCGCAGCGCTGCGGCGTAAGCGCGTCGCTGCGCGCGCTGCGCACGCTCGGCTCAGGCATTGCCAAGCTGGTCACCCACACCGATCCCAGGGAGCACGTGCTCGCCGTCGCGCGCTACTCCGCCAGCCACGACTCCACCAACGTCGTCGGCGTGCACCTCTACAGCTTCGGCGGCGCGGTGCGCACCGCGGCCTGGATGGGAAGCCTGCTCTCGGCCTGACGTGAGTACGATCTCGCGGGCGAAGTAGAGCCCGCCTCGTCAGTCGATCTTCGCGCCGACGTCTTTCACGAGCTTTGCGTACTTCCCGTATTCGCTGCGGATCTCCGCGGCGAATTCCTCGGGCGTGGTAATCCAGGGCTCGACCCCGCCCGCGTTGCCGAGCTTTTCCCTTATGTCGGGCAGCCGCAGCGCCTTGTTCACCTCGTCGCGCAGCCGGGCGAGAACCGGCTGCGGCGTGCCGGCCGGCGCAAACAGGCCGTACCACTGCACCATCACGAAGTCGGGATAGAACTCGGCGATCGTCGGCACGTCGGGCAGCGCGCTCGAGCGCTTCGGCCCGGTAAAGGCGAGCGCGCGCAGGCGCCCGGCGCGGATCTGCGTCGCGGTCGAGGTGCCCGACATCATGGCGGCGACTTCGCCGGTCAGCGTCGCGGTGGTCGCGGGCGCGCCGCCCTTGTAGGGGACATGGACCATGTTTATCCCCGCGCGCGCCTTGAGCCGCTCCATGGTGAGGTGGTGCTGGCTGCCGTTGCCGCCCGAGCCGTACTGCAGCGGCGGGTTGGCGCGGCGCGCGTATTCGATGAACTCCGGAAAGGTTTGCGCCGGCACCGCCGGATTCACCGCGAGGAAAAAACCGTTGGAGACGAGGCTCGCGACGGGGACGAGGTCCTTCATCGGGTCGAAGCTCATGCTGCCATACAGGTGCGGATTGATCACGAGCAGGCTGTCCATGCCGAGCAGCAGCGTGTAACCGTCGGGGGAGGACTTTGCCACGGCGTCGCCGGCAACCGCGCCGTTGCCGCCGACGCGGTTCTCGATCACCACCGGCTGGCCGAGCGCTTCCGAGAGCCTGGGCGAGAGCAGGCGCGCCACGATGTCCGGCCCGCCGCCCGGCGGAATCGGAACCAGCAGGCGAATCGGCCGCGACGGATACTGCTGCGCGGCCGCGTCGAAGCCGGCGAGCGCCGCGGCGAGCCCGCCGAGCGCCAACGCGAGCCTTCCGACCCGGAGCAGCAACGCGGTTGTGAGGCGCGGCATGGCTTAGCCTTTCTCCAGCGCGTCGCCGGCGGCCCCGATGCCGTCGAGGTACATCTCCCAAACGCGCAGGTTCTTCTCGCAGGCCTCGACCACGGCGTCTTCCATCTTCAGCTCCCGGGCGAAACGGTCGATCGCCTTCCAGCCTGCGTCGGAATGCTCGATGTCGGCCGCTTCGTGCAGCTCGAAGAAGTCGAGCTCCGCGTCGGACAGGCCGAACAGTTCGCTCCAGCGGTGCCGCTCGAGGCCGAACCAGCCGTGTTTTTTCATGATGCCGGTGCCGTAGCCGGGGACGTTCGCGCGCTCGGCGCAGGTATTCCCCACGATGCCTTCCAGCCAGTGGCGGGTCCCCATCAGTCCTTCCCAGGCCGCCCAGGCGAGCTGCGTCGAAGGCAGCGGCGGCGCGGCGCGGATCTCGGCGCGCTTCAGGCCGATCTTCGTGCCGAGCTCCTCGAGGATCTCCCAGTGGGCGCGGCCGCCGCCGTGCTCGTGGTCGGCGATCACTTCCTGGCTGCACGCGCCGATGATTCCGATGCGCGTGTCCCAGTCCGGGCAGTTGGTCGCGACCTTGAGCTTCAGCACCGAGTTGCGCTGGCGCGTGTTCAGGCGATGCTGCATGACGAACGTCCTGGCGCGGCCGCGCGTCATCGGCTCCTGGAAGAAACGCGTGCGGCGGCAGAAGTCGTCCACCACCTTGTCCAGCCTCGCCACCACCCCCGTTGATTTTGCCGGCATACCGATGCGTCCTTTCCCGATCGCGCAAAGACCCGGATGATACTGCAGGAGCTCAGCGCGCGGCTTCCAGTTCGCGTTTCGCCGGTAATCCGGCCATCCAGGGGAGGCAGTCGGCCGCCGGCATCGGCCGGCCGAGGTAGTAGCCCTGCGCGGCGTCGCAGCCCAGGCCTTTCAGCCGGTCGCACACCTCCTCGCTGGCCACGCCTTCGGCGACGACCTCCATGCCGAGGTTGTGCGCGAGATGGATGATGGCGCGCACGATCATCGCGTTGCTTTCGTTGCTCGCCATGTCGTGGACGAAGGTCTGGTCGATCTTGAGCGTCTCCGCCTTGAACTCGCGCAGGTAGGCGAGCGACGAGTAGCCGGTGCCGAAGTCGTCGATGCTCAGGCGCACGCCGCGCGCGCGCAGCGCCCCCAGGCGCTTCAGGATCAGGCGCGGGTTCTCCATCAGGGCGGTCTCGGTGAGCTCCAGCTCGAGCCAGGCGCCCGGCGCCACGGTCTCATCGAGCAGCTCGAGCACGTGCACGAGGAAATCCGGGTCGCGCAGCGTCACGGGCGAGAGGTTGACCGCGATCGGAATCTCGAGCCCCAGCTCGCGCCAGCGCGCCCATTGGCGCGCGGCGGCGTGCAGCACCCACAGCGTAAGCGACTTGATCTCGCCGTGGCGCTCGGCGTGCGCGAGGAAGGCGCTCGGCAGGATCAGGCCGCGGGTCGGGTGGCGCCAGCGCACCAGGGCTTCCATCCCGATCAGTCGCCGATCGTGCAGATGCAGCTTCGGCTGATAGTAGAGGAGCAGCTCGTCGCGCTCGAGGGCGCGGTGCAGGTCGCCGATGAGCGTCAGTCGCTCGCGGCTGTGCGGATCGTTCTCGGGCAGGTAGCACGCGTAGCCGCTGTGGCCGCGCTTCGCGTCGTACATGGCCACGTCGGCGTGGCGCAGCAGCTCTTCCGCGGTCTGCCCGTGCTGCGGGTAGCGCGCGATGCCGATCGCGGCGTTGATTTGCGTGTCGACGCCGTCGACCCGGACCGGCGCCACCAGCGCGTCCACGATGCTGCGCGCGACGCTCTCGGCCCGCGCTTCGCCGGCGCCGGGCAGGACGACCGCGAACTCGTCGCCTCCCAGGCGGGCCAGCGTGTCGGTGTCGCCGATGCAGTCGCGCAGGCGCGGGCCGATCTGCTTCAGCAACGCATCGCCCGCGCTGTGTCCGAGGGCGTCGTTGATCTCCTTGAAGTGGTCCAGGTCGAGGACGAGCAGCGCGCAGCCGGCGCCGGTGCGTTCCGCGGCCAGGATCGCCTGCCCGAGCCGGTCGGACAGGAGGTAACGGTTGGGCAGGCCCGTGAGGGCGTCGTGCAGCGCCTGGCGCTCGAGCAGGAGCTCGGCCGTCTTGCTCGCCGTGATGTCGCGCTGGATTCCGCGAAAGCCCGTCGGCCGGCCGGTCTTGTCGCGCATCAGCTGGGCCGAGGTCGATACCGTGCCGCGGGAGCCGTCCTTGCGCACGATTTCCACTTCGATGTCGTGCAGCGGCTCGCCGCTGCGGTACACGCGGTTGAAGGCCTGCAGCACCTTCTTGCCGGCTTGCTCGTCGTGGAAGCGGGTGTGGCTCGCGCCGAGCATGTCGGCCGCGGGCCAGCCGAGGACGCGCGCGAGCGCCGGGTTGAAGAAGGTCAGGTTGCCGGCCAGGTCCACCTCGTAATAGCCCTCGTCCATCTGCGTGAGAATGTTGCGGTACTTCTCCTCGCTTTCCTGCAGCGCGCGGGCCTGGTCGCGGCGTTCCAGCAGCAAATGCAGCGCCGTGGCGAGCGAGCCGCCGATGGCGAGCATCAGCATCAGCAGCCGATGGCGAAGCGAGGCGTTGGCCTCGTGCACGTTCGTCACGTCGCGCGTCAGGCTCAGGACTGCGCGGCCGCGGTAGGAATACTCGATGGGCAGGGACAGGGTCAGCGCCTGGAGGGGCGGGGCGCTGCGGCGATAGGCGCCGAGCACGGCGCCGTTTTCCCCGACGACGCGCAAGTCCGCCAGGCCGATATTGGCCCTGCCGACGTCCTGCAGGAGGGGCTCTATGCTCTGGTACTGGCTGCGCCGCAGGGCGTCGCCGACGAGGCCGCCGACCAGCTCCAGGTCGCGCTGGCTCGCCGCCTGCGCGTCGCTAAGGTCATCGCGCAATTCCCGCTGCGCCAAAGTCGCGGCGACGAGAAACAACGCACCCACGAACAGGCCATAGCACAGCCAGGCGCGCGGCCGGGATCTCAGGAGCCAAAGCGTCGACAAGGCGTTCAGCCGCGCTCCCCCACGAGCGTCCGGTCCAGCTCGCGCAAGCTGTCGTAATCGGCGTCGGTCACCGGCACCATCGCGGTCATTTCCTTGTCGATGGCCCGCAGGATCGCCGCGCCGCCGGCGGCGCTCTTCAATCCAAGCAGCGCCTGGCGCAGGGACGCGACCTGCTCGGCGGGCAAGTCGGCGCGCGCGACGAACAGGTGCTCGGAGGCCTCCGGCAGCTTCACCAGCACGCGCAGGCCGCGCGCTTGCAGCTCGTCGTAGACTTCCTTTCTCACCGCGCCGGCATCGTAATCGCCGCTGAGCACCGCGAGCGCGACGTTCCGGTGGCTGCCCAGATACTGGTGGTCGCCGAGGCTTTCAAGCCCCACGCCCGCCCGTCGAAGCGCTTGGCGCGCCACGATCGCGCCCATGGTGGAATTCGCGTCGCCGAACGCGAAGCGCTTGCCGCGCAGATCGGCGAGCCTGTGCAGCGGGCTGTCGGCGCGCACGGCGATATACCCCGTCACCGTCGGCTTGCCGTTGATCTCGATGCGCGCGAGGAGCGGCTTTGCGCCGTGGCGCGCGACCATCTTCACGTAGGACGCGGGTCCGAGGTAGGCGATATCGATGGTGTCGCGGCCGATGGCCTCGATGTGCTGGTCGTAGTCGCGGCCGACGCGCACCTGCACCCGCCGGCCCAATTGCCGGTCCAGATAATCGGCGAGCGGCGCGAAGCGCGCCGCGATTTCCGCCGGCCGCAAATAAGGATGCACCCCGAGGATCAGCGGGTCCGCCGCGGCCGTACCCGTCGTCCCGAGGCTCAGCACGAACGCCGCGATCGTCACGGATAGGGTTCTCGGGGGCACGCGCGCCTCTTCTGGCCTCGAAGCAGGCCGCCACTATGCGCTTACCGGAGAGGTGATTGGATTACTTGATAAATTATTACAATCCCTTCACTCCGCTTTCGCGCCGGACTCCCTGATCACCTTCGCCCACTTGATGCGCTCGGCCTTGATGTAGGCGCCGAACTGCTCGGGCGTGCCGGGCGCCGGATCGAGCCCCTGGTTGAAGAGCGTCGCCTTGACCTCCGGCATGGCGAGCGCCTTCCTCGTCGCGGCGTTGAGCTGGTCGATGATCGCGCGCGGCGTCCCGGCCGGGACCACGATGCCGTACCAGTTGTTCGCGTCGAAGCCGGGCAACCCCGCCTCCGAGATCGTCGGCAGCTCGGGCATCAGAGCGGAGCGCTTCGCCGTCGTGACCGCGATGCCCTTGACGCGTCCGGCCCTGATCTGCGGGATGGCGCTCGCGGTCGTGGCGAAGATGAGGTGGATCTGGCCGCCGACCAGGTCGCCCATCGCGGGCCCGCCGCCCTTGTACGGCACGTGCACGAGCTTCGTGCCCGCCATCAGGTTGAACAGCTCGATCGCGAGGTGTCCCGTCGCGCCGATGCCGGAAGAGCCCGCCGAGAGCGATTTCTGCTTCGCGAGCGCGATGAGCTCCTTCACCGAGCCCGCCGGCACCGACGGATGCAGCGTGAGCACGTTGGTCGCGTCCACCACCTGGATGACCGGCGCGAGGTCGGTCTCGGGATCGAACTTCAGGTTGCCGTAGAGGCTCGGGTTGATCGCGAGCGCGGCGATGGTGCCCATCAGGACGGTGTAGCCGTCGGGCGCCGCCCTCACCACCTGCTCGGTGGCGATGTTGCCGGCGGCGCCCGGCTTGTTCTCGACGACCACCTGCTGGCCGAGCAGCTCGGAGAGCTTCTGCGCCACCGGGCGCGCCGTGAGGTCGGTGCCGCCGCCGGGCGCAAAACCGACGATCATGCGGATCGGCCTGGTGGGGTAGGGATCGGCGGCAAACGCAGCGCCGAACGCGAGCGCCGCGACGATGCCGGCGACGAAACGATTTTCAGGACGCATGGCTCCTCCTTGCCGCTCCGAGCTTCGCCGCCATCCGGAAGGCGGCGGTCATCGCGCCGGGATCGGCGCGGCCCTTGCCGACGATGTCGAACGCGGTGCCGTGCGCCGGCGTCGCATAGACGGTCGGCATTCCCGCCGTCACCGTCACGCCTTTCTGGAAGCCGAGCAGCTTGGTCGCGATCTGGCCCTGGTCGTGGTACATGATCACCACCGCGTCGAAATTCCCCGCGCGGGCGCGCAGGAAGATCGTGTCGGAGGGCAGGGGACCCGAGCAATCGATGCCGGCCGCGCGCGCCTTCTCCACGGTCGGGCGAATGATGCGGATCTCCTCGTCGCCGAAGAGCCCGTTCTCGCCGCCGTGCGGATTGAGCGCCGCCACGCCGATGCGCGGCGCCGCGACTCCGGCCGCCTGCATGGTGCGATGCGCGAGGCGGATCGCCTCCTCGATGCGCTCCGGCGTGACGAGGTCGAGCGCCTTGCGCAGGCTGAGGTGCGAGGTGACGCGGAACGTGGAGAACTCCGGGATCACGTTCATCTCGCTGTAATAGCCGCGGTGCCGCGTCCAGGCGGCGAACATCTGGTGCTCGTCGTGATAGCTCCAGCCGCCGCGGTGCAGCGCCGATTTGTTGAGCGGCGCGAAGCACACGGCGTCGAGCTTGCCGGCGAGCGCGAGCTCGGTCATCGTCTTCAGCGTCTCCCCCGCGATGCGCCCGGCTTCGGGCGAGACCTCGGCGCGCGGGAAACGCGCCGGATCCAGGTTGGCGAGATCGAGCAGCGGAAAGCCCTCGCGCGCCCAGTCGATCGCCTCGAGCGAGGCGACGGCATGGGTCCGGATCGCCGCGCCGGACTCGCGGCAGCCCAGCGCGAGGTGGCGCGCGTCGCCGATCAGCACGGTGCGCGCGATCGCCTTCAGCTCCGGCGCGGCGAGCATCCTGGTCGCGATCTCGGCGCCGATGCCCGTGACGTCGCCGAGCATGAGCCCGACGATCGGGCGCGTGTCGGCGCTCATGGGCGGCTCAGCCGCGTCCGACGAACGGCATTTTCGTCGCCATGATGGTCATGAACTGCACGTTGACGTCGAGCGGCAGGTTAGCCATGTGAAGCACCGCGTTGCCCACGTGCGCGACGTCCATCAGCGGCTCGGGCTTGACCGAGCCGTCGGCCTGGGGCACGCCTTTCGCCATGCGCGCGGCGAGCTCGGTGAGGGCGTTGCCGATGTCGATCTGGCTCGCGGCGATGTCGTTCTTGCGCCCGTCGAGCGAGATGCATTTGGTGAGGCCGGTCACCGCGTGCTTGGTCGCCGTGTACGCGACCGACATCGGGCGCGGCGCGTGCGCCGAGATCGAGCCGTTGTTGATGATGCGACCGCCCCGGGGGTCCTGCGCCTTCATGATGCGGATCGCCTCCTGGGTGCAGTAGAACATCGCGTTCAGGTTGATGTCGACGACCGCCTTCCAGGTCTCGAGGGGCAGGTCTTCCATCGGCACGGCCGGCGCGCCCATGCCGGCGTTGTTGAAGAGCACATCGAGCCGTCCCCAGCGTTTCTTGGTTTCCGCGAAGATTCTTTTTACTTCCTCGGGCTTGGTGATATCGCCGGCGAGCGCCAGCGCGCGATCCCCGGCGCCCGACTCGGCGGCGGTCTTGTCGAGCATCTCTTTTCTGCGTCCGACCAGGGCGACGGCGAAGCCGTCCTTCAGCAGCGCGAGCGCGGCCGACTTGCCGATGCCGGTGCCGGCGCCGGTGACGAGGGCGACCTTTTGCATCTCGAAACCTCTCTTTTTCGGGGGGGCGAGGATGTTATCTTACGAGCTATGAATAAAGGTCGGCAAAAAGATCAGCCGCAGTCGCGCGAGCCGTCTCGAAAGCCGTCCCGCAAGCCGTCGTCTCAGAACATGTCGCTGCTCGCTCATCACACGCTGAACGGCCACGGCGGGATGGGCGAGGGCATGGCGATGCAGCTCGCAAAGGACGGGCGGCGCATCCTCTGGCTCGCGCACGAAAGCGCGCCGAAGAACTTCACCGCGGTGGACGTGACCGAGCCGCGCCGCCCGAAGGTGGTCACGCAGACCGACCTGCCGCACGCGCAGATGCGCTCCAACTCGCTCGAGGTGTCGGGCGACCTGATGGCGGTCGCCTACCAGGTGTCGCAGCTCGGGCTGAAGCCCGCCGGGTTCGAGCTGTTCGACATCAGCGTGCCGGAGCGGCCGCGCTCGGTTTCGACGTTCGATGCATCGGGACCGCATTCGCGCGGCTGCCACGCGCTCTGGTTCGTCGACGGTGAAACGGTGCACATGGCCTGCGCCGACCCGGACCTGAAGCCGCGCAACCCCAAGGACGACCAGATCTATCGCATCGTCGACGTGCGCAATCCGTCGAAGCCGGCCGCGGTGGGGGGCTGGCACCTGCCCGGCACGATGCAGAGCGACAGCGAGCCGCCGCCGGAGCGCCTGCAGCCCAAGTTCGATTTCGGCTTTCGCGCGCACAACACCAACGTCTATCCGCAGCGCCCCGACCGCTGCTATCTCGGCTACCTCGACGGCGGCATCATGGTGATGGACATCGCCGACCGCACGCGCCCGAAGCTCGTCTCCCGCTGGCGCAACGCGCCGCCCTACAACGGCTTCAGCCATACCGTGCTGCCGCTTTTCGAGCGGGATCTGCTGGTGGTCACCGAGGAATCGATCATGGACGACGGCGCGGACTGGCCGAAGCTCGTCTGGATGCTCGACGTGCGCGACGAGCGCCATCCGGTGAGCATCGCCACCATGCCCGCGCCCGGCGTGAAGCAGTTCCTGCACAGCGGCGGGCGCTGCGGCGCCCACAACCTGCACGAGAACCCGCCGGGAAAGGGTGCCTGGCGCTCCAACGACATCGTGCTCGGCACGTTCTTCAACGCCGGCGTGCGGGTCTACGACGTGCGCAATGCGTACGAGCCGAGCGAGGTGGCCTGGTACGTGCCGCCCGCGCCGGCCGGCGCGCCCCTCGGCACGGTGCAGATCAACGACGTCTTCGTCGACGATCGCGGCGTCGTGTTCGCCGTCGACCGCCACGCAGGCGGCCTTTACGTTCTGGAGATGAATCTGTGAAATTCACATTCGTATTTCTCGCGAGCTTATGGTTCGGAAGCGCGTTCGGACAGTCCGACTATCCGAATAAACCTGTCCGCCTGGTCGTCGGCTTCGCGGCGGGCGGAATCTCGGACGTCCTGGCGCGCGCGATCGTGATCCCGGTGAGCAAGCAGATGGGCCAGGCCGTGATCGTCGAGAACAAGCCCGGCGCCGGCACCACCATCGCGGGCGATTTCACGGTCAAGTCGCCGCCCGACGGCTACACGCTCTGGCTGCAGGACATCACCACGCACGCGATCAACAGCACGCTCTACCCCAAGCTGCCGTACGACTCGATGAAGGACTTCACCTTCGTCGCGATGGTCGCCTCGACGCCGCTCATGCTCGTCGTGCACCCGAGCACGCCGGCGGGCAGCGTGAAAGAGCTGATCGCGCTTCTGAAGAGCGGCACCGGGAAGTATTCCTACGGCTCCTCCGGCAACGGCACGATCGTGCACCTCGCGGCGCAGATGCTGAAGTCCACGGCCGGCGTGGAGGCCCTGCACGTGCCCTACAAGGGCAGCAATCCGGCGACCGCCGCGATCCTCGGCGGCGAGGTGACGTTCGTGTTCTCGACCATGCCGCCCGCGCTTTCCAGCACCAAGGCGGGCAAGCTGCGCCCGCTCGCGGTGACGACGCCGAAGCGCTCGGGCGCCGCGCCCGAAGTCCCGACCATGATCGAGGCCGGCCTGCCGGGATTCGAGATCGTGCTTTACTCCGGCATCCTCGGGCCGAAAGGCATGGACCGCGCGCTCGTGCGGCGGATCAACGCCGAGTTCGCCAAGGCGGTGCGCGCGCCGGAGATGCAGCCGGTCTGGCAGAACATCGGCGCCGACCCGATCGTGATGAGCCCCGAGGAATTCGAGACGGCCACCGCGCGCGAGATCGCGAAGCTCGCGCCGGTGGTGAAGGCTTCGGGGGCGAAGATCGAATGAGTGCTGGGCCATGCCCCGCTTATCAGGGGGCCGGCAGAGCTGGCCGATGAGCAAGCCGCTCCTTCCCCAGCACAGCCGCTACGACTTCGTTCCGCTGCCGGAGCGCAAGGACTACAGCTGGCCGGACGGCAAGCGCCTCGCCTTCTGCCTCACCACGAACGTCGAATGGTTCGCGTTCGGCGCGGGGCTCGGCCACGACCCGGCGAAGACCGGCGAGCCGCAGACCCATCGCAACTATTCCTGGCGCGACTACGGCAACCGCATCGGCGTATGGCGGCTGCTCGAGCTTTTCGATGAGTTGAAGCTGCCGGCGGCCCACAACACCAACAGCCTGGTCTACGAGTACGCCCCGCAGGTGATGGCCGCGATCCGCAAGCGCGGCGACGAGGTCGTCGCGCACGGGCGCACCAACGCCGAGAACCTGCGCGGCCTGTGGCAGCCCGACGAGGAGCGCATCCTGCGCGAGGTCACCGAGACCATCGCGCGCCACGAGGGCGCGCCGCCCGCCGGCTGGATGGGCTCGGGCGCCTACGAGACCGCGAATACGCCCGATCTCCTGAAGGAGCTCGGCTACCAGTACCTCATGGACTGGCCGATGGACGACCAGCCGGTCTGGCTGCGCACGCGGGCCGGACCGCTGCTCTCGATTCCCTATCCGATCGAGCTGAACGATTCGCAGGCGATTGTGCACCGCAAGGGCGAGGCGGCGCAATTCTGCGACATGGTGGTCGACCAGTTCGAGGAGATGGTGGAGCAGTCCGCGCACCACCCCCTGGTCATGAACGTTTCGGTGCATACGTACGTCTTCGGCCAGCCTTTCCGGCTGCGCAGGCTGCGCGCAGCGTTGCGCCACTGCCTGCAGCACGCCCAAGCCCGCCGGGTATGGTGGACGCGCCCGCGCGACGTCGCCCGGTTCTGCCATTCGCTGCCGCCGGGCCTCATTCCCGGCGGCAGGCTGTAAAGTCTTGTTATAGCCTAGGGATTGCCCGATTTTCTAGGGTAATCCCCGATGGTCGGGCTATGCTCTGCGGGGGAGGATATCGTCCACCCATGCACCCTATGCCCGACTACAAGCACGGCCGGCAGCTCACCGCTGTCCGGGTCCTGCTGATCGAGGACGACGAGCCGTTTGCCGGCCTTGTGCGGGCGAACCTCGAGCGCGTGGAGTGGGGCGAGCTGTCGATCGAGCATGCGGCGACCATGCGCGACGCTCTGGCGCGGCTCGAGCGCGGCGGCATCGATCTGGTCATCACCGATCTCAACCTGCCCGACTCCAAGGATCTCGACACCGTCGAGAGCCTGGTGCGGGTGACCGACCGGCTGATTCTCGTCCTCACCGGAGAGCGCGACGAGCGCTTGCGCGAGGCGGCCCTGGAGGCCGGCGCCTACGATCTGATGAGCAAGGACCGGGTCGACCATACCGAGCTTGAGCGGCTGGTCCGGCTCGCGGCGATGCACGTGAACAGCTTCCGCACCCTGCGCGACAGCGAGGAGCGCTTCCGCGCCCTGGCGGAGCTCGCCGCCGACTGGTACTGGGAACAGGACGCCGAGCTGCGCTTCGTGGCTACGGGGAGCGCCACCAACGCGCCCGGAGGCATTACCACGGCCGAAGCGTACGTCGGCAAGCGCCGCTGGGAATTGCCCGGCACCGAGATCCTGAATCAGACGTGGGACGAGCACAAAGCGGTCCTCGCGGCGCGAAAGCCGTTCCATGACCTCATGCTGCGGCGCCTCGGGCCCTCCGGCGTGGCGCACTACATCAGCGTTTCGGGCGGACCGATTTTCGACCAGGGCCGCTTCCGCGGCTACCGCGGCGTGGGAAAGGACGTCAGCGCGCGCGTGCGAATGGATTTGCGGCTGGCGATCGAGCATTCCGTCACGCGTTTGCTGGGGGAAGCGAACAGCATCGCCGAGGCGTCGCCGCGGATCATCCGCATGATTTGCGAGACCCTCGGATGGACCTGCGGCGCTCGTTACGAATCCGACGAGCGGAGCCAGACGATGGTATGCGCCGAAACCTGGGGCATTCCCTCCGCCGCCGTCAGCGCTTTCCTCGAGGTCCCGCGCGGGCGGCCCATGCCGTTGACCGAGTCCGGCCTGAACCGGCGAGCCTGGACGCAAGGCAGGCCGATGTGGATTCGAGACGTCACCCAGGACGCGAGCTTCGTGCGCGCGCCTGACGCAGTGAAGGCGGGGCTGCACAGCGCCTTTGCCTTTCCGATCAAGGTGGACGCGCAGTCGATCGGCGCCATGGAATTCTTCAGCCGCGAGATCCATCAGCCCGACGCCGAGCTGCTCGAATGCATGACCAACGTCGGCAGCCAGATCGGCCAGTTCATTCAGCGCAAGCGCGCCGAGGAGGAGCAGCGCCGGTTCCGGGCGGCCATCGACGTGTCCGCGGATCTGGTCCTGCTCGTCGACCCGGAAAGCGTGCGGCTGGTCGATGCCAACGAAACGGCCTGCCGCACGCTCGGCTACAGCCGCGAAGAGCTGCTCGCCATGGGTCCGCATGACGTCTACGTCGCATCGCGCGAGGATCTGGCGCAAACCTACCGTGGCCTGATCGCCGGGGATGCGGGCGCGACGAGCGCGCACGGCTGGTTCCGGCGCAAGGACGGGTCGCGGTTCGCGATCGAATTGTCCCGCCGTGTCGTGCCTTCCGGGAAGGGGCATGTCATCGTGGTGGTCGCGCGCGACGTCGGCGAGCGCAAGCGCTCCGAGCAGCTGCTGAAGCTCGAGCACACGGTGACGCGGTCACTCGCCGAGGCGCGAACCGTGTCCGAGGGGCTGAAGGACGTCATACGCAGAGTGTGCGAGACCCTGGACTGGGAGTGCGGCCGATACTTCCGGGTGGACGAGCAGGCAGGCTTGCTGCGCTTTGCGGAGGGATGGAGCGTCCCGGATGAGCCGATCGAGCGTTATGTCGCCGCGTCGCGCAGCGTCACGCACTCGCGCGGCGTCGGATTGACGGGCCATGCCTGGCAGTCGGGCGCCCCCCTTTGGATTGCCGACGTCAGCAAGGACCCCCGCACGGCGGAAAAGGCGCTGTCGGCCAAAATCGGCATGCATGCCGCGTTCGTCTTCCCCCTGATCTCCGCCGCCGGAAATACCATCGGCGTGCTGGCATTCGACAGCCGTCAATCCCGCGAGCCGGATACGCGGCTGCTGCAGTCCATAAGCGTGATCGGCAGCCAGATCGGCCAGTTCGTGCAGCGCAAGGAGGCGGAGGAAGTCCTGCGTGAAAGCGAGGCGCGGTTTCGCAGCCTGACCGAGCTTTCTTCGGACTGGTACTGGGAGCAGGACGAGCATTTCCGCTTCACCGGCATGACGGACGCGATCCGCTCGCAGGCCGGCCTGGACGCCTCGGACCGCATCGGCAAGACGCGCTGGGACCTGCCGGCGCTCAACATGAGCGAGGCGGATTGGGCGGCGCACCGCGCCGTCCTGGAGGCGCACCGTCCGTTCCACGATCTCGAGCTGTGCCGTGCCACGCCCGAGGGCAAGCTCGTCTACATCAGCATCAGCGGCCAGCCCATTTTCGACGCGGAAGGCCGGTTCAAGGGCTATCGCGGCGTGGGAAAGGACGTCACCGCGCGCAAGCGAGGGGAAGAAGAGCTGCGCCGCTTCCGTTCCGCCATCGACAGCTCGGCCGACATGGTGCTGCTGGTCGACCGCGCCACGATGCGCTATCTCGATGTCAATGAGGCCGTGTGCCGGCTGCTCGGCTACTCGCGCGAAGAGCTGCTGAAGATGGGGCCGGAGGAGCTGCTGCTGCGTCCGCAGGACCTGCGGCCGGTGGGACGCAAGGAGCTCGAGCGGGCCCACGACGAGCTGATCGCGAATCCGGGCGTGCATACCGGCATGCGGGCCATCTACCGCTGCAAGGACGGCTCGCTGCTGCCGACGGAGCTCACGCGCACCGCGCTGTCCTCCGGCAACGCCGACCTTACCGTCGTCATCGCGCGCGACATCCGGGCGCAGATCGCCGCAGAAAAGGCGATTCGCGAGAGCGAGGCGCGCTTTCGAAGCCTGACGCAGCTCTCCTCGGACATGTACTGGGAGCAGGACGAACAGTTCCGCTTCACCTCGCAGTCCGGCGTCGGCTCCAAGCGGGTCGGCGCCGAGGTCTTCCCGCTGATCGGGAAGAAGCGGTGGGAGCAGAACTACGTCAACATGACGGCGGACGACTGGGCCCGGCACCGTGCGCTGCTCGAGGCGCACCTGCCGTTCCGCGACCTGGAGCTTTGCCGGCTGGACGAAAGCCGCCAGAAGGTCTGGCTCAGCATCAGCGGCGAGCCGGTGTTCGGCGATGACGGCGCCTTCAAGGGCTATCGCGGCGTCGGCAAGGACATCACCGGACGCAAGCGCGCGGAGCAGCTGGTGGAGCTCGAGCACAAGGTCACCCGCTCCCTGTCCGAGGCGGAGAGCGCCTCGGCGGGGCTGGTGGCGGCCATCCGCGCGGTGTGCGAGACCGAGGGATGGGAATGCGGACGGTACTTCCACCCCGACGAGAAAGCGGGTGTGCTCTGCCTGGGCGCGAGCTGGGGCGTTCCCATCCCCGAGATCGAGCGCTTTATCGAGGCGTCGCGCGACCTGGTCTACGCGCCGGGCGTCGGCCTTTTGGGCCGGGTGTGGCAGAGCGGCGAGCCGATGTGGGTGCCCGATGTGCATGTGGACGAGCGGGTGTCGCAAGCGGCGCTCGCCCGCAATTGGGGCATCCACGGCGCGTTCGTCTTCCCGGTCATGTCGGAAGGAAAGACGATCGGCGTGCTCGCGTTCAACAGCCGCGAGGCGCGCCAGCAGGAGGAGCGGCTGCTGCAGGCGATGGGGGTCATCGGCAGCCAGAT
Source organism: uncultured Enterobacteriaceae bacterium (assembly GCA_964407355.1). Classification (GTDB taxonomy): domain Bacteria; phylum Pseudomonadota; class Gammaproteobacteria; order Burkholderiales; family SG8-39; genus SCGC-AG-212-J23. The sequence goes on from CAYOVM010000007.1 coordinate 21,749, forward strand.
CGGCCAGTTCGTGCGGCGCCAGCAGGCGGAGCGGGTGCGGCGCGAAAGCGAGGAGAAGTTCCGCGCCCTGACCGAGCTGTCCTCGGACATGTACTGGACGCAGGACACCGAGTACCGCTTCACGTCCTTTTCCGGAAACAGCAGGGCGCTCGCGATACGGCTGCTCGGCAAGTGCCGCTGGGACGAGGAGTCCTTCAACATGACGCCGGCCGACTGGGCCGCGCACAAGGCGCTCCTGGACGCACGCCAGCCTTTTCGCGATGTCGAGCTGGGGAGAACCGGCGAGACGGGCGAGACGTGGTGGGTGAGCATCAGCGGCGCGCCGGTATTCGACGATGCGGGCAATTTCATCGGCTACCGGGGCATCAGCAAGAACATCACCGCGCGCAAGCGGGCCGAGCATCTGCGGGCGCTGGAGCACGCCGTGAGCCGCAGCCTTACCGAAGTGGAGAGCGCGTCGGAGGGCCTGAAGGCGGCGATCCGCGCGGTGTGCGAATCGGAGCACTGGGAGTGCGGCCGTTACTTCCAGGTCGACGAAAAGGCCGGGCTGCTGCGCTTCGCGGACGCCTGGGCCATACCGGATCCCGACGTCGAGCGCTTCATCGAGGGGTCCCGCCATCGCACCTACAGCCCGGGGGTCGGGCTGTCGGGGCTGGTGTGGCAGTCCGGACAGACGGTGTGGTGCGCCGACATCACCAAGGACCCGCGCGCGTCGTCGGCTTCGGCCGGAACGAAGGCGCCGCGCGAGTTGGGCGCGCACGGCACGTTCGTTTTTCCGGTCTTCTCGGACGGAAAGACGATCGGCGTGCTCAGCTTTGCCTCGCGCAAATTCCACGAGCCCGAGGAGCGGCTGCTGGAGGCGGTGCATGTGATCGGCGGCCAGATCGGCCAGTTCGTGCAGCGCAAGCAGGCCGAGGAGGTGCGGCGCGAGAGCGAGGAGCGTTTCCGCAGCCTTACCGGGCTGTCCTCCGACTGGTACTGGGAGCAGGACACCGACTACCGCTTCACGCTGATATCGAGCGCCGTGAAGGACGGCGCCGGCGCGGGCCCCAAGCTCAACCTCGGCAAGGCGCGCTGGGACCAGCCCGCGCTCAACATGACCGAGGCGGACTGGGCGGCGCATCGCGCGCTCCTCGACGCGCGCAAGCCGTTCTACAACCTGGAGTTGCAGCGGCGCACGGAAGAGGGCCTGCCGAGGTACATCAGCATCAGCGGCGAGCCGATGTTCGACGCCGCCGGCGCCTTCAAGGGCTACCGCGGCATCGGCAAGGACATCACCGAGCGCAAGCGCGCGGAGCAGCTGGTAATGCTCGAGCACACGGTGGCGCGCTCTCTCGCCGCCGCGGACGACATCCCGCAGCTGCTGAAGGCGGCGATCCGCGCCGTGTGCGAGACCGAAGGCTGGGAATGCGGTCGCTATTTCCGGGTGGACGAGAACGCGGGCCTGCTGCGCTTCGCCGAGGCCTGGAGCGTGTCGGGCGAACTGATGGATCGCTTCATCGAGAAATCGCGCGGATTGTCCTACAAACCGGGGGTCGGATTGATGGGGCAGGTTTGGCAGTCGGGCGAGCCGATCTGGAGCGCCGACATCGCCAAGGACCCGCGTATCCATGCGGGGATCGCGCGTGAGATCGGCATGCACGGCTCATTCGTCTTCCCGGTGCGCTCGGAGGGAAAGACGATCGGCGTTCTCATATTCCACAGCCGCGAAATCCGCCAGGCCGAGCCGCGGCTGCTGAGCTCGATAAGCGTGATCGGCAGCCAGATCGGCCAGTTCATGCAGCGCAAGCAGGCCGAGGAGCGCCAGGCGAGGCATACCCGGTACCAGGAGAAGATCGCGCGGTTCGGCGCCTCGGCGCTCGCCAAGCGCGAGGCGGTGGAGCTGGTCGAGGACGCCCTGCAAACCGTCATCGAGGCCCTGCCCACGACCGTGGTGGCCTATGTCGAGCCGGGCGCGGAGGCGCGCGAGGTGGTAATGCGCGGCCTGACCGGCCTCGCGAGCGGCGAGGGCGCCGCGGTCGCGGTCTACGACAGCGACGAGCACCTGGCGCGGCCGCTGGAGCGCGGCGAGCTCGCGATCGTGGACCGGCCCGCCTCAGGGCCCGGCCTGCTGCCTTTCTACTGGGCGGGCGCGTTCAGCGGCGCCGCGCTCGTCCCGGTGCACGGCGACAATCGCGTGCAGGGCGCGCTCTGCGTGCTTTCGGAGACGCCGGGCGTTTTCGGCGCGGAAGAATCCAAATTCCTGGTGACCGCCGCGAGCGTGCTCTCGGCCGGCCTGCGGCGCATCCACAGCGAGGGGCGCCTCGCGTTCCTCGCGCAATTCGACGCGCTCACCGGGCTGCCCAACCGGGCGCTCCTCGCGGATCGCTTCTCGCAGATGATCGTTCAGGCGCGCCGCCATGCGAAGCCGCTCGGGGTGCTGTTCATCGACCTCGATGACTTCAAGCTGGTGAACGATTCGCTGGGCCACGCCGGCGGCGACGAGCTCCTCAAGGAGACCGCGCGCCGCCTGCAGTCGTCGGTGCGCGCCGGCGACACGGTGGCGCGCATCAGCGGCGACGAGTTCGCGGTGATCCTGGGCGATCTCGCGCGGCCCGACGACGCCGCGATCGTGGCGCAGAAGATCATCGACTGCCTGGCGACGCCCGTGAAGGTAAGGGGGCACGAGGTGTTCGTCACGGCGAGCATCGGCATCGCCGCGTTTCCCGCCGACGGCGGCGATGCGGAGGCGCTGCTCGGCGCCGCCGACGCGGCGATGTACCGGGCGAAGCAGTCCGGGCGCAACGCCTACCAGTTCTTCACCGCCGACATCAACCAGCGCACGCGCGCCCGCGCCCAGCTCGGCTCGGAGCTGCGCCGCGCCCTCGAGCGCGGCGAGTTCGCGCTCGCGTACCAGCCGAAGTTCGACCTGCGCAGCGGCCGGCCGTGCGCCGCCGAGGCGCTGCTGCGCTGGCGCCATCCCGAGCGCGGCCTCGTGCCGCCGGTGGAGTTCATCCCGGTGCTCGAGGAGACCGGGCTCATCGTGCAGGTCGGCGAATGGGTGCTGCGGCGCGCCTGCGAGGATCTGAAGGCGTGGCGGGCGGCGGGGCTGCTGCCGATGCAGGTGGCGGTCAACCTCTCCGCGCGCCAGTTCCGCCAGCAGGACCTGCACGTGAGGATCCGCGACCTTGTGAGCGCCGCGGGCGTCGCGCCGGAGATGATCGAGCTCGAGATCACGGAGAGCCAGCTGATGCAGGATCCCGACCATGCGAGGCGCGTGATCCAGGCGCTGAGCGAGGGCGGGATCGGCGTCGCGATCGACGATTTCGGCACCGGCTACTCGAGCCTGTCGTACCTGACGCGCTTCCCGGTGTCGGCGCTCAAGATCGACCGCTCGTTCGTCGCCGACGTGCTGAGCGACCGCGCCGCCGCGGCGATCGTGCGCACCATCATCGACATGGCGCACACCCTGGGCTTCATCGTCATCGCCGAAGGCGTCGAGACCGAGGCGCAGGCGGTGCTGCTGCGCGGCCTGGGCTGCGAGCAGGCGCAGGGCTACTTCTTCGCGAAGCCCCAGCCCGAGGCCGAGTTCAGGAAGCTGATCGCGTCCTACTCGAAGGATTCAGCGATCGATTCCGCCGCCGGCTCAGCCGGCCACAAGGTACGCCGCAAGCGCTAGCCCGAGCAGCCCTACCACGACGCTCAGGATCACCGAGAAGTTCACCCAGTAGCCCGGCGGGATCTCGACCGGCCGCAGGCTCGCGACCGCGCGCCGGTAATGAACCGCCGAGAGCGCGCTAAGCGCGACGCCGACGAGCACGAAGGCGACGCCGATCCACAGCGCGCCGCGGCTTTGCGCGCCCTGCACCACCAGGCCCGCGCGATCGACGAGAAAGCCGAACGCCATCAGGCCGGCGGAGGTGCGGCTCCAGGCGAGCAGCGTTCTTTCGGCGGCGAACAGCACCCGTGGATCGTTCAGGTCGCTCATTTCACAACTATAAAGCGAATCGCAAAAGAGCGCCCGCCGCTCTCGCGGCTTCCTAGTAGCGCACCAGCACCCGGTAGCGAAGCGTCGTCGTTCCCCCGGCGGGGACCGGCACGCGCCATTCCGCGGTTCCCGCGGCCACCTTGGCGTGCCGCGCGCTCTGCTCGAGCATCGTCCAGTCGCCCGGCACCGGCTCGCGCACGATCACCGTGGCGGCCTCCTTCTTCGCGTTGCGCAGCACGATCTCGTACGCGCTCTCGAACACGTAGCTGGCGTTGTTCGACGGCTCGCGGCGCTTGAAATCGGTCTGCTTCTTGTCGGCGGTCACGTCGAAGGCGTCGCCGAGCTTCAGGCGCACGTTCTCGTTCTTCGGCGTATGGTCGATGCCGTCTTCGCCGATGAATTGCGCGTTGCCCGAGCTGTCCTTCTTGTAGACGCGCACCACGCCCTTCGGCATCGGCATGCCCAGGCGCGAGGCCTCGCGGTTCTCGAACTGCACGAACACCCCGACCTTCATCTTCTGGCCGATGCCGCCGACGCTCGAGCGGTAGTAGTAGTCGCTTCCCTGGAGGACCAGCTCCTTCGTGACCGGCACGCCGCTCGCGCCGAGGAGCGCCACCTGCTTGGTCTGGTTGTCGGCGATCGTGGTCGGCCGCGCGAGGGTGTAGAGGTGGTATTCGAAGAGCGATTCCTGCGACATCTGGCGCGCCGGCGCCTCCGCGGCCCTCGCCATGCCGGAGCTCTTCGCCGCGAGGCGCAGCTCGTCGCGCACGCGGTTCACGTCGCCGGCGACGAGCTGCAGGCGCGCGTTCGGGTAGGCGGTGCCGCTCTGGTTGGTGAGCGTCACCCAGCCGTTCAGGTCGAGAGCGTTGTCGGCGGCGTTCAGCTCGGCGACGTAATCGGCTTTCCACGACAGGCCGCCCGAGAGGTACGAAAGCTCGACCGTCTGCTCGCCGGCGCGCGCGCTGTTCAGCTCCGTGACCAGCGTCGGCCGGTCGCGCAGGTTGGAAGGCACGCCGTCGTAGACGATGCGCCCGGGCAGGCCGGTCTCGACCCGGTCGCCGATCTTCAGCACCACGCCGTTGTTCGCGGCGAGGACGGTGGCGGTCTCGATCGACTCGGCGCCGGTCGTGGGGTGCGCCTTCACGATGCGCACCGTGCGCCCGACGTATTTCTCCAGCAGCTTGGCCGGGGTCAGCAGATCGAAGTCGAAATTCTGCTCGACGAGCGTGAAAGCCCCGGGATGCGAGAGGCTCCTCAGCAGCGCCGTCTCCGGGCGCATGCGCCCGCTCACCTCCCGCAGCGCGAGCCGGTTCTCCCCCGGGACGAGCGCGATGGTGCGCGTGTCCTTCACCAGCGCGAGGTTCTCGTTATAGATCGTCACGGCGACCGATTTCTGGTCGGCGAGCGTGCTGGGAAGCTCCTTGACCGCCGCCTCGGCGCTCGAGTAGATCGCGAGCGCGGCGGCGACGGCGGCATGGATTTTCTTGAGCTGCATGGCGGTTTCTCCTTGTTGGTCAGGTCGCTGCTTCCGACCCGGCTATAAACGAGGGAGAAACCGGAAAGGGTTAATGCACGAACGGCCAGGCTTCAAAAAACGTGGTCTGTCCCTGATTTCTACAGGTAGACCCGCTTCATGCCCTCGGCGGGATAACGCGTGCCGGCGGCGGCGCCGGGCGGGGCGGCCTCCGAGATCCGCTTGAGGTCCTGCGCGGTCAGCTTCACCTTGAGCGCGCCCAGGTTCTCGTCGACGCGCTGCCTGCGCTTGGTTCCCGGGATCGCCACGATATCGCTGCCCTGCGCGAGCAGCCACGCGAGCACGAGCTGCGACAGCGTGCATTTTTTTTCCTTCGCTATCTGCTCCAGGCGCAGGACCAGCTCGACGTTCTTGTCCAGGTTCTCGCCCTGGAAGCGAGGATGCTGCAGCCGGCGGTCGCCCTCCGGCACGTCGGCTTTGCCGTGCACGGTGCCGGTGAGCATGCTGCGTCCGAGCGGCGCATAGGCCACGAAAGCGATGCCGAGCTTGCGCGTGGTGGCGATGGTTTCCTCGCCGTCCGTCCGGTAGAGCAGCGAATATTCGTTCTGCACCGCCGCGATCGGATGCACCTTGTGCGCGCGGCGGATGGTCTCCGGACGCGCCTCCGAGAGGCCGAGGGCCCGCACCTTGCCCTGCTCGACCAGGCGCTTCATCGCGCCGACGGTCTCCTCGATGGGGACGGTGGTGTCGACGCGGTGCTGGTAGTAGAGGTCGATGACCTCGAGGCCCAGGCGCTTCAGGCTCGCCTCGCAGGCCTGCATCACGTATTCGGGACGCCCGTCCACGCCCTGCTTGCCGCTCGCGTCTTTCGTCTGGCCGAACTTGGTGGCGACGACTACTTTATCGCGCTTTCCTTTGAGGGCGCGGCCGAGAAGCTGCTCGTTGTGGCCCCAGCCGTACATGTCGGACGAGTCGAGGTGATCGACGCCGCAATCGAGCGCGTGATGGATCACCGAGATCGACTCGTCGTCGCTGGCGTTGCCGTAGATGCCCGACATCGACATCAGCCCGAGGCCGATGGGGGAAACCTGCAAAGTGCTCCTGCCCAGCGCGCGTTTTTCCATGCGGCGATCTTATCAGGCTGCCCGCGGCGCTGCCCACTTCGCGCGCCTCGCAGGAAAGTGGGAAGCGGTCCGTTCGAATCCCGGATTTACAACCGGCGAGGAATGGGGCCAAATGAACCGCGTCACTCACGGAGGAGGCCCCAGATGTGCACACTATGCGATGAAGGCAAGCCGCAGGACCACGGCGATTCAACCGAGCGTTCGCAGCTGGGACGGCGCGGCTTTCTGAAGGCTTCTACGGCCGGCGCGGCCGCCGCGGCGGGGATGAGCCTGTTCAGCGCGCCGCCCGCGCTGGCGAACGAGGCGGGTGAGCCGCCGAGGGACGCCGGGCGGCCCGGGCGGCGCTACGTCATCCGCAACGGCCACGTCATGTCGATGGACCCGGGCGTGGGCGATTTCGCCCAGGCCGACGTGCTGGTCGAGGGGAACAAGATCCGCGCCGTCGGGCCGAACCTGCAGGTCTCCGGCGCGGATGTGATCGACGCCCGCGGGCGGGTGGTCATGCCCGGCTTCATCGATACGCACCACCACCAGTTCGAGACCGCCCTGCGCAGCTTTCTCGCCGACGGGATATTGATCAACGACGGGTCGAACACGCCCAGCGGGAACACCACTTACTTCGAGTTCATTCTCCTCAAGTTCGCCCCCGTGTACCGTCCGCAGGACGTCTACATCAACGAGCTCTTCGGCGGCTTGAGCCAGCTCGACGCCGGCGTCACGACGGTGCACGACGTCTCGCAGATCCATCACTCGCCCCAGCACTCGGACGCCGCCATCCAGGCGCTGTTCGATACCAAACGCCGTGCCGCCTTCGGCTATTTCGAGAGCGCGGGCGCGAGCATCCTCGGCACCAACCCCGGCAACAAATATCCGAGCGACGCGCCCCGCATCAAGAAGCAGTGGTTTTCCTCGAGCGACCAGCTCGTCCACATGATCATGGGCGGCGAGGTGTATCTGGGAGACGCGACGACCGACCAGTCCTGGACGCTCGGGCGCCAGCTCGACCTGCAGATCGCGGCGCACATCCTCTCGCCGTTCAGCATCCGGCCGATCTTCGACAGGCTCGCGGCCGGCACGGGCGGCAACGGCCGCATCGGCATCGGACCGGACAACCTGTTCATCCACATGACCGGGATGGCCGACGCGGCATGGCAGAGGGTCAAGGACGTCGGCGCACAGGTCTCGCTCGCGGTGCCGATCGAGATGAACATGCGTCACGGCCTGCCGCCGATCCTCAAGATGCAGAGTCTGGGCATTGAGCCTTCGCTCTCCACGGACGTCGAGTGCACCATGACCGCGGACTTCTTCACTCAGATGCGCTCCATGATGAACGCGCAGCGCATGCTGGTGAACCAGATGGTCCTCGAGCAGGGAGATTTCTATCCCCCCAATCAGTACCCGACGCCGGCCCGGGGGACGCCGCCCCTGCTGACGACGCGCGACGTGCTGCGCTACGCCACCATGAACGGCGCGAAGCACCTGCGGCTCGACCGCAAGGTCGGCTCGCTCGCGCCGGGCAAGGAGGCCGACATCATCCTCCTCGACGCCGAGGCGATCAATGTGGCGCCGCTCAACCAGGTGCCGGGGGCGGTCGTATCGCTGATGGAGCGCAGCAACGTCGAGACCGTGATCGTGGCGGGCAAGGTGCGCAAGTGGAAGGGAAAGCTGCTCGACGTCGATCTGCCCCATCTGCGCAGGCAGCTCGAGAATTCGCGCGACTACATATTCGCCGCCGCCGGCGTGCCGCAGGACCTGTTCGGCAGCCAGTAAGGGCTTATCGGGTCAGTGGATGCGCCGGCCGAGGGCCGCGTCGGGCACCGCGAGCCCGATCGCCGCGATCTGGGCATCGAGGTCCGCCTGCCACATCCGGCGCAGCTCCTCGTTGCCCCAGCGGCGGATGCCGTAGCCGACCGCGAGGTCGCTGAACTTCGAGCGGGCGGCGCCGAAGGTGTCGAGCGCGTGCGGGTACCACTTGTCGACCGTCTTCTGCGCCTCCGCGGCGCCGGCCTTCGCGAGCTCCTGGTAGCGGGGGTTGTGCACGAGGTCGCGGATGCGGCGCGCGCCGAACGAGGCGTGGAAGCGCTCCTCGTGCACCATCGTCGTCATCTCGCGCGCGAAAGGCGCGAAGCTCGAGTCCTCGAAGGCGCGCAGGTGATACCAGGCGACGTGGTCCATGAGGAAGCAGAAGCCGCAGACGTCGACCCAGGTCTCGAACGGCACGTTGAAGGCGTGCAGCGGATGCTCGCCCATCTTCGCGGCGAGCAGCTTGTCGGCGAGCGCCTCGCCCTCGGGCCCGAAGCTGCGCAGCAGGCGGCAGTCGATGAAACCCTGGTGCGCCTCGTCGGCGCAGATCTGCGACTGGATGAAGCGGTCTTCCGCGGTCGGCCCCTGGTTGATCCAGGGCTGGTGCTGCTCCACCGAGGCGAACTCGGTGGAAGCGAGCGCATAGATGATCTTGAGCAGGGTCTCGCGGTACTCGGCCGGCATCTGCTCGACCGTCTCGACCTTGCGCATCCCCTTGAGCTCGCCCCACATCACGTTGCGCCCGATGCTCATCGCGGTCCGCCTTCCATGATGCGTATCCTACACGCCCAGGTAGCGATGCTGGACGTCCGGGCTTTCGGCGAGCGCCTTCGAAGTCCCGGACCACACGACGCGGCCTTTTTCCAGCACGTAGTGCCGGTCGGCGACCCGGCTGAGCGAGCGCACGTCCTTGTCGATGAGCAGGATCGCCATCCCGGCGGCCTTCAGGCGCTCGATCGAGTTGTAGATCTCCACGCGCACCAGGGGAGCGAGCCCCTCGGTCGCCTCGTCGAGGATCAGCAGGCGCGGGTTGGTCATCAGCGCACGGCCGATCGCCAGCATCTGCTGCTCTCCCCCGGAGAGCTGGTTGCCAAGATTGCCGGTTCGATTTTTAAGATTCGGAAACAGCGAAAAGACTTTGTCCAGCGTCCACGGTTGCGCGCTCCCGGAACGGTTCGCCGCGGTCGCCACGAGGTTCTCGCGCACGGTGAGGTTCGGAAATACCTGCCGGCCCTCGGGCACGAGGCCGAGCCCGGCCTGGGCGATGCGGTAGGAAGGCAGGCCGGTCATTTCTTTGTTCTCGAAAACGATGCTTCCATCCCTGGGCGGGGTCATGCCCATGATCGAGCGCACCGTGGTGGTCTTGCCCATGCCGTTGCGGCCGAGGAGGGTGACGACTTCGCTTTCCTTCACGGAAAAGGAAACGCCGAACAGGACCTGGCTTCTCCCGTAGGCCGTCTGCAGGTCCCTTACCTCCAGCATGGAAGGCCTCTTATACGCATCAGCCGTCCTCGCCCAGGTACGCTTTGCGGACCTCCTCGTTCGCCCTGATCTCGTCGGGCGAGCCGGTCGCGACGATGCGGCCGTAGACCAGCACCGAGATCCGGTCGGCGAGCCTGAAGACGGCGTCCATGTCGTGCTCGACCAGCACGATGGTCTGCCTGCGCTTGAGCGCGGCGAGAAGCGCGATCATGCGCTGGGACTCGTCGAGCCCCATCCCGGCCATCGGCTCGTCGAGCAGCATCAGGCGCGGTCGCGTCGCGAGAACCATGGCGACTTCGAGCTGGCGCTGCTCGCCGTGGGCGAGATTGGCCGCCAGGGTCTGCGTTCGCTCGCCGAGCCCGACTTCCTCGAGGAATTGCCGGGCGGGTTCGATCAAGGAAATATCGTCGCGCGCCGGGCGCCAGAAGCGAAAACTGTGACCCGAGCGCGCCTGGACCGCGAGCGCGACGTTCTCCAGGGCCGTGAACTCCGGATAGACGCTGGTGATCTGGAAGGAGCGCGCGAGCCCGCGCTGCGCGCGCTTGGGCGCCGGCAGCGCGGTCACGTCCTCGCCGGCGAAGCGGATCCGCCCGGAATCCGGGCGCAGGTTGCCGGCGAGCTGGCTGATGAACGTGGTCTTGCCGGCGCCGTTGGGGCCGATGACCGCGTGGGTCTCGCCCTCCTGGACGTCGAAGTCGACGCCGTCGGTCGCCCTGAGCGCGCCGAAGCTCTTGTAGAGCCCTTCGATCTCCAGGAGGCTATTTTTCATCCGCACCCGCCACGATTCCCGCGAGGCCGCGCTTGAAGAAAACCACCGAGAGCACGAGGAGCGGTCCGAGGATCACCTGCCAGTGCTCGGTCCAGCCCTTCAGCAGCTCTTCGACGAGCAGCAGCGCGAAGGCGCCGAGCACCGGCCCGGGCGTGCTCGCCATGCCGCCGAGGATCACCATGAACATGAGCTCGCCCGACTGCTGCCAGCTCATGAAGCCGGGCGTGAGGTAGCTGGTGTGGTTCGCGTAGAGCGCGCCGGCGACGCCGCACATCGCGCCGGCGATGACGAACGCGGCGAGGCGGTACGGATACGGCGAAAAGCCGAGCGCCCGCGAGCGCGCCTCGTTCGACTTGCTCGCCCGCAGCGCCATCCCGAATCTTGAATTTACGATTTTATGAACTAAAAACACCGAGAAAACCATCAAGGCAAGTGCAACGTAATAGAAAACGACAGGATTGTTCAGGTCCACCAGCGGAAACTGACTCTTTGTCTTGAGACGCATGCCATCGTCGCCGCCGAACTCGGCGATCGAGATGCCGAGGTAGTACAGCATCTGGGTGAAGGCGAGGGTGATCATGATGAAGTAGATGCCGCTCGTGCGGATCGAGATCGCGCCGATCGCCGCGGCCACGAGCGCGGACGCGCCGATCGCCACGGCGAGGTGCAGCCAGCCGTTCGTGACGCCGTAGAAGGCGAGGATGCCGACGGCGTAGCCGCCGATGCCGAGATACGCCGCGTGCCCGAAGGACACGAGGCCGCCGTAGCCGAGGATCAGGTTGAGGCTGACCGCGGCGATGGCGAGGATCATGATGCGCCGCACGAGGTCGACGTAAAAGAGCTGGTTCAGCGCCGCCGCGATCGGCGGCACGGCGATGAGCGCCAGTATCGCGAGGCCCCAGAGGAAAAATCGTCTAGGCATCAATTCCGGGCCTGGAACAATCCCGCCGGCCGCAGGGCGAGCACCCCCGCCATCAACAGATAGATCAGCATCGAAGCGAGCGCCGGCCCGGCCGATTCGGCGGCGGTGGGCGAGATGATCGTGCCGAGCAGCGGCTTGAGGAACGCCCGGCCCATCGTATCGACCACGCCGACGATCAGCGCGCCGACCAGCGCGCCGCGGATCGAGCCGATGCCGCCGATCACGATCACCACGAACACCTGGATGAGGATCAGCTCGCCCATGCCCGGCTGCACCGCGTAGATCGGTCCCGCCATCAGGCCGGCGAGCCCGGCGAGCGCGGCGCCGAAGCCGAACACCAGCGTGTAGAGCAGGCGGATGTTGACGCCGAGCGCCGCGACCATCGCGCGGTTCGAGGCGCCGGCGCGGATCAGCATGCCCAGGCGCGTGCGCGTCACGACGTACCAGAGGATCGCGGCGGCCAGCAGCCCGACGCCGATGATCAGCGCGCGGTAGACGGGGTAGGTCGAGCCGGTGAAGAGCGGGATGTGGCCCTGCAGCCATTTCGGCAGCGACGCGTACACCGCGGTACGCCCCCAGAGGATCGCGACGAGCTCGTTGAAGAAGAGGATCAGGCCGAAGGTGGCGAGCACCTGGTCGAGATGGTCGCGCTCATAAAGCGTGCGCAGCGCCACGACCTCGACCAGCATGCCGACCAGCAGCGCGCCGAGCAGGCCGAGCGCGACGCCGAGGGCATAGTTGCCGGTCCATTGCGTCGCCGCGACCGTGAGGTAGGCGCCGACCATGTACAGCGAGCCGTGCGCCAGGTTCACCATGTTCATGATGCCGAACACCAGCGTGAGCCCCGCGGCCATCAGGAACAGCATCACGCCGTACTGCAGGCCGTTCAGCAGCTGCTCGAAGACGAGAGGGAAGCTCATCCGGGCGCGCCGTGCCGCGTTACCAGATGCTCGCGAGCATCCGCAGCGCGAGCGCGTAGAGGACGAGCGCGAAAGCCACGCGCAGCGGTTTCACCGGCAGCCGGTGCGCCACGCTCGCGCCGAGCGGCGCGAGCAGCATGCTGGTCACGGCGACCAGGAGCAGAGCCGGCAGGTAGACGAAGCCGAGGCTGGGCGAGGGCAGCCCCTGGACGCGCGAGCCCTGGATCATGTAGCCCGCCGTGCCGGCGAGCGCGATCGGGAATCCGATGGCCGCCGCCGTGCCGATGGCGCGCTTCAGCGGCACGTTGCACCAGGTCAGGAACGGCACCGACAGGAAGGCGCCGCCCGCCGCGAGCAGGCTGGAGACCGCGCCGATCACTCCGCCCGCCACCAGCACGCCGCCGGTTCCGGGGACGGCGCGGGTGCGCTTCGGGCGGAAATCGAGGAGCAGCGAGGTGGCGGCGTAGCCGATGAAGGCGATGAACATCGCGGCAAGCGCGCGCGTCGGAATAAGGCCGGCGAGGAGCGCCGCGGCGAACGAGCCGATCAGGATGCCGGGAATCATCACGCGCGCGATCGGCCAGTCCACCGCCTTGTGGCCGTGGTGCGCGCGCACGCTCGAGATGGAGGTGAAGAGCACCGTGCACATCGCGGTGCCCAGCGCGAGGTGCATCAGGTGCTCGGTCGGGAAGTTCTGCGCCGTGAACACGAGCATCAGCAGCGGCACGGATATGGCGCCGCCGCCCACGCCGAGGAGGCCGGCGACGAACCCCGAGAGCGCGCCGATGCCGATGTAGCTGAGCGCGGCCGCCATCAAGGCGGCGTCACCACTTCATCTTGCAGTCTTGGTAGTACGCGTCCTTGTGCTTCTCGAACGCTTTCTGCTCGATGCGCATCTCGACGCCGTCGGCGTTCGAGCTCTTCACCGCCTTGAGCAGGTAGAAGTCCTGGATCGGCAGGTGGTTCACGTTGTAGGCGAACTTGCCGCGCACGGAGTTGAAGTTCGCCTTGCGCATCGCCGCAATCAGCGCCTTCGTGTCCTTGGCGTTGCCTTTTGCGGCCTTCAGGGCGGAATCGATCAGCATGATCGCGTCGTAGCTCTGGGCGCCGTAGTACGAGGGCGTGTAGCCGAACTTCTTCTGGAAATCCGCCACGTACTTCTTGCTCGCGGGGATGTCGAGGTCCGGGCTCCAGAAGCGCGCCTCGTACTGCCCGATGGCGGCTTCCTTCAGCGCGGGCAGCGTGGTCTCGTCCACGGTGAACACGGTGTAGAGGGGGATCTGGTCGCGCAGGCCGGCCTGGACGTACTGCTTGACGAACTGGATGCCCATGCCGCCGGGGAAGAAGGCGAACACCGCCTTCGGGTTCTTCGAGCGCAGCTGGCTGATCTCGGCCTGATAGTCCTGTTGCCCCAGCTTGGTGTAGTTTTCCTCGACGATGCGGCCCTTGTAGTAGCGCTTGAGGCCCGCCACCATGTCCTTGCCGGCCTGGTAGTTCGGCGCGAGCACGTAGACGTCGTTGATGCCCTTGTCCTGCAGGAACTTGCCCATCGCCTCGGGCGACTGGTCGTTGTTCCACGAGGTGGAGAAGAAAAGCTCGTTGCATTGCGCGCCCGCGAGCGGGCTCGGCCCGGCGTTCGCGCCGACCATGATCCTGCCCGCGCCGTTGACGACCGGCGCCACCGCCAGCATCACGTTCGACCAGATGATGCCGGACATGAAGTCGACCTGGTGCTTCTTCAGCATCTCCTCGGCGACCTGCACGCCGACGTCCGGCTTCTGCTGGTCGTCGCCGAAGATCACCTCCGTCTCGAGCCCGCCGACTTTCCTGCCGAGGTGGTCGAGCGCGATCTCGACGGAGTCTTTCATGTGCTTGCCGATGCCGCCCGTGGGACCCGAGAGCGTGGTGATGAAGCCGATCTTCAGCTTCTGTTGCGCCATGGCCGGCGAAGCGGCGAGCGCCGCGGCGGCGAGAAGCAGGACTATTTTTTTCACGAATCTCCTCCTAGGAAATATAGTTCAAGCCGGCCTCTTATCCCGGTGTGCGGGGATACTAGCAAAAAGCCCGTCAGCGCGGGCTGGGCTCGGGCGCGCGGTTGACCGTGAGCCAGTAATCCTTCACCGCCTTCGCCATCGTCAGCAGCGCCTCGAACTCGGCCGGCTTCACCAGGTAGCCGTTCGCGCCGAGCAGGTACGCGGCCTGGACGTCGCCGTCGAACGTGGAAGCGCTGAGCAGCAGCACCGGCAGCGTGCAGACGGCGGATCGGGTGCGCACCCATTCGAGCACTTCCAGGCCCGAGCGCCCGGGCAGCTTCTGGTCGAGCAGCAGGAGGCAGGGCAGCGGATGCGCGGCGCGATCGGCGTACGGGCCGGTCCCGGCGAGATAGTGGATCGCCGCGTCGCCGTCGCGCACCACCTCGATCGGGTTCTTCACGCCGGCTTTCTGGAATGCCCGAAGGGTGAGGAACGCGCCGGCCTGGTCGTCGTCGGCGAGCAGAATAGGTTGCATAGTACGATTCTACGGTGCTCAGGCTAAGCGCAGTGACGAAGCGGTTCGGCGGCCGGAGCGTGCTCGAGTCCGTCTCGCTGGAGCTCGCCGCGGGCGAGTACGTCGCGATCGTCGGCGAGTCGGGCATCGGCAAGTCGACGCTGCTCAACGTGGTGGCCGGCCTCGAGCCGGTCGATTCCGGAGACATCGTATTCCGGGGGCAGAGCATCACCGAAATGAGCGACGACGCGCTGACGGTCCTGCGCCGCGAGAATTTCGGCTTCGTGTTCCAGGCCTTCCACGTGCTTGCGCATTTGACGGCCCTGCAGAATGTAGGGCTGCCTCTTTTGCTGCGGAAACTGCCGCAAGCCGAAATCGAACGAAAAGCCCTCGCCGCCATCGCCGCGGTGGGTCTCGCCGGGCGCGAGGCGAGCATGCCGCGCGAGCTCTCGGGGGGCGAGCTGCAGCGCGTCGCCATCGCGCGGGCGCTGGCGGGCGATCCGGCGCTGCTGCTCGCCGACGAGCCGACCGGCAACCTCGATCCGGAGAACGCGCGACAGGTGCTCGCGCTGCTGAAAGCCCAGGTGAAGGAGCGCGGAGCGGCGGCGATCCTCGCCACGCACTCGGAAGTCGCCGCCGCGGGCTGCGACCGGCGCTATCGCCTCACCGGGAAAAGACTTATTCCTTTGGATTGATCCTGCGCAGGTCTTCCACCAGTCCGACCAGGCGCGCCGTCTGGCGCTCGATCACCTCCACCGCCTTGCGCGGGTCCTCGTCGAGCCCGGCCTTCTTCAGCGCCCCCACGGAATTGCTGATCGGCCCGAGGATGTTGCGGAACTCGTGCGCGAGCATCCCGAGGAACTTGCGCGTGCGCTCGTCGGAGGCCTCGTGGCGCTTCTGCTCGGTCAGGTCCGCGAACAGGAACAGCTTGTGCCCGTCGAGCGTGGTCATCGTCGCGAGCGCCACCGGCCGCTCGCCGTTCGCGCTGCGCAGGCGCAATTCCGCCTGGGCGTGGTCCTTCGCCTGGAGCATCGCCTGGAACGCCGGCCGGTCGCTCTCGACGATCAGCTCCGCGAGCCGGCTGCCGACGAGGTGGCGGTGCGGCGTGGCGACCATCGCCTGGAAGCGCTCGTTGGTATAGACGATCTCGCCGGCGCCGGAAAGCGTGACGGCGCCCTGGCGCATGCGCTCGACCATCACCCGGTACGGAGTGTTCGCGGACTCGAGCACCAGCACCTGCTTGTCGTCGACCACGAACGCGTCGACGGCGCCCTTGCGGATCGCCTCGAGCGTCTCTTCGGCCTCCCGGAGCTCGTCCTTTTCCGTGCGCAGGGCGGTGACGAGCAGCGTCACGAAGTCGTCGCTCGCGCTGACCATCGACACGCGCGCCGGAAGCGTGCCGCCGTCCCGGCGAACGAGCGCGAGCTCGATGTCGCGCTGGCCGGCCCGGCCCGACTTGAGGACCTCCGCCAGCCTGCGGTCCGCGGGGGCGAGCCACTGCTCGAGCGGCGTGCGAAGGACATCGATGGGGGAATGCCCGAGCATCGCCGCGAAGCTGTGGTTGGTGAAGAGGATGTCGCCGGAGCCCGAGATCGTCACGGCGCCTTGCTGCATGTCCTCGACGATCTGCCGGTAGCGCGTGTACGCCCCGGAGAGCAGCAGCACGCGCTTCTGCTCGTCGGATTTGCCGACCACCACCGCGTCCACCTCGCCGTGCCGGATCGCCAGGCAGATCTCCTGCGCTTCGCGCAGGCTCTCGCGCAAAGCGGCGATCTCATGGTCGGGGTTGGATGTGCTCATGGTGGAAATCCTTTACCTCGAAGGCGCCTCGAGGAGCCTCAGGAAGAAGAGGGTCGCGGGCGCAGGTCGAGCCCGACCAGGGTGCGGTCCACGTCGGAAAGGTCGCCGATGATCTTGCGGATCGGGTCGGGAAGCTTGCGCACCAGCGTCGGGATGGCGATGATCTGGTGGTCCTTCGCGAGGCGCGGATTCTGCAGGAGGTCGACGACCTCGATGTCGTAGCGGCCGGGCAGGTGCTCCTCGCAGACCTTCTTCAGATTGCGGATCGCCGCGAGGGACTTGGGCGTCTGGCCGGCGGTATAAAGCCGCAGCTCCCAACGTTCGTTCGCGGGGCTGCTCGCGGATTTCGATGAAGCGCTCATTTCCCCTTTCCCCTGGTCGAATCGTTTTTCGAAACGGCGTCGGCCCCGCGCCGGCGGGCCGCCGCCTCGCGGTCCTGCCGCAGCAACGCCTCGCTCGCCTTGTCCTGCGCGGCGATCTGCGCGGCCTCGGTTTCCGTCGCCTCGAACTCGGCGCGCAGCGAGGCGATCTGCGCCTCGAGCGCCGCGCGGCGGCGCTCCAGCTCGCGCTGCTTGTGCTCGATCTCCTGGCTCCGCCTGAGGGCCTCGCCCCGCTCGCGCGCTTCCTGCGCCGCGCGCATGGAGCCGGTGAGCACCCCTTCGGGACCGACATAGACGTCCTCGAGCTGAACGCCCTCGGAAGTCAGCAGGAACTCGCGGATCTGGTTGGAATGCTTCATGCCGCGCGACTTGAGCACGTACATCCCGCGGTTGCGCTCGCCGCCGAGCTCGATGTCCCGCAGCAGCAGCCAGGTGTCGATGATCGAGGAGATGCCGATGTCGGTCTTCTCCCAGGCGTTGCCGCCCGCGGTCAGGTTGGTCATGAAGGCGGTGATCTGGCGGGCCTTGAGGAAGTCCACCAGGCGCAGCAGCATCGACTCGGCGTCGGCGCCGCTGCCGCTCGCGGTGAAGTTGCTGATCGGATCGACGATCACGGCGGCGGGCTCGAAGTCCCTCACCATCTTGTGTATCTGCACGAGATGCATCTCCAGCCCCTGGAACGTGGGGCGGGAGGCGTGGATCTTCAAGAGGCTCTTCCTGATGAAGGGCTCGAGGTCGATGCCGATGCTGCGCATGTTGCGCACGATCTGGGTCGGCGACTCCTCGAAGGCGAGATAGAGGCAGCGCTCGCCCCGGCGGCAGCTCTCCGCCGCGAAGTGCGCGGCGAGGCTCGACTTGCCGGTGCCCGCCGTGCCGGAGACGAGGATCGACGAGCCGCGGAAGTAGCCCTTGCCGCCCAGCATCGCGTCCAGCCGGGGAATGCCGCTCGAAATGCGCTCGTCGCTCACCGCGTGGTCGAGGCTCACCGAGGTGAGCGGCAGCACCGAGAAGCCGGCCTCGTCGATGAGGAACGGATATTCGTTCGTGCCGTGGGTGGTGCCGCGGTACTTCACGATCCGCAGGCGGCGCGTCGAGACGTTCTCCGCGACGCGGTGATCGAGCAGGATCACGCAGTCGGAAACGTACTCCTCGAGCCCCTGGCGCGTGAGCGCGCCGTCGCCGCGCTCGGCGGTGATGACCGCGGAGACGCCCTTGTCCTTCAGCCAGCGGAAGAGGCGCCGCAGCTCCGAGCGCAGGATCGCCTGGTTGTTGAAGCCGCCGAACAGCGTCTCCAGCGTGTCGAGCACCACGCGCTTCGCGCCGATCGAGTCGATCGCGAGCCCGAGGCGCACGAACAGGCCCTCGAGGTCGAACTCGCCGGTCTCCTCGATCTCCGAGCGCTCGATGCGCACGTAGTCGATGGAGAGCTTCTCCTTCGCCTGCAGCTCGTCGAGATCGAAGCCGAGCGAGCGCACGTTCTGCGTCAGCTCCTCGGCGGTTTCCTCGAACGCGATGAACGCGCCGGGCTCGTCGAACTCGGTGGCGCCGCGCACCAGGAATTCCATCGCGAGCAGCGTCTTGCCGCAGCCCGCCGCGCCGCACACCAGCGTCGGCCGGCCTCTCGGCAAGCCGCCGCCGGTGATCTCGTCCAGGCCGGCGATGCCGGTCGGAACTTTCGGCAGCGTGACTGCGGCCGTGGGCCGGACTGCCTTTAGCACCGCCTTGGCGGTTTTATCCCGCATGGTGAAAAGCTTCGCCTGCCAAGAGAAGGAAGAGGGATAGCAACGAGAGCGGGCTAAGGGTAGCCGGTAAAAACCCTACAAGCAAGCCGACGCCCGCGGTCGTTGCAGACCGCGGGCGCGTAATCTTTACTCTTTCGGATTATCTGAACAATTTTCGCGCCGGGTAGAGAAGCGCTTTCGCGCCGAGCGACTCCTCGATGCGCAGGCCCTCGTTCCACTTGGCCATGCGCTCTGAGCGGGCGAAGCTTCCCACCTTGAGCTGCGGCACGCCCCAGC
>CAYOVM010000008.1:0-15470 GCA_964407355.1 uncultured Enterobacteriaceae bacterium
GTGAAAGCCACGCAGGCGCCGGCGAAAGCGGCGCAGGCGGCCGTGAAAGCGCCGGAGACGCCCGCCAAGGCGGAGAAGCCGGGACTGCTGAAATCCTTGTTCGGGAAGAAATAATTTGAAGTGCGGGATCGTCGGCTTGCCCAACGTCGGCAAGTCCACTCTGTTCAACGCTCTCACCAAGGCCGGGATCGCGGCGGAGAACTATCCGTTCTGCACCATCGAGCCGAACGTGGGCGTCGTCGAGGTTCCGGACCCGCGCCTGCAGGTCATCGCCGGCATCGAGAAGCCGCAGAAAATCGTGCCGGCGATCGTGGAGTTCGTCGACATCGCGGGCCTGGTGGCCGGGGCCTCGAAAGGCGAGGGGCTGGGCAACAAGTTCCTCGCCAACATCCGCGAGACCGATGCCATCGCGCACGTGGTGCGCTGCTTCGAGGATCCGAACGTGATCCACGTCGCCGGCAAGGTCGATCCGGTGTCCGACATCGAAACCATCAATACCGAGCTCGCCCTTGCCGATCTCGACGCGGTCGAGAGGCAGATCTCGAAGAACGCGAAGGTGGCGCAGACCGCGGGCGACAAGGACGCCGTGCGCCTGGTGGCGGCGCTGCAGAAGGTGCGCGCGGTGCTCGATGCCGGCCGCCCGGCGCGCACCGCGGAGCTCTCCAAGGAGGAGCTGGTCGTGATCAAGCCGCTCTTCCTGCTCACCATGAAGCCGACGATGTATGTCGCCAACGTGGCGGAGAAGGGCTCGAAGGAGCTGCTGGAAAAGGTCAGGGCCTACGCGGCCAAGGAGCGCGCGCCGGTCGTCGAGATCAGTGCGGCGATCGAATCGCAGATCGCGGATATGCCCGACGAGGACAAGAAGATCTTCCTGGAAGACTTGGGCATGGACGAGCCCGGCCTCAACCGCGTCATCCGGGCCGCGTACACCCTGCTCGGCCTGCAGACCTACTTTACCGCGGGGCCGAAGGAAGTGCGCGCCTGGACGGTGCGCGCCGGCGCGACCGCGCCGCAAGCGGCAGGGGTGATCCATACCGACTTCGAGCGCGGCTTCATCCGCGCGGAAGTAGCCTCCTACGACGACTTCGTCGCGCACAAAGGCGAGCATGGGGCGAAGGAAGCCGGCAAGCTGCGCGTCGAAGGCAAGGAGTACATCGTGCGCGACGGCGACGTGGTGCACTTCCGCTTCAACGTATGACGATCCGCTTCGAGGCGGCCGCCCCCAAGGATCTGCCGCAGATGGTGGAGCTGCTCGGCCAGCTCTTCGAGCAGGAAGCGGAGTTCACGCCGAACGCGGCCAAGCAGGAAGCGGCGCTCAAGCTGATTTTCTCGACGCCGTCCTACGGCAAGCTCTTCGTCGCCAAGGACGGGTTGAAAGTGGTCGCCATGGCGAGCCTTCTGTATACCGTGAGCACCGCGGAAGGCGGCCGGGCGGCGCTGTTCGAGGATCTCGTGGTGCGCCCCGACTACCGCAAGCAGGGCATCGGCGCGAAGCTGCTCGAGTACGTGATCGCCCAGGCGCGCAGCGAAGGGCTGGTGCGCATCACGCTCCTCACCGACATGCAGAACGAGCGCGCCCAGGTCCTCTACCGCAAGCTCGGCTTCGTCGGCTCCCCGATGAAGCCGATGCGCCTGAAGATCAAGCCGAAGTAGCGGCTTTCTGCCGTTCTGAAAAAATCTTCTTCAAAGTAAGGCCGAACGGCAGCAGCTCGGCCCGCTCGAGCAGACCCCGGCCCGCCATCTCGCGGTGCAGCTCGGGCAGATGGTAGTGCGGCACCGAGGCGTACAGGTGATGCTCGATGTGGTAGTTCACGTGGTGCGGGAAGATCAGCCATTCAACCCAGGCCGGCGCGACGTTCGTGCGCGCCGCCGTGAGCGGCGACGAGAAGTCCGTGGTCGCCCCGTGCTCCGAGATCGCGCGCAGCCTCAGGAGGGCCTGCACGACGGTGACGAGCGGCAGGATCCACAGCACCAGGTATTGCACCAGATAGCCGCTCCAGGCGAAGAACGCCAGCGCGATCAAGTGAAAGACGATCACTACGTTCCTGTCTTTACGGGCGTCGCTTCTCAATTTCGCGGACGTATCGTCAAGCGGCCGGAGGGCGACATTGGTTTTCGTGTTCAGCCCGGGGGCGCCACCGAGAAAGTAGGCGTAGGTCTTCCAGGCCGTGAGGCCGCTCAGGTCCTTCAATAATTTCTTGATCAGGTAAGAGCGCCCGCGCGGATAGCCGCCGTGCAGCGCGGTATCCGGATCGAGCTCGCCGTACAGGTTGTTGTGGTGCAGGCGGTGGATCACGCGGTAGGTGCACATCGACAGCCCCTGCACCGTGGCGCACGCCCGGCCGGCGAAGTCGTTGAGCTTGCGGTTCTCGTAGAGCAGATAGTGCGCCGCATCGTGGGCGATGACGAACAGCGCATGCTGCCTCGTTCCAATGATGATTACTGAAAGAAAAATCAAAAACGGATTGGGCCAGAAGGCAAGCGCAGCGGCCACGGCGACGGCAATAACCGCAAGATCCTCGAGAATCGCCGCCGTGGCGCGCCACGCCGAGCGCCGCGTCAGGCGTTGCACCAGCTCCTTCGGCAGCGCCTTCCGGAAATCATCCTTGAACTCTTCCCCCGTCATCTGTCCATGCCGCCCACCAGGACGTACTTCACTTCGAGATACTCCTCTAGCCCGTACTTCGAGCCTTCGCGGCCCAGGCCCGATTGCTTGATTCCGCCAAACGGCGCGACTTCCGTGGAGATGATTCCGGCGTTGGCGCCGACCATGCCGACCTCCATCTGCTCGGCGACGCGGAAGATGCGTCCGATGTCGCGGCTGTAGAAGTAGCCCGCCAGGCCGAACTCGGTATCGTTGGCGAGGCGGATCGCGTCGGCTTCGGTCTTGAAGCGGATCAGCGGGGCCACCGGGCCGAAGGTCTCCTCGCGCGACACGATCATCTCCGGCGTGACGTCGACGAGGACCGTGGGCTGGAAAAACAGCCCGCCGCGCTCGTGCGGCTTGCCGCCGGTCTTTATTTTCGCGCCCTTGGCGAGCGCATCGGCGACGTGGCTCTCGACCTTCTCCAGGCCGGCCTCGTCGATGAGCGGCCCGATCACCACGCCCGGCTCGGTGCCGGCGCCGACCTTGAAGGCTTTCACCTTTTCCACCAGCTTGGCGGCGAAGCTGTCGTAGACGCCGTCCTGCACGTAGATCCGGTTGGCGCACACGCAGGTCTGGCCGGCGTTGCGGTACTTCGAGGCGAGCGCGCCTTCCACCGCCGCGTCCAGGTCCGCGTCGTCGAAGACGATGAACGGGGCATTGCCGCCGAGCTCGAGCGAGAGCTTCTTCACCGTGTCGGCGCACTGCTTCATGAGGACGCGTCCGGTATCGGTCGAGCCGGTGAAGGAAAGCTTGCGCACGCTCGGATTGGCGCAGAGCTCGCCGCCGATCTCGCCGGAGCTGCCGGTGACGACATTGAGCACGCCCTTCGGAATTCCGGCGCGCTCGGCGAGCTCCGCCATCGCGAGCGCCGAAAAGGGTGTCTTGCTCGCCGGCTTGATCACCACCGTGCAGCCCGCGGCGAGCGCCGGTCCCACTTTGCGCGTGATCATCGCGTTCGGGAAATTCCACGGCGTGATCAGGGCGCAGACCCCTACCGGCTGCTTGAGCACTACGATGCGCTTGTCGGCCCACGGGGAGGGAATGGTGTCGCCATAGGCGCGCTTCGCCTCTTCCCCGAACCACTCGATGAAAGAAGCGCCGTACGCGATCTCGCCGCGCGCCTCGGCGAGCGGCTTGCCCTGCTCGGCGGTGAGGATCTGCGCGAGATCCTCCTGGCTCGCCATCATCAGGTCGAACCATTTGCGAAGCGCCGCGGCGCGCTCCTTCCCGGTCTTCGCGCGCCATGCCGGCCAGGCGCGCTCGGCGGCTTCGATGGCGCGGCGCGTCTCGGCCGCGCCCAGGCTCGGAACCCGTCCCAGAACGGCGCCGGTCGCCGGATTTTTTACCGCGATGGATTTCCCGGAGGAGGCGGCGAGCCACTCGCCATCGACGTAGCACTGCTCGCGGAACAGCTTCGGGTCTTTGAGGGAAAGTGCCGGCAGGCCGGCCTGGGCAGGTGCGTTCATCCTGGTCTCCAATCGCGAAGCAGACTACTTTACGCCAGCTTGCGTTTCAGCGCGCCTTCACGATGCCTTCAGGCGCCGGTCTGGAGGGCAGCCGGATCTCGCGCGTGACGCCCGACCTGCTCACCAGCACGCTATCCGCCCGCACCTCGGCGAGCGTCGCGTCCCCCGCGATGGCGTCGCCGGCGCGTACCGCGACCGCCGGCTGGCCGTCAATCGAAAGCAGCGCGACGCCCTTCCCGCGCGTGCCGCGCGCGATGACGCCGAGCAGCCTGACGCTGTTGGCCTCGCCCGACGCTTGCGCGCCGAAAAGCCGCGCGATCGCAACGGTCTCCGCGGCCTGACTGCGCGCGACCTGGTTTCCCAGCACCAGAGCGCTCAACGGCTCCGGCGGCGTGCGCCGGGCGCTGAACGTCAGCGCCCATTCGGCCGCGGTCGCCCCGAGAGCCAGTACCAGCAAAACGGTGCAGGCGCGGGCGACGCGAGAAGTCATGCCCGAGAATACAACTATCATAGGGGGGTCGTCATCGGGGAGAAGAAATGTCCGTGGTCGCTCGACAGTGGTCGCAGGTCCTCGGCGTGCGCCGTGTCCGCGGATTCACCCTGGTCGAGATCATGGTGGTGGTGGTGATCCTCGGCATCCTCGCGTCGTTGATCGTGCCGCGCGTGCTCGGGCGCACCGACGAGGCGCGCGCGGTCGCCGCCAAGCAGGACGTCGCCGCGGTCATGCAGGCGCTCAAGCTCTATCGGCTGGACAACGGCCGCTATCCGACGATGGACCAGGGCCTGCAGGCGCTGCTCGCGAAGCCGCAGACCCAGCCGGTGCCGGCGAACTGGAAGCAGTACCTCGACAAGCTGCCGAAGGATCCGTGGGGCAACGGCTATCACTACCTGAATCCGGGCGTGCGCGGCGAGATCGATGTGTTCTCGCTGGGCGCCGACGGGCAGGCCGGCGGCAGCGGCGCCGACGCCGACATCGGTTCCTGGGATCTGTGAGCGCCGCAATGCGCGCCCGCGGCTTCACGCTCCTCGAGCTGCTCGTGACGATCGCGATCATCGGCCTGGGCACGGCGGCGGTCGCGCTCTCGCTGCGCGGCGGCGAGAGCCGTCGGCTGCAGGAGGAGGGCGCGCGTCTGGGCGCCCTGTTTCGCATAGCGCAGGACGAAGCTCGCATCTCGGGGCGCGCGCTCGTGTGGGAAGCCGATCTCGAGGGCTACCGCTTCCGGCCCCTCGTGCGCGAGCCGGGCGCGCGGGAGTGGCGCGACGAGCTGCTGCGCGCGCGAAGCTGGCCGTTCGCCGTAAGCCGCGTCGACGGCGCGCGCGTGGTGTTCGGGCGCGAGCCGATGCTCGAGCCGGCGACGGTGCGCATCGCGACCGCGGAGCGCGAGCTGCGCCTCGCGCTCGATGCGCTCGGCAACCTGAGTCTCATCCGCTGCGAGGGCGACGGATGCGCGGCTTCACGCTGATCGAGGTGCTGGTCGCGCTCGCCATCGTGGCGGTCGCGCTGCTCGCCGGGGTGCGCGCGGTGGGCGCGATGGCGCAGACCAACGTCGAGCTCAAGCTGCGGCTGCTCGCGCAGCTCGCCGCCGAGAACCGGATCGCCGAGCTGCGCGTCGCGGGCGCCTTTCCGCCGGTCGGCGCGCGCACCGCCGAGTGCCCGCAGGGCCGGGCGCCGCTGCAGTGCGTGGAGGAGGTGAAGGCCACCCCGAACCCGCTGTTCCGCCGCGTCGAGGTGCGCGTCTACGAAGGCGCGCAACGCGAGCGCATGCTCGCCGAGCTGGTCGGCATCCTGCCGGGCGGATCCTGAGCGATGCGCGCCCGCTTGAGATCGTGGGGACCGCCGCCGGCGCGCGGCTTCACCCTGATCGAGATGCTGGTCGCAATCGCGCTCCTCGGCCTGATGGGCGTCATCTGCTGGAGGGGGCTCGACTACGCGGCCACGCAGCGCGCGCGCATCGAGCGCGAATCGGACGAGCTGGGGAGGCTGCTGCGCACGCTCTCGCAGATGGAGCGCGACCTCGCGCAGCGCGTGCCCGAGCCGATGCTGCCGGCGCCCGCCGTTGCGCAGGAGCTGCCGCCGTCGCTCGCGGTCTCGGCGGCCGGCGGCGCGGTGGCGCTCGAGATCGTGCGCCTCGCGCCCGAGGCCGGCGGGCCGGCGCGCGCGCAGCGCATCGTCTACCGCGTCGCCGACGGCGCGCTGGTGCGCAGCGCGTCGTCCGCCGGCACGCAATGGCCCGCCGCGGCGGCGAGCGATCCGGTGGTGATGCTGCCCGGGGTGCGCCGCCTCGGCGTGCGCGCCTACGCCGGCGGCTTCTGGTCGGCGCCCGACGACGCGGCGCGCGTGCAGCCGCCGGCGCGGGCGACCGGAGTCGAGATCGCCATCGAAGCCGAGGACGGAGCGCGCTACGTGCGCGTGTTCGCTCTATGAAAAATCGCGCGGATTCGCGCCGGCCGCCGCGGCGCGGATCGCGGCCGCGCCGGCAGCGCGGCGCCGCGGTGGTGATGGCGATGCTCGCGGTGGCGGTGGTCGCGACGCTCGTGAGCGGCGCCTTCTGGCAGCAGAACCTGCTCGCCCGCCAGGCCGAGAACGAGCTCGCCTACGCGCAGACGAAATGGCTGTTCCGGGGCGCGCTCGACTGGATCGCGGTCATCCTGCGCGAAGACGGCCGCGCCTCGGCCGTCGATCACCTCGGCGAGGCCTGGGCCGTGCCGCTCGCCGAGACGCGGCTCAACGAGAACGATGGCCGCGACCCGGCGTACCTTTCCGGCGGGATTCGCGACGAGCAGGCGAAATTCAACCTGCGCAATCTCGCCGGCGCCGGGAGCATGAACCCGCCGGAAGTGGAGGCGTTGCGCCGGCTTCTCGCGCTGGCCAGCCTGGACGCGGCTCTCGCCGAGCCGATCGCCCGGCGCGTGCTCGCCGGCACGGCGAGCGCGTCGGACAGAGGCGAGCGCGCGCAGACGCGGCTCGGCCTCGCTTCCGTCGACGATTTGCTGGGCATCGACGGCATCGACGCCGCCGCGATCGAGCGGCTGCGGCCGTTCGTCACCGTGCTGCCCGAGCCCACGCCGGTCAACGCGAATACCGCGGCCGCGGAAGTGCTCGCCGCGCGCATCGGCAATCTCTCGCTCGCCGATGCGCGCCGCCTCGCGTCGAGCCGCGACCGCGCCTACTTCAGGGATCGCGCCGACGTCCTCAACCGCCTCGCCGAGCTCAAGCTCGCGGCGGCGGACACGGAGATCGCGGTGACGACGCGCTTCTTCTCCGTCGAAGGCCGGTTGATCTACCGGCGGGCGCGGCTGCACGGCCGCGCGCTTTTGCGGCGTGACGCGGGCAAGGTGGAGCTGCTATGGCTGCGGGAGGCTTCCTGAGAACTCTGCGCCTGCGTCTTTGCCCGCTCGCCGAGCTCGGCGCCGACAGTGTGCTCGAGTTCGAGCTGCTCGACGCAAAGCGCGGCGTGCTGGAGCGCGGCAGCGCCGTCCCGGCCGCGCTGCCCGCGCTTGCCCGGGTGGAGCTTGTGATCGCCGCGCCCGACGTGCTTCTCATCGACGCGCGCTTGCCGCGCGTTTCTGGCGCGCGCCTGCGCGCGGCGCTGCCCGCGCTCGCCGAGCCGGTGCTGCTGGGCGAGCTCGAGCATGCCTTCGTCGTCGCCGGCAAGCCCGACGCCGCCGGGCACGCGACGCTCGCGGTGCTCGATCGCGCGCTTTTCAGGCGCGCGCTCGATCTGCTGGGGCGGCTCAAGATCGAGCCGGTGAGCGCCACGCCCGAGCCGCTCACGCTTGCAGCCGGCGAAGGACGCTGGCGGCTGCGTCTCGCCGCCGCGTACGCGAGCCTGCGCATGGGCGAGCGCCTCGGCCTTTGCTGCTCCCCCTCGCAAGGCGGCGAGCCGCCGGTCGAATTGCGCCTCGCGCTCGCGCAGGCCGGCGCTTCGAAACCGGCGGCGATCGAAGTCGAGGGCGAATGCGACGCCGCCGCCTGGAGCGCGGCGCTCGGCGTTCCGGTCGTCGCCGTGGCGCAGAGCGCGGCGCGGACCGCTCCGCCAGTCGCCCTCGATCTGCTGCAATACGAGTTCGCCACCCGCATCGTGGACTGGCGCGCGTGGCGCGTCCCCGCGGCGCTCGCCGCGGCGCTCGCGCTCGCCTGGATCGGCGCCCTCAACGTCGACGCCTGGCTCATGCTGCGCGAGGAGCGCGAGCTGCGCGCGCGCATGAACACGGCGTTCCACGAGGCGTTCCCGCGCGTGCCGGTGGTGCTCGATCCGCTGGCGCAGATGCGCCGCGGGCTCGCCGAGCTGCGCGGCGGCGCGGGCACCGGCGACCCCGAGGACTTCATGGCGCTCGCGGCGGCCTTCGCGCGGGCGGTCCCGGCCGAGGCGGGGTCCGTGCGCAGCGTCGAGTACCGCGAGCGCGCGCTGCAGGTGGGCTTCGAGCCGCGGATGATCGATTCGCCGAAAAAACGCGAAGCGCTGCTCGAGCGCCTCGAGCAGGCCGGGCTCTCGGGCCGGTTCTCCGACGCCGCGCTGAACGTGCGCCGGCGGGGGTCGAGTTGATCGGCGCCGCGCGGGCGTGGTGGCTGGGCCTCGCGCGCCGCGAGCGCTCGCTCGTCGCCGCGACGGCGGTGCTCGCCGCCGGCGCCTTTCTTTATCTCGTCGCGATCGAGCCCGCCTGGAAGGCGCGCGTGCGGCTCGCGCAGGAGCTGCCGCGCCTGCGTACACAGGCGGCCGAGGTCGATGCGCTCGCGCGCGAGGCGGGCCAGCTCAAGAGCCGCGGCGTCGCGGTCGAATCGGTCGCCGTCGCGAAAGGCGCCCTGGAGCGCTCCCTCGCGGGCGCGAACCTCGCCGATGCGCGCGTCGCCGCGCTCGACGAGCGGCGCCTCGCGGTGAGCGTGAAAGCCGTCCCGGCGGCGCGCTGGTTCGCGTGGCTCGAGGAGACGGCGCGCGAATCGCGCCTGCGCATCGCGCTCGCGCGGATTTCGCAGACCGCGGCGCGCGGGGTGGTGGACGCCGAGGTGACGTTCGAGACGGCCGCGGGCCAATGATGGCCAAACCCGCCGCGCGCCGCGTCTCCCTGGTTCTCGCCGCCGTGCTCGCGGCGGCGCTTACCGTCGTCGTGCGCGCGCCCGCGGCATGGCTCGGCGACTGGCTGCAGTCGCACGGCCGGCTGCGCCTCGTCGACGCACGCGGCACCCTCTGGAACGGCTCGGCGATGCTCGGGTTGAGCGACGGCCGCCAGATCACGCTGGTCCCTGGACGCGTCGCCTGGCGGCTCGAGCTCGGCGCGCTCGTTTCCGGCCGGGTGGCGGCGCGGCTCGCGCACCCCTGGCTTGCCGCCCCGCTTTCGCTCTCGCTCGGCGCCGGGACGACCGCGCTGAGCGCGGGAAGCGCAGAACTGCCGGCCGCGGCGCTGGCGGTGCTCGGCGCTCCGTTCAACACGCTGCGGCCCGGGGGCGCGCTCGAGCTGCGCTGGAGCGACTTCGAGCTGCGCGGCGGGGCGCTCGCCGGCGAGCTGCGGGTCGACTGGCGCGCGGCGCAATCGGCGCTCTCCACGGTCGCGCCGCTTGGCGACTACCGCCTCAGCGTGCGCGGCGAGGGCGACCGCGCGCGCCTGCGGCTCGATACGCTGAGCGGACCGCTGCATTTGCAGGGCAACGGCAGCCTGGGCGCGGGCCGGCTGCGCTTCGAAGGCCTCGCCTCGGCCGAACCGCAGATGCGGGCCGCCCTGAACGGGCTGCTCGGCGTGCTCGGGCCGCGCGCGGGCGATAATGCGGTACTGTCGCTCGAGTCCTGAGGCGCAGGGGGGACAAAAACATGACCGGTAAACCAGGCAGAGCAGGGCCCGCCGCGCGCCGGCGCGGGAGGACCGCGGCGTTTCTGGTCTTGCTCGCATCTTGCGTTCCGGCGGCGGCGCAGGAGCGCGTGACGCTCAATTTCGCCAACACCGAGATCGACGCGGTGGTGCGCGCCGTCGCCCAGTTCACCGGCAAGACCTTCATCGTCGATCCGCGCGTGAAGGGCACGCTCAATCTCACGATCGAGCAGCCGCTGTCGGCCGACCAGGCGATGGCGGCGCTGAGCGCGGCGTTGCGCCTGCAGGGCGTGGCGCTCGTCGAATCCGGCGGCGTGGTGCGGGTGGTGCCGGAGGCCGACGCCAAGCTGCAGGGCGGGCCGGTGCAGTCGGGGCGGGCGGCGGGCAGCGCGCGCGGCGACGAGGTCGTGACGCAGGTATTCCGCCTGAGCTACGAATCGGCGGCGAGCATCGCGCAGGTCCTGCGTCCGCTGATCGCGCCGAACAACACCATCAACGCCTATCCCTCGAACAACACCATCGTCGTCACGGACTACGCCGAGAACGTGCGCCGCATCGCGCGCATCATCGCGGCCATCGACACGCCCGCCGGCAGCGAGATCGACGTCGTGCGGCTGGAGCACGCGATCGCGAGCGACCTCGCGGTCCTGCTCGGCCGGCTCCTCGAGGCGCCGGGCCAGGCGGCCGATGCGAGCCAGCGCGTGACGATCCTCGCCGAGCCGAGCAGCAACTCGCTGCTCATCCGCTCGGCGAGCCCGGCGCGCGCGAGCCTGCTGCGCACGCTCATCGCCAAGCTCGACCAGCCCTCGGCGTCGCCGGGGAATATCTATGTCGTCTATCTGAAGAACGCCGAGGCCACGCGCCTCGCGCGCACGCTGCTGGGCGTCGGCGGAAACGATCAGGCGTCCTCCGGGCTCGCGCCGCTGCCCGCCGCGAGCCCCGGCGGACAGCCGGGCTCGCGTCCGCCCGGAACGCCGGCGCTTGCGCGCACCTCCGGCGCGGCGCCGGGCCAGCCCGGCGCGTCCTCCGCTCCGGTCTCCGGGCAGGTGGGCGGCGCGACGATCCAGGCGGACCCGGCCACCAACACGCTGATCGTCACCGCCCCCGAGGCCGTCTACCGGCAATTGCGCGCGGTGATCGACAAGCTCGATGTGCGCCGCGCGCAGGTCTTCATCGAGAGCCTGATCGTCGAGGTGACGAGCGACCAGGCGGCCGAGTTCGGCATTCAGTGGCAGGGCGGCCTGGGACGCTTCGAAGCCGGCAGCGCCGCCGGGGTGGCGGGCGGCACCAATTTCGGCGGCGCCGGGCAGAACATTTTCGGCATCGCGCAGAATCCCGCGACCGCGGGCAAAGGCCTCAACATCGGCATCGCGCGCGGGCAGATCACGCTTCCGGGAATCGGCTCGGTGGCCAATCTGCAGTTTCTCGCGCGCGCGCTGGAGCAGAACGCCAAGGCCAATATCCTTTCCACGCCGAACATCCTCACGCTGGACAACGAGGAGGCGCGCATCATCGTCGGGCAGAACGTGCCTTTCATCACCGGGCAGTTCATCAACGCCGCCTCGGCCGGCGCCGCCACCGTGAACCCGTTCCAGACCATCGAGCGCCGCGACGTCGGCCTCACGCTGCGGGTGCGGCCGCAGATCAGCGAAGGCGGCACCATCAAGCTGGTGATCTACCAGGAGGTATCGAGCGTCGAGGATCGCACCGTGGCCGCCGGCATCATCACCAACATGCGCGCCATCGAGACCAATGTGCTGGTGGACGACGGCGCGATCGTGGTGCTGGGCGGCCTCGTCCAGGACAACGTCGGCAGCAGCATCGAGAAAGTGCCTCTGCTCGGCGACATTCCGCTGCTCGGGCAGCTGTTCCGCTTCGAGACGCGCCGGCAGCAGAAGACCAATCTGATGGTGTTCCTGCGCCCGTTCGTGGTGCGCGACGAGGCGACCGCGCGCACGCTCGCGGTGGACCGCTACGATCAGATGCGCCGCGTCGAAGAAGGCACCAAGCCCGATTCGCACCTGGTGCTGCCGGACCTGCCGGCGCCGGTGATGCCGCCGCTCGCGCAATGACCCTGCCGCGATGACCCGGCAGCTCGTCCCCTATGCGTTCGCCAAGGCCCACGGCGTGCTGCCGGCGGCCGAGCGCGACGGGCGGCTGGTTGTCTGGGTGACGCCGGCGACTCCGCCCGCCGCGGTCATGGAGGTCCGTCGCGCGCTCGGCCGCGACATCGCGCCGCAACTGGTCGATGCGGCGCAGTTCGACGCCGGCCTGCGCGCCGCGTACGCCGACGCCGAGACCGGGGCGGCGAGCGTGGTCGGCGAGGTGGAAGGCGAGATCGACCTGCGCCGTTTGATGCAGGACCTTCCCGAGGTCGAGGATCTGCTGGAGGCGCGCGACGACGCGCCGATCATCCGCATGCTGAACGCGCTGCTCGCGCAGGCCGTGCGCGAAGGCGCCTCCGACGTCCACGTCGAGCCCTTCGAGAGCTACACGGTGGTGCGCTATCGCGTCGACGGCGTGCTGCGCGACATCGTGCGCCCGCGCCGCGCGCTGCACGCGGCGCTCGTGTCGCGCATCAAGATCATGGCCAACCTCGACATCGCGGACAAGCGCCTGCCGCAGGACGGCCGCATCGCGCTGCGCCTGGGCGGAAGGCCGGTGGACGTGCGCGTCTCGACGCTGCCGACGGGCCACGGCGAGCGCGCCGTATTGCGCCTGCTCGACAAGGAGCGCGGCCGGCTCGAGCCCGAGAAGCTCGGCATGGCGGCCGCCACGCTCGCCGCGCTCGACCGGCTCGTGAAGCAGCCGCACGGCATCGTGCTCGTCACCGGCCCCACCGGCAGCGGCAAGACCACCACGCTCTACGCGATGCTCTCGCGCCTGGAAGCGGGCAGCACCAACATCATGACGGTCGAGGATCCGATCGAATACGACCTGGAGGGCATCGGCCAGACCCAGGTCAACGCGCGCATCGACATGACCTTCGCGCGCGCGCTGCGGGCGATCCTGCGCCAGGACCCGGACGTCATCATGATCGGCGAGATCCGCGACCTGGAGACGGCGCAGATCGCCGTGCAGGCCTCGCTCACCGGCCACCTCGTGCTCGCGACGCTGCACACCAACGACTCGGCCGCCGCGGTCACGCGCCTGCTCGACATGGGCATCGAGCCGTTCCTGCTGTCTTCGTCGATGCTCGGAATCCTGGCGCAACGGCTGGTGCGCAGGCTGTGCTCGCAGTGCCGCCGGCAGGACGCCGACGGGCAATGGCGCGCGGCGGGCTGCCCGAGCTGCTCGCATACCGGGTTTCTCGGCCGCACCGGGATCTACGAGCTGCTCGAGATCGACGAGCGGCTGCGCGCCGCGATCCACGCGCGCGAGAGCGAGCAGCGCCTGCGCGAGCTCGCGCGCGCCGCGGGCTTTCGCACGCTGAACGAGGACGGCGCGCGCTGGGTCGAGACCGGCGCCACGTCGGCGGAAGAGCTGCTGCGCGTGACGCGCGAGCAGTGAGCGGCCGCCCTTTCCCTCCGGCGCGCGCATGCCATCGTTTCGCTTCGAGGCAACCGACTCCGCGGGACGCGTCGAGCAGGGGCTGATCGACGCCGAGAGCGCGCGCGCGGCGCGCGCTGCGCTGCGTGCGCGAGGCCTCGTGCCGCTCGCCGTCGACACGCTCGCAGGCTCGGGGCGGCAGCCGCTCTTCCGCCGGCGGCGCTTCTCCGAGGCGGAGCTCGCGCTCGCCACGCGGCAGTTCGCGAGCCTGCTCGCGGCGCGGCTGCCGATGGCCCAGGCGCTCGCGGCGACGATCGAGCAGGCCGAGCACCCCGCGGTGCGCGAAACCTTCGCCGCGGTGCGCAGCGAGGTCGTCGCCGGCCACCGTCTCGCCGGCGCGCTCGGCCAGTTCCCGCAGGAATTTCCCGAGGTCTATCGCGCCACCGTGGCCGCGGGCGAGGAATCCGGCGAGCTCGCGCGCATCATGGAGCGGCTCGCCGATTACCTCGAGGAACGCGATGCGCTGCGCTCGAAGATCGTTTCCGCGTTCGCCTATCCCGCGGTGGTGACGCTGGTGGCGGTCGCGATCGTGCTCTTCCTCATGACTTACGTCGTGCCGCAGGTGATCGAGGTATTCCGGCAGACCCGCCAGGCGCTGCCCTGGCCGACGCGGCTGCTGCTCGCGATGAGCGAGTTTCTCCGGGCGGGAGGATGGGCGCTGCTGCTCGGCGCTGCCGCGGCGCTCCTCGCGCTGCGGCGCTGGCTTGCGCTGCCCGGCCGCAGGTTCGCGTGGGACGCGGCGCTGCTGCGGCTGCCGATCGTCGGCCGGCTCGCGCGCTTCGCCGCGACGGCGCGCTTTGCCGCGACCCTCGCGATCCTCACGGCCGCCGGCGTGCCGCTGCTGCGCGCCCTCGAGGCCGCGCGCGCGACGCTCGCCAACGCCGTGCTCGCGCGCGCGGCGACCGAGGCAATCGCGGCGGTGCGCGAAGGCAGCAGTCTCGCCCGGGCCCTCGGCGCGGCGAAAGTCTTCCCGCCCGTGCTCGTGCACCTGGTGGCGAGCGGCGAAGCGACCGGCGAGCTCGCCGCGATGCTCGACCGCGCCGCGCGCAACCTCGGGCGCGAAGTCGAGCGCCGGGCGCTGGTATTCGCCACGCTCCTCGAGCCGCTGCTCATCCTGGCGATGGGCGCCATGGTGCTGGGCATCGTGCTCGCGGTGCTGATGCCGATCATCGAGATCAACCAGCTCGTGCGCTGAAGATCCTCTAGACCGGCCGCTCGCCCGCGAGGGTGATGCGATGCATCACGCGGCGATGCCCGTGGTAGTCGTTGATGGGGTTGTGCTGCGCGCAGCGGTTGTCCCAGAACGCGAGCGAGCCCGCGCGCCACTGGAAGCGGCAGGTGAATTCCGGCTTCACCTGGTGGCGAAAGAGGAACTGCAGGAGCGGCTCGCTTTCCTCCTCGGTCATCCCGTCGAAGCGCACGGTGTGTGCCGTGTTCACGTAGAGCGCCTTGCGGCCGGTTTCCGGATGCGTGCGCACTACCGGATGTCTGCCGACGAACTCCTTCGACTCGCCGCCCTGCTCTTTGATGCGGTCTTCGCGGGTCCTCGATACGTCTGCTTTGGATGACGAATTGATTGCAACTAAACCTGAAAGCAGTTGCCGCATGCCTTCGGAAAGGCTCTCAAAAGCAAGATACTGGTTGGCGAAAAGGGTGTCGCCGCCGTAAGGCGGGACTTCGCGGGCGAGGAGCATCGAGCCCATCGGCGGCTCGGCGAGGTAGGCGGTGTCCGAATGCCAGATGCCGCCGAAGTTGTGGCGCTCGTGCTCGAGCTTCTTCACCTCGATCACCTCGGGAAAGCCGTCGAGCCCCTTGACGAAGGGATATTCGACCGGCGTGCCCATGCGCCGCGCGAACGCCATGAACTGCGCCGGCGTGAGCGGCTGGTCGTGGAAGAAGATCACGAGATGCTCGAGGAACACGCGGCGGATGCCGGCCACGACTTCCGCCGCCAGGTCTTTTCTCAGGTCGACCCCGTCGATCTCGGCGCCGAGCGCGCCGGCCAG
>CAYOVM010000008.1:15570-37938 GCA_964407355.1 uncultured Enterobacteriaceae bacterium
TCGAGCTTGATGTTCGCGTTCCGGATCACCGAGCCGTAGCGCTCCTGCTCGCGGCGCAGGAACGCCGCCATCTCGTCGGGCGTGCTCGACGCCGGCTCGAGACCGAGCGCGAGGTAGCGCTCCTTCAGGTCGGCCGCGTGCATCGCTTTCTGGATCTCCGCCGAAAGCCGGGTCAGCACTTCGCGCGGCGTGCCGGCGGGCGCGCTGTAGCCGATCCAGGCGCCGATGTCGTAGCCGGGAAGGTCCGCCGCCTCCGCAAGCGAGGGCACATCGGGCATCGCGGCCGCGCGGCGCGCGAACGAGACGCCGAACGTCTTCAGCCGGCCTGCTTTCACGTGGTTCACCACCGACGCGACGGTCTCGATGGTGTAGTCGACCTGTCCGTTCATCACGTCGGTGAGCGCGGGGGCGCTGCCCTTGTACGGGACGTGGCGCGCCTTGAGCTGGGCCATCGAATTGAAGAGCTCCGCCAGCAGGTGGGCGGTGGCGCCCGTGCCCGAGGAGGCGAACGCATATTTGTCGGGACTGGCGCGCACGAGCCGGACGAACTCCTTCGCGTTCGCGGCGGGGAACGACGGGCTCGTCACCAGCGCGAACGGCGCGAGCGCGATCAGGCTCACCGGCGCGAAATCCTTCAGCGAGTCGTAGGGCGTCTTCTGCAGGTTCGGCATGATCGAGATCGGGCCGCTGGAGGACGCAAGCAGCGTGTAGCCGTCCGGCGCGCTCTTCGCGACGGCATCCGAGCCGATCGAGCCGCCGGCGCCGG
Organism: uncultured Enterobacteriaceae bacterium; assembly: GCA_964407355.1. Classification (GTDB taxonomy): domain Bacteria; phylum Pseudomonadota; class Gammaproteobacteria; order Burkholderiales; family SG8-39; genus SCGC-AG-212-J23. The sequence continues at coordinate 16,337 of CAYOVM010000008.1, forward strand.
CGCGGTTGTCCACGACCACCGGCTGGCCGAGCGCCTCCTGCAGCTTTTGCGCGACCAGCCGCGCCGAAATGTCGGTCGCCTGTCCGGGCGGCCAGGGCACCACGACCTTCACCGGCCGGGACGGATAGCTTTGCGCGAGCGCCGCGCCCGTGAGCGCGAGCGACGCGAGAAATACGGACAGCTTTTTCATGCGACTCCTCCTGAAGCGGTGGCTTTCCTCGTGGAGCGGATTCTAGAACGCGCCGGGATAGGCGCCGCCGTCTATCAGAAGATTCTGGCCGGTGATGTAGCTCGCTTGTGCGCTGCACAGATAAGCGCAGTAGTCGCCGAATTCCTCCGCCGTGCCGAAACGGCCGGCGGGAATGCCTTCCTCGCGCGCGCGCTTGAGCTCCTCGGGCGGCTTGCCCTGCTTCTTGGCGTTGAACTCGATGTTCGAGCGCAGGCGATCGGTCCACATCGAGCCCGGCAGCAGGTTGTTGATGGTCACGTTGTTGCGCACGGTTTTGCGCGACAGGCCGGCAATGAAGCCGGTGAGCCCGCTGCGCGCGCCGTTGGAGAGGCCGAGCTCGGCGATCGGCGCCTTGACGGCGCTCGAGGTGATGTTCACCACGCGCCCGAACTTGCGCTGGATCATGCCGTCGAGCACCGCCTTGATGAGCTCGATCGGCGTCAGCATGTTGGCGTCGATGGCCTTCAGCCACGCGGCGCGGTCCCACTCGCGGAAGTCGCCCGGCGGCGGCCCGCCGGCGTTGTTCACCAGGATGTCGGGTGCCGGGCAGGCCTTCAGCGCCTGCTTCCTGCCCTCGTCCGTCGTGATATCGCCGGCCAGCGCCGTCACCTTGACGCCGAACGCTTTGCGTATTTCCTCCGCGGTCGCCTCGAGCGCTTCCTGCCCGCGCGCGGTGATGACAAGGTTGACGCCTTCGCGCGCGAGCGACGCCGCGCAGCCCTTGCCGAGGCCTTTCGAGGCGGCGCACACGAGCGCCGTCTTGCCGCGAATTCCGAGATCCATGGATCAGCTCCTCACGATTTTGGTTTTAGCGAGACCAGCAATACACCGAAGATCACCAGCGCGCCGCCGGCGGCCTGCAGCCAGGTGAAGGGCTCGTCGAGGCCGAGGGCGCTCGTCACCGCCACGCTCACGGGCCCGGCGGCGCCGATGAGGGCGAAGTGCGTCGCGCCGATTCGCTTCAGCGCCTCGGACTGCAGGAAGACGGGAAGCACGGTGCTGAAGGTGGCGAGCGCGATGGCGTAGCCCCATACCGCCGCGGGGAGCCGCAACGCCGCGACCGGCTCGAAGAGAAAGAACTGCAGCATCGCCGGCACGGTAGCGACGACCATCGTGTACGCGGTGAAGCGCATCGATCCGATGCGCTGCACCATCTGGCTGCCCGCGACGAGGTAAACCGCGTAGCAGAGGGCAGAAGCGAAGACGAGGAGTACCCCGAGCAGGAAAAGCTTGCCTTCCCGGCCCGCGCCGATCTGGTTCGAGACGACGAGCGCGATCCCGGCGTAGCTCAGCACCAGCGCGGCGAGCTCGCGCGCGCCGGGCCGTTTGTGCAGGAACAGGAACGACAGCAGCAGGACCAGCGTCGGGTAGAGGAAAAGAATCAGCCGGCCCACGCCCGCGCCGACGTACTGAAGGCCGAGGAAGTCGAGGAAGCTCGCCGCGTAGTAGCCGAGCAGGCCCAGCCAGAGGATCGCCATCCAGTCGCGCAGCGTCAGCCGCGGCCCTTTTCCGCGCAGAAAAAACGCGACCGCGGCGAAGAACGGCAGCGACAGCGTCATGCGCAGGAAAAGCAGCGTCGTCGGGCTCACCGGATAGGCGCCGTACGACAGCTTGATCAGGATCGGCCGCAGCGAGAACGCGAGCACCCCGACAAGCCCGAACGCGATTCCCCAGCGGCGATAGCTCGCAGAATCGCTCAACGACGCTTGCCGCCGCCCAGGATCGAGCCGAGCACGCCGCGGATGATCTGGCGCCCGAGCTCCGAGCCGATCGCGCGCGCCGCGCTCTTCGACACCGCCTCCACCAGGCCCTGGGTCTGCCGGCCGCCGCGCGGCCCGGTCTTGCCGAACAGGATGTCGGAGACGGGGTTTTCCGCCTTTGCCCCCGTTGCCGGCGCCGCCTTGTCCTCGGCGCGGCCTTTCAATTTCTCGTAGGCGGACTCGCGGTCGATCGCAATTTGATATTTGTTAAAAAAGGAGAGGCTTTTGAAAATTTGCTCGCGCTCTGCGTCGCTGATAGGACCGATCTGGCTCCCGGGGGGCACGATGAAACCCCGCTCGACGACTCGGGGAGTGCCTTTTTCGTCGAGGAAGCTGATCAGTGCCTCGCCAACGCCTAGCTCGGTAATGACCTCGCTGGCTTTCAGCCGGGGATTTGGCCGCAGGGTGTCGGCGGCCGTCTTCACCGCCTTCTGGTCCTTCGGCGTGAAGGCGCGCAGCGCGTGCTGCACCCGGTTGCCGAGCTGGCCCAGCACCGACTCGGGGATATCGAGCGGATTCTGCGTCACGAAGTACACGCCGACGCCCTTGGAGCGGATGAGGCGCACCACCTGCTCGATGCGCTCGAGCAGCGCCTTCGGCGCCTCGTTGAACAGCAGATGCGCCTCGTCGAAGAAGAACACGAGCTTCGGCTTCTCGAGGTCGCCGGTCTCCGGCAGATGCTCGAAGAGCTCCGACAGCATCCACAAGAGGAAGCTCGAGTAGAGCCGCGGCGAGCCGAGCAGCTTGTCGGCGGCGAGGATGCTGACGACGCCTTTGCCGTCGCGCGTCTGCATGAGATCGGCGAGCTCGAGCATCGGCTCGCCGAAGAACTGCGCCGCGCCCTGGTTCTCGAGGTTGAGCAGCCCGCGCTGGATGATGCCGATCGTCGCGGTCGAGACGTTGCCGTATTCGGTCTTGAACTGCGCGGCGTTGTCGCCGACGTGCTGCAGCATCGCGCGCAGGTCCTTCAGGTCGAGAAGCAGCAGGCCGTGGTCGTCGGCGATCTTGAACACCATGCCGAGCACGCCTTCCTGCGTGTCGTTGAGCCCGAGCATCCTCCCGAGGAGCAGCGGGCCCATGTCGGATACCGTGGCGCGCACCGGAATGCCGGCCTTGCCGTAGACGTCCCAGAACGAAGTCGGGCAGGCGCTGAACGCGGCCTTGATTTTCAGGGCTTGCAGTCTTTCAGCAGCCTTCGAGCCCGGCGCGCCCGGCTTCGCAAGGCCGGACAGGTCGCCCTTCACGTCGGCCATGAAGACGGGGACGCCGATGGAGGAGAAGCCGTGCGCGAGCGCCTGCAGCGTGACGCTCTTGCCGGTGCCGGTGGCGCCGGTGATGAGGCCGTGGCGGTTCGCGAGCGCCGGGAGCAGGCGCAGCTCGGTCTTGTCGTTCTTGGCGACGAGGAGGGCGGGAGTCATGACGTAACGTAGAATTCCGGCGACCTATGATCGTAACCCGGATCTTCACCGGCGGTGACGGCAAGGCGCGCATTGAGCGGCGGCAGGTGCCGATGCAACCGGACCGCAGCGGCCGACCGACCTCGGCGGACTTCCCGGCGCTGCGTCTGTTCTTTCGCGACACCCCGCCTTCGCACCTGCACGACAAGCACCGGGCGCCGCAGCGCCAGTTCATCGTGGTGGTCTCGGGCGTGGGCGAGATCGAGCTCGACGACGGCAGCCGCCACCGCTTCGCGCCGGGGGCGCTGCTCTTCGTCGAGGACACCACGGGCGACGGCCACATCACCCGCACGCTGGAGGGAACGCGCGGCTTCGCCCACGTCCCGGTCGCGCCCGAGTTCGATATCACGCGCTGGCCGCTCGCGTAAAATTACCGCCTATGGCCGGTCACAGCAAATGGGCGAACATCAAGCACCGCAAGGCGGCGGCGGACTCGAAGAAGGGGAAGGTCTTCACCCGCCTGATCAAGGAGATCACCGTCGCGGCGAAGGCGGGCGGCGGCGACCCGGACAGCAATCCGCGCCTGCGGCTCTCGCTCGAGAAGGCGCGCGAGGCGAACATGACCAAGGACAGCGTGACGCGCGCCATCCAGCGCGGCACCGGCGAGCTGGAGGGCGTGTCCTACGACGAAGTGCGCTACGAGGGCTACGGCCCCGGCGGCGCGGCGGTCCTGCTTGACTGCCTGACCGACAATCGCACGCGCACAGTGGCGGAGGTGCGCCACGCGTTCAGCAAGAATGGCGGCAACCTCGGCTCCGACGGCTCGGTCGCCTTCCTCTTCAAGCACTGCGGTCAGTTCATCTTCGGTCCCGGCACGAGCGAGGACGCGGTGATGGAAGCGGCGCTCGACGCGGGCGCCGAGGACGTGATGAAGCACGACGACGGCTCGGTGGAGCTCATCTGCGCGCCGGCGGACTTCGGCGCCGTCAAGGCCGCGCTCGACAAGGCGAAGCTCAAGCCCGAGCTCGCCGACATCACGATGAAGCCGGTGAACGAAGCCGTCCTCGCCGGCGCGGAGGCCGCGCGCATGCGAAGCCTGCTCGATGCGCTCGAGAACCTGGACGACGTCCAGGACGTCTACACCACCGCGGTGCTCGACTAGCCGATGGCGAATCGCCGGGGGCGCCACTGAAAATTCTCGGCATCGATCCCGGTCTGCAGGTCACCGGGTTCGGGGTGATCGAGAAGAACGGGGTGAAGCTGCGCTACGTCACGAGCGGCTGCGTGAAATCGGGCGCGGGCGACCTCGCGGCGCGCCTGAAGGTGATCCTCGAAGGGCTGGGCGAGATCATCGCCGAGCACGGTCCCGGCGAAGTCGCGGTGGAGAAAGTGTTCGTCAACGTCAATCCGCAATCGACGCTCGCCCTCGGCCAGGCGCGCGGCACCGCCATCTGCGCCGCCGTCCTCGCCGGGCTCCCGGTGGCCGAATACACGGCGCTGCAGGTGAAGCAGTCGGTGGTCGGCAACGGCCACGCGAACAAAGATCAGGTGCAGCACATGGTGAAGCGCCTGCTCGCGCTGGCCGGCGATCCCGCCGCCGACGCGGCCGATGCCCTCGCCTGCGCGATCTGCCACGCGCACGCCGGCGCGCTCGGCAGCTATTCCACGAAGAATCTCAGAATGAAGCGCGGGAGGCTCGTCTGATCGGCAGGCTCAAGGGGCGCCTGGAGTCCAAAACCCCGCCGCAGGTGCTCGTCGACGTCGGCGGCGTGGGCTACGAGCTCGACGTGCCGATGAGCACCTTCTACAGCCTGCCCGCCACCGGCGAAGCGGTCAGCCTGTTCACGCATCTCGTGGTGCGCGAAGACGCGCACATCCTCTACGGTTTCGCGACCCAGGAGGAGCGCGCGGCATTCCGCCAGCTCATCCGCATCTCCGGCGTCGGGCCGCGCACCGCGCTCTCGGTGCTCTCCGGCCTTTCGGTCGCCGAGCTCGCCGACGCGGTCACGCTCCAGGATGCCGCCAAGCTGACGACCGTGCCGGGCATCGGAAAAAAGACCGCCGAACGGCTGCTGCTCGAGCTGAAGGGAAAGATCACCGGCGCAGGAAAGGCGCAACCGAGCGGCGCCTCGGATGTCGTGAACGCCCTGATCGGGCTGGGCTACAACGAGAAGGAAGCGCTGCAAGCCGTGAAAGGGCTGCCGCCGGGCCTCGGGGTCGCCGAGAGCATCCGCGCGGCGCTCAAAGCGCTGGCAAAATCGTGATGGTGAGAAATTACTTTCATGGCCGTTGAGACTGACCGCCTGATCACGGGCAAGCCCGTCTCCACGCACGAGGAGCAGTTCGAGCGCTCGCTGCGCCCGGCGACGCTCGCCGAGTACGTGGGGCAGGAGAAGGTGCGCGGCCAGCTCGAGATCTTCATCCAGGCCGCCCGGGGAAGGAGCGAGGCGCTCGATCATGTGCTGCTGTTCGGCCCGCCGGGCCTCGGCAAGACCACGCTCGCGCACATCGTCGCAAAAGAGATGGGCGTGAGCCTGCGCCAGACCTCCGGGCCGGTGCTCGAGCGCCCGGGGGACCTCGCCGCGCTCCTCACCAACCTCGAGCCGCGCGATGTCCTGTTCATCGACGAGATCCACCGGCTCTCGCCGCTCGTCGAGGAGATCCTGTATCCCGCGCTCGAGGATTTCCAGATCGACATCATGATCGGCGAGGGCCCGGCGGCGCGCTCGATCAAGCTCGACCTGCCGCCGTTCACGCTCGTCGGCGCGACCACCCGCGCCGGCATGCTCACCAATCCGCTGCGAGATCGCTTCGGGATCGTGGCGCGGCTCGAGTTTTACTCTCAGGCCGATCTTTCGAAGATCGTGCAGCGCTCCGCACGCTTGCTGCAGGTTTCCCTGGAGGAAGAAGGAGCGAATGAAATCTCGCGTCGCGCGCGTGGAACGCCGCGAGTAGCCAACCGACTGCTCAGAAGGGTACGCGACTATGCCGAAGTAAAGGCAAACGGCGTGGTGACCAAGCCGGTCGCCGACGCGGCGCTGAAGATGCTGGACGTCGATGCGCTGGGCTTCGACACGATGGACCGCAAGCTGCTGCTCGCGGTGATCGAGAAGTTCGCCGGCGGCCCGGTGGGGGTGGAGAATCTCGCGCACGCCATCGGCGAGGAAGCCGACACCATCGAGGACGTGCTCGAGCCCTACCTCATCCAGCAAGGCTACCTGCAACGCACGCTGCGCGGGCGGATCGCCACGCTCGCCGCGTACCGCCATTTCGGCCTCGTGGCGCCGGCGGGGCAGGGCGCGGCGGGCCCCGATCTTCTTTCTGACCAATAGTTGCTCTCTGAAAAGTAGCAAGCCCTTCCGCATCCCGGTGCGGGTCTACTACCAGGACACCGACGCCGGCGGCGTGGTGTTCCATGCGCAATATTTGGCATTCATGGAGCGCGCGCGCAGCGAATTGCTGAACGCGGCCGGCGTCGATCTCGCGCGCGTCGCCGAGGAGCGGCGCGTGCTGTTCGTGGTGTTCAAGCTGGCGGTGAATTATCACAAGCCGGCGCGCCTCAACGACATGCTCTCGGTGAGCGCCGAAGTCGTTAAAATGGGCCGCGCGAGCCTGGTCTTCAGGCACCGCGTCGAACGCGGCGGCGAATTGCTGGTCGAAGGCGACATAACGCTGGCGCTGGTGGACCGCGATCGAATGATTCCGACACGATTTCCCCAAGAACTCGAACGGGCGCTCACATGAACATCACGCAGGACCTCGACATCTGGACCCTGATCCTCCACGCGAGCATCGTCGTCAAGGTGGTGATGTTCCTGCTGCTCGGCGTCTCCTTCATGTCCTGGATGTTCATCTTCCAGAAGTGGTTCTCGATCCGCCGCGCCGGCGGCCAGACCGAGAAGTTCGAGCGCGAGTTCTGGAGCGGCAAGGACCTGAGCGCGCTCTACCAGGGCGCGGTCAACAGCCGCCACACCATCGGCAGCCTGGAGCGCATCTTCGAGGCGGGCTTTCGCGAGTTCGCCAAGCTGCGCGGCCAGAAGACCGACCCGAGCGACATGGTCGACAGCGCGCGGCGCGCGATGAAGGCCACCTTCCAGCGCGAGATGGACTTCCTCGAGCGCCACCTTTCGTTTCTCGCCTCCACCGGCTCGGTGAGCCCCTATGTGGGCCTGTTCGGCACGGTGTGGGGAATCATGCACGCCTTCCGCAGCCTCGCGAACGTTCAGCAGGCCACGCTCGCGCAGGTCGCGCCGGGAATCGCGGAGGCGCTGGTGGCGACGGCGATCGGCCTCTTCGCCGCGATTCCCGCGGTGGTCGCCTACAACCGCTACTCGCACGACATCGACCGGCTCGCCAACCGCTTCGAGAGCTTCATGGAGGAGTTCTCCAACATCCTGCAGCGCCAGGCCGTCCGGTAAGCATGGCGCTTCGCCGAAAGCGCGCGCCGATGCACGACATCAACGTCGTGCCGTACATCGACGTGATGCTCGTGCTGCTGGTGATCTTCATGGTCACCGCGCCGCTCATCACTCCGGGGGTGATCGACCTGCCCACGGTGGGCAAGGCGGGGCAGCCGAAGATGGTGCCGATCGAGATCATCGTGCGCGAGGACGCGCGGCTGATCCTGCGCGAGCGCGACGCCGCCGGGTCGCTCGTCAACGAGCAGGCCGTGACGCGCGCCGCGCTCGCCCAGATCATCAAGCAGCGCCAGGCGAAGAACCCGGAGCTCGCGGTGCTGATCGCGGGCGACAAGAACGTGCGCTATGAGGCGGTCCTCAACGTGATGGACGACCTGCGCAGCCAGTCGATCGCGCGGGTCGGCCTGCAGGTGAAGCCGGCGCAGAAATGAGCGCCGCCGCGCGGGGATGAGCTCGCTCGCGTTCGCCCGGCGCTACGAGCCCGGCTACGGGCGCTCGTTCGCGCTCGCCTTCGCCATCCACGCGGCGCTCATCGCGGTGATGTTCTTCGGCGTGCGCATGCAGAGCTACAAGCCCGAAACGGTGAGCGTGGAGCTGTGGGAGCCGCCGCCGCCGGTGCCCGCGCCGGTCGTCGAGGCGCCCAAGCCGCCGCCGAAAATCGAGCCCGAGCCGCCGAAGCCGGAGCCGAAGATCGAGAAGCCGCAGATCGTCGAGAAGCCGGCGCCCAAGCCGAAGCCCAAGGCGGAGCCCAAGCCGAAGCCCCCGCCGGCGGCGGCGAAGCCCAAGCCTCCGGCGCGCGACCTCGAGCTGGAAAAGCGCGCGCGCGAGGAGCTCGCGCGCGAGCAAAGCGAGTTCCGGGAGCGCCAGCTGAAGGCGCAGGCGCGCGAGCAGGCGGCGCGGGAGCAGGAGACCGCACGCATCAACGCGATGGCGGCCTGGGTCTCGAGGATCCGCAACAAGATCCGCGGCAACATCAACCTGCCGCAGGACCTGACGGGCAATCCGGAGGCGATCTTCGACGTCGCGCTGCTGCCTACCGGCGAGGTGCTCACCGTGAGGATGCGCAAATCGAGCGGGCACAGGGGTTACGACGAGGCCGTCGAGCGCGCTATCCTTAAGTCCTCGCCGCTGCCCAAGCCCGAGCCGGCGAGCCTGTTCGAGCGGCAGCTGGAACTTCGCTTCCGGCCCAAGGACCAATAGAGGGTTTCAGAACAAGATCAGGAGGAAGCAGCTTGCGGTTACGTCTTCTCAGCTTGGTTCTAACGGCCTTACTGCCGCTTGTCCCCGCGTTGGTTCCCGCGGCCCGCGCCCAGCTCGCGATCGAGATCACCGGCGCCGGGGCGCAGCGCATCCCGGTCGCCATCGTGCCCTTCGCGGGCGAAGGCATCCTGTCCCCGGGGCCGGCGGGCGGCATTACCCCGATCGTGCGCGCCGACCTCGAGCGCAGCGGCCTGTTCCGCTCCGTGGAGGTGCCGCCGATCTCGCCCGCGCCGACCGAGGCGTCGAGCATCAACTACGCCGAGTGGCGCTCGCGGCTCGCCGACGCGCTGCTCGTGGGCTCGGTCTCGGCGCGGCCCGACGGCCGCTTCGAGGCGCGCTTTCGCCTCTACGACACGGTGAAGCAGGTCCCGCTCGGCGGCATCGCGTACACCTTGACCCGGGAGCAGCTGCGCGCCACGGCGCACCGGATCGCCGATTTCGTCTACGAGAAGCTGACCGGCGAGAAAGGCGTGTTCTCCACGCGCGTGGCGTACGTCGTCAAGCGCGCGAACCGCTACGAGCTGCAGATCGCCGACGCCGACGGCGCCGGCGAGGAGACCGCGCTCGCCTCGTTCGAGCCGATCATCTCGCCCGCCTGGTCGCCCGACGGCCGGCGGCTCGCCTACGTTTCCTTCGAGGCCAAGAAGCCGGTGGTCTACGTGCACTCGCTGCTGGACGGAAAGCGCAACGTGGTCGCGAACTTCAAGGGCTCGAACTCCGCCCCGGCCTGGTCGCCCGACGGAAAGCAGCTCGCCGTCACGCTGTCGCGCGAGGGCGGCTCGCAGATCTTCCTCATCAACCCGGACGGCAGCGGCGTGCGCCGCCTGACCAGCTCGAGCGCGATCGACACCGAGCCGCGCTTCTCGCCCGACGGGCAATGGATCTACTTCACCTCCGACCGCGGCGGCAGCCCCCAGATCTATCGGGTGCCCATCGCGGGCGGCGAGCCGCAGCGCATCACCTTCGAGGGCAGCTATAATGTTTCGCCCAGGTTGAGCCCGGATGGAAAGACGCTCGCTTACATCGCCCGCAACAGCGGCAAGTTCCAGGTGGCGTTGCTCGATTTGACGAACAAGCAGCTGCAGATCATCACCGACAGCGACCGCGACGAGTCGCCGAGCTTCGCGCCCAACGGCCGGATGATCCTTCTCGCCACCGTGGTCGGCGGGAAGGGCGTGCTCTCGGCGGTCTCGTCCGACGGGCGCATCAAGCAGAGACTTAGCATCACCGCAGGGGACGTTCGCGAGCCCGCGTGGGGCCCGTTCATCGAATAAGGAGGCATACCGTGCGCGCAATCCTGATCGCAGCTTTCGCCGTAACGATGTCAGCTCTCTTCGCCGCCTGCTCCACTACGCCGACGGACGAGCAGAAGCCCGCCGACGTGGTCGACAAGGGCGCGCCGACGAAACCCGGAGCGGCATCGTCCCCGGTGGCGCCGGTCGATCTCACGAAGAAGCCGCTCGCGGGGGGCGGCAACCCGCTCAAGGATCCGAGCAACGTCCTGTCCAAGCGCACGATCTACTTCGACTTCGACAAGTTCGACGTCAAGGACGAGTACCGGCCGATCGTCGAGGCCCACGCCAAGTACCTGCGCGACAATCCCGGCTCCAAGGTGCTGATCCAGGGCAACGCCGACGAGCGCGGCAGCCGCGAGTACAACATCGGGCTCGGCCAGCGCCGCTCCGACAGCGTGAAGAGGATGATGACGCTGCTCGGCGTGAAAGACGCGCAGATCGAGTCGGTGAGCCTCGGCGAGGAAAAGCCGGCGTGCTCCGAGCATACCGAGGACTGCTGGGCGAAGAACCGCCGCGGCGAAGTCCTGTATAGCGGCGAATACTGATGCGCCGTAGCGCTGCGCCGGCCGCGAGGCCGGGTAAGCTCGCGGCGATCCTTGGGACGCTCGTCGTGCTTGCCTGGGCGCTCGCCGCGCCGGCGCTCGCCCAGGGACTGTTCGACGACGGCGAGGCGCGCCGGCGCATCGACGCGCTGCGCCAGCAGGTCGACGCGAACCAGCGGACGGTCGAGGAGCGCCTCGGCAGGATCGAGTCCGCGGCGACCGACCGCGGCGCGATCCTCGAGCTTTCCTCGCAGCTCGAAGCGCTGCGCAACGACATCGCCCGCATGCGGGGCCAGCTCGAAGTGCTGGCGAACCAGGCGGAGAGCGCGGACAAGCGGCAGAAGGACCTCTACCTCGACATCGACACGCGCCTGCGCAGGCTCGAGCAGGCGCGCGAGCAGGCCGCCACGGCCGCGCCGCCGCCCGCCGCGACGGAAGCCGAGGCCTCGCCGGCCGAGAACAAGGCCTACCAGGCGGCGCTCGAGCAGTTCAAGCTCGGCAACTATCCGCTCGCGGTGTCGGCGATGCAGGGCTTTCTCGTCACCTATCCGCTCAGCCCGCTCGCCTCCAACGCCCAATACTGGGTCGGCATGGCGTACTCCGGCCAGCGCGACTACAAGAACGCGATCGCCGCCCAGCGCAAGCTGCTCTCGACCTGGCCCGACAGCGCCAAGGCGCCCGATGCGATGCTCAGCATCGCGAGCGCGCAGGAGACGATGGGCGATCGCAAGGCCGCGCAGCGAACCCTCGAGGAGCTCGTCTCGAAGTATCCCGCGAGCTCCGCCGCGACGAGCGCGAAGCAGCGCCTCGCGGCTTTCCGACGCTGAACGACTTAAGCCCCGCCCAGCTCGCCCCCTATGTGACCGGGGGCGCGTTTCTCCTCGCCTTCATCTTCGGCGCGGTCGCCAACAAGACCGACTTCTGCACCATGGGCGCGGTCTCGGACTGGGTCAACATGGGCGACTTCAACCGGATGCGCATGTGGCTGCTCGCGATCGCGGTCGCGCTGCTCGCCTCGAGCGCGCTGCAGCTCGCCGGCGTCGTCGACCTCTCGAAATCGATCTACCCCGGGCCGAACTTCACCTGGCTTTCGTACGTAGTGGGCGGATTCCTCTTCGGGGTGGGCATGACCCTGGGCTCGGGCTGCGGCTCGAAGACGCTGATCCGCATCGGCGGCGGCAACCTCAAGTCGGTGATCGTCTACGTCTTCCTCGGCATCGCGGCCTACATGACCCTGCGCGGCGTGCTGGGAGCGTTCCGCGTCGGCGTGCTCGAGCAGGTTTCGGTGGTCCTTCCGACCGGCCAGGACCTTGCTTCCCTCTTTTCCCTGAAACTCAGGATCGAAAAGCGCATCCTCGCCGCCCTCTTCGCCGCGCTCATCGGCGGCGCGATCATCGCGTTCGTCTACGCGAGCAGCGAATTCCGCGCCAACCGGAATTACAGCCTCGGCGGCGTCGTGACCGGGCTGGTCGTGGCCGGCGGCTGGTACGTGAGCGGCCATCTCGGGCGCCTCGCGGAAGATCCCAATACGCTGCAGGAAGCCTTCGTCGCCACCAACACCGGGCGCATGGAGTCCTTCTCCTTCGTCGCGCCGCTGGCCTGGTCGCTCGACTACCTCATGTTCTGGACCGACAAATCGAGGATCGTCACCTACGGCATCGCCTCGGTCGCCGGCGTGATCGCCGGCTCGGCCGCCTACGCTCTCGCCACCGGAAGATTCCGCTGGGAAGGCTTCCGGGACGCCGAAGACACCGGGATGCATATTCTCGGAGGACTATTAATGGGTTTTGGCGGGATTTGCGCCCTCGGCTGCACCATCGGCCAGGCCATCACCGGCTTCTCGACCCTCGCGCTGGGCTCGATCGTCACCTTCATCTGCATCGTCGCCGGCTCCGCGGCCACGATGAAGTGGCAATACTGGCGAATCAGCCGCCAAGGCTGATAAAATTTCGGCCTTTCCGCCGTATTTGCGGAAAAAACAGCCTCAATCGCAAAACTCCGGGTCGTTAGCTCAGCTGGTAGAGCAGCGGACTTTTAATCCGTTGGTCGGCGGTTCGAATCCGCCACGGCCTACCAAATTTCAACGGCTTAGCGTTCAGCTAGGCCGTTTCTGTCTCCAGAACGTACGGAATTAGTAGAGAAATAGTCCGTTGAAGCAAATCAGCGCGCTCCTCTCCGAGTGTGTCGCGAAAACAGTCCCGTTGGCCGGTACGATGGCGCACAGGGAGGCTGGATGAAAGCGACCTTGTTGGTGGCGGTGGGCGGCGCGCTGGGCTGCGTGGCGAGGTACCAGTGCGGGGCCCTGGTGCTGCATTACACAATCGCGTGGAAGTTTCCGGTCGGGACGTTCGTGGTCAACGTCCTCGGCTGCTTCGCAGCGGGCACGATCATCGGAATCGCAGAGCATCACAACTTCCTCACCCCGGAAGTGCGGCTGCTCATCTTCACCGGGTTCCTTGGCGGATTCACAACCTTCTCTGCTTTTGGCGTCGAGACGGTCAGCCTTCTGCAGAAGGGCGAATGGGGCGTAGCCGCTGCGTACGTGCTGCTCAGCGTCGCGTGTGGCCTGGCCGCCTTGTGGGCCGCGCTAAAGGTCGGCGGAATGGCCGGTGGCTGACAAGCGATGACCGGGAGCGGCGGGAACAAGATACCGCCCGCCATCTGGGCGCTGGGGTTCGTCAGCATGCTGATGGACATCTCCTCCGAGATGATCCACTGCCTGCTGCCGGTGTTCATGGTCACCGTCCTGGGCGCAAGCGCGCTCACGGTAGGCATTGTGGAAGGCATCGCCGAAGCAACGGCGCTCATCGTCAAGGTGTTCTCCGGAACGCTGAGCGACTTCCTCGGACGGCGCAAGCCGCTTGCCGTCATCGGCTATGGGCTCGGAGCGCTGAGCAAGCCGCTGTTTGCCCTCGCTGGCAGCCCGGGCATGGTGCTGACGGCGCGCTTCATCGACCGCATCGGCAAGGGAATCCGCGGCGCACCCCGGGATGCGCTCGTCGCGGACCTCGCGCCGGCCGCCGTGCGCGGCGCCGCCTTCGGCCTGCGCCAATCGCTCGATACGGTGGGGGCGTTTACGGGCCCGCTGCTCGCGATCGGGCTGATGCTCCTGTGGGCAAACGATTTCCGGGCGGTGTTCTGGGTCGCGGTGATCCCCGGCCTGCTCGCCGTTGCGCTCCTGCTGTTCGGTGTGCGCGAGCCGGAGAAGCCAAGGGAAGGAAAACGCATCAATCCCATCCACTGGCGGGAAATCCGGCGGCTGGGTCGCTCGTGCTGGTGGGTCGTCGTACTGGGCGCGATATTCACGCTGGCGCGCTTCAGCGAGGCCTTTCTCGTGCTGCGCGCGCAGCAAGGCGGGCTTTCGATCGCGTGGGTTCCGATTGTCCTTGTGGTCATGAACATCGCCTACGCGGCCACGGCATACCCATTCGGCAAGCTGGCAGACCGCATGAGCCACACGACGCTCCTTGCATGCGGCCTGGCCGTTCTCATTGCGGCCGATATCGCGCTTGCACACAGCGAATCCCTCCTCACCATATTTCTCGGCATCCTTCTGTGGGGCTTGCACATGGGGATGACGCAGGGCCTGCTCGCCACGATGGTCGCCGCCGCCGCGCCCGCCGACCTTCGCGGGACGGCGTTCGGCTTTTTCAACCTTGTCTCAGGCGCGGCGATGTTGGTCGCCAGCGTGCTCGCCGGTCTACTCTGGGATGCGTTCGGCGCCGCATGGACGTTCTATGCGGGTGCCATATTCTGCGTCATCGCCATCGGAGTCATGTTGTCCCGGACGGTCAACCGCCATTCCGGCCCTCCGTAGTCAGGGCGAATCGCACCAGCTCGCCGATATTCCGGACCCCGAGCTTTTCCATGATGCGCGTCTTGTGGACTTCGACCGTTCTCGGGCTGATCCCCAGCGCAGCGGCGATTTCCTTTGCGTGCAAGCCCTTCGCGGCTTGCTCGAGGACTTCGCGCTCGCGGGCGGTGAGCTGGGAGAGTTTCTCGCGCATGGCCTTCTGATCCGCAGCGGCGCCCGTTCTTTGCTGCTCCAGCGCAAACGCTCGGTCAATCGCCTGGCGCAGCTGCGATTCGGAGAAGGGTTTCTCGATGAAGTCGACGGCTTGGGCGAGGAAGGCTGTCCGGGCTGCCGGAACATCTCCGTGTGCGGTGATGATGATGAACGGGAGGTTGCTCCCGGCTTGGCGAACGCGGGCTTGCAACCCCGTGCCGCTGAGTCCTGGCAACCGAAGATCTGCGACCACGCATCCCGTCCAGTGTGGCTCGAACGCCGTCAGGAAGCTTTCCGCGTCCGCGAAGAGACGCGTCACGTAGCCGGCAAGGCCGAGCATCAGGGACAGAGAGTCCCGAATGGATGCGTCGTCATCGACGATATAGACGACCGACGGGTTGTCCTTGCTAGCTGGCACGGTGCAAGGGAAGCAACAAGTGGAATTCGCCGCGCGGCCCTGACTGGGCGACCAACGAGCCGCCGTGCGCCTCGGCGATCGCGCGGCTGATCGCCAAACCAAGCCCCATCCCGGTCGGCTTTCCCGAGACGAAGGGCGCGAAGATCCGCTCTTGCTCGCCGAAAGACAGCCCCGGGCCCGAGTCGGTTATCACGATTCGCAGCTCGCCGGAGTCGGAACGCTGCGCGCGCAGCTCGATGTGCCCGGCCGATTGCTTGTCCGCGCCAACGGCTTCGAGGGCATTCGCGATGAGGTTTCGCAGCACAAGCTCGATCTGCAGACGATCTGCCAGGATGGCGGGAAGGCCATCCTCCACGCTGACCTCGAGCGTCACGTTTCTGGCGGCGAGCATACTCGAGCCGATATTCCGGGCGGATCTCATCAGATCGGCGACGCTGATCTGCTCGAGCCGCGTCGTGCCTTCCCTGAAGAAGTCCCGCAGCCGGCGAACCACGTCGGATGCGCGCTGCGCCTCGGCGAGGATGCGCTCGATGACCTGAGGCAAACGCTCGGATTGGCCTCGTTCAAGAAGCGTTTGCGCGGCCTGCCCGTAGTTGACGAGCGCCGTGAGCGGCTGGTTCACCTCGTGGGCAATGGCGCCCGCCATTTCGCTTGCCGCGGCCAGCCGCAGCGAATGCTGAAGACTCTCGTTCGCCCGGCGTCTTTCATCGACCATCACGCCCAGGTAAAGCGCCGTCAGCGTCAGTGCTGCCACGAGGGCTTGGAGCTCGATGATGGGAAGGCCTTCGAGCGAACGATGATGAACGCCGAGCACCACGCCGATCTGCACGACCGCGACACCGATGACGGCGCCGGGCAGTCCATTCCGGATCGCGATCCAGATAAGAGGAAGGAAGAGGAGGTAGACGTGGTGAGAAGGGTCGCCCCCGAGCGCTCGGAAAGCGAGCCAGAGCGCGGCGGCCACTAAAGCGACCTGCAGCAGCGTCACCGGATTGCGCGCGAGCGCTCCAAAGGCACGCCGGCTTTCGGGGTCCGCGGCCACAAGCAATAGCGGAGTCGTAACGAGAATTCCCACCGCATCGCCGACCCAGAAGCGAAGCCAGCCGGCACCGGCCGCGCCTTGCTCAAGTTTGCCGCCGAGATAGAGCAGACCGACGAATCCCGCGGCGATGAGCGCTGTCGCCGGCAGTACGACACCTATGAAGAGTGTGAGCTGGCGCAACGAGCGCAGGCGGGGGACCGGTTTCAAAAGCTGACGCAGCGCCCATGCGATCGCCGCGTAGCCGCAGGTGAGAACCAGAGCGCTTGCCGCGATGATCTCGAAGCCGCCAGGGATGTCCCTGACGACTGCGTCGGCCAAAAGGATCGTCAAGAACACTGCGGGCGCATGGATCATCCCTGCGAGCGCCATCCAGGCAATGGCCAGGGCGGGCTGGGGGTTCCAGGGCGTGATGTTGAAAGGGCCCAGCGGATCGATATAGCTCACCCAGTCGAGCAGGACGTAACAGGGAGCGAATACTGCGGCGTCTCGCAGGTATCGGATCGGTTTCATCTGGACGGTTGCCATCTTGAGAGCGCCCGGGGCCGCGAGCAAGTACGTAATATCCCCTACGCATTGTTGCGACTACCGGGACAGGGGCCACCGCGCTAGTCTCGGGGCATGTTCCCGTCCGTCAGCGTGCTCGAAACCATCGGCGCGGCGCTTTTCGCGCTCGCAGTGCTTCATACGTTTTCGACCCGGTACTTCGAACATCTAGCGCATACCCGGACTGCGCATGCCGGCGTCTGGCATCTCCTTGGAGAAGTGGAGACGGTCTTCGGCCTGTGGGCGCTGATTCTCGTGCTGTTCATTGCAATCGCCTACGGCTGGAGCACCTCCGCGGAGTACCTGGGTGGCCTGCAGTTCACTGAGCCGATGTTCGTCTTCGTGATCATGGTCATGGCGGCGAGCCGGCCGGTTATGCAGCTGGCGAGCGATGGCGTCCGGGCGCTCGCCCGGGTGACCCCTGCGGTGCCGCCGGTCGCCGGATACTTCGTCAGTCTGGCATTCGTGCCGCTGCTGGGCTCGCTCATCACCGAGCCTGCCGCGATGACCCTCGCGGCGCTGATGCTGCGCGAACGCGTATTCGCTGCGAACGTTTCCAGCAAGCTCAAATACGCCACGCTCGCCGTCCTCTTCGTAAACGTGTCGGTCGGCGGCACTCTTACCCACTTCGCCGCGCCGCCTGTCCTGATGGTGGCCGCCAAATGGGGCTGGACGTCAGGGTTCATGCTATCCACCTTCGGCGCGAAGGCGATCATTGCGGTTCTGGTGAACTCGCTCCTTGTCACGCTCGTTTTCAAGAAGGAACTGGCTCGACTCGGCGGCGGGATCTCCGGCAAGAGCGAGCGGCGGGTGCCTCCCGTGTTCGTGCTGTTGAATGTGCTTTTGCTCGCCGGCGTGGTGTTCACGAACCACCACCCCGAGGCATTCATGGGCCTGTTCCTGATCTTTCTCGGCCTTGCCGAAGCTTATCGGCGTCATCACGACCGCCTGATGCTGAGGGAAGGGCTGATGGTCGCGTTCTTTCTGGCGGGCCTCGTCGTCCTTGGCGGGCAGCAGCGCTGGTGGCTGCAGGAAGTGCTGTCCCGCCTCGATGGAACGACGCTCTTCTATGGCGCAACCGCGCTAACGGCGATCACCGACAACGCAGCCCTGACCTACCTCGGCTCTCTTGTGGAAGGCGTGTCCGACGAGTACAAGTACGCATTGGTGGCCGGCGCCGTGGCGGGCGGTGGCCTGACGGTCATCGCCAACGCGCCCAACCCGGCGGGCTTCGCGATCCTCAAGGATCACTTCGAAGACCAATCGATCAGCGCGCTGGGGTTGCTTGCCGCGGCGGTACTGCCGACGCTGGTCGCTGTAGTTTGCTTCCGTGGAATACGGGGTCAAGTCGGCGAGCTCTTCGATATCGAAATATGGAGCGCGTGGTTCGCGAGCCTGGATCGGTCGTTCCTCTTCCTGCTGATCCTGCCGTTCGTCGTTGCGGCAGTTGGACTCTGGGCTCATTGGCGCGAAAAGTCTTAGGCGAAACACCAGAACGTAGGGAAGACACGCAGGATGCTGACGCGCTTCGGCGGGCGTCAGCGGGTGAGGGCGGGTCGGTATTTCAGTGCGCCAGCGGATCGGGCCTGAGCTGGAAATGCGCGGCCAGCGGCTTGGTGCCTTTGCCGCCTTCGATCAGCCACGGCGTGCGATCGCCATTGGCGGCCCACAGGCCGCGGCCCTTCCAGCCGGCGTTCGGATCATCGATGCGGCCGTCGAATCCCTTGGCGTAGAAGCCCAGCGGATAGGGCACGCGGATCGAGACCATCTTGCCGTCCTTGTTGAGGGCGACGAGGCCGTCCATCAGGTTGGCGGTCGACATCGGAATGTCGTCGCCCAGCCCGAAGGTGTTGTGCTGGTCGACCCAGGAGTAGTAGCTCGACTCGGCGCTGTTCTCGCCGATGCCCTTGAAGCCCGGGCCCGGATACTGGTGGAACGCCCAGCCTTCGGGGCAGTGGTTGCCGGTTGCTTTCGGACCGTTGAGCGGGCCTTTGCAGAGGCGGCGGTCGAACACGCCCATGTGGCCGCTCGCGAGCGAGACCCACACGCGGCCCTGCTTGTCGATGTCGCCGCCGCGCGGCCCGAAGCCGGGCAGCGGGACGTTGTACTGCTCGGCCAGCGACTTGTGCGGATTCTTGGTCGGGTCGATGCGCACGATGGAGCCCGGGTTGCCGCGCAGCGTGCCCCACACCGAACCGTCGACCGGGCTCGGCATGACCGAGTAGAAGGCCCCGCCGATGCGCATGTCTTTACCCGGTTCCTGCGGCTTGCCCGGCTCGGTGTATTCGTCTCGCACGCCGTTGCCGTTGGTGTCGAGCACGAGCGCGGTCCAGCCCTGCGACTTCTCGATGTCGCCGGTCTCGTCGAGCATCCTGGTGTTGAGCCAGCCGACATTGCCGCCGCCGCCGCCGGTGCTCGCCCAGAGCGTCTCGGTGCCGTCGTAGCCGAACTGGATGTGATGCGTGCCGAAGCAGGTCTGGTAGGCGGTGTACTTGCCGGTCTTCGGGTCGTACATCGTGATGCGGCGGTTGGTGCTGTTGAGCGGAAACTCGATCGCCGACGGATGGCTCGATCCCTTCTTGCAGAAGGCGGGGTTGTCCGGCTTGTGGCCCGTGGCCGCAAGCCAGAGGCGGCCCTTGCGGTCGAACATCGAGTTGTGGTTGTTGGCTTTGCTGTCCCAGATGTTTTCTTCGCCCCAATAAGCCGAGGGCTGCAGGATCTTGACCGAGCCCGCGTTGCCCGGACCGAGCGCGAGCGGCATGTCGGGCGTCGTCGGCAGGACAAATTTCGTCGCGACGTTCTTGACCGGGTCGAGGATCGGCATGTCGTTGCAGGCGTGCTCGCACTGCCCGTAGACCGGTCCGTACGCGTTGACCGTCGGATAGCGCCGGTCGCTCGCGATCAGGTCGTGGAGATAGTGCTTCTCGTTGTGCCAGTCGCGCAGCGTCACGACGATGTTGCGCTCGACGCCTTGCGGACGTGCCGGCTTGGCAAACGGCAACTCGCCCTTCGCGACGCGCTCGGTCCAGTCGGCGAGGTACTTGAACGGCATGCCGCCGAGCTGCCCCGCGGCCTGGAGGACCATGTTCTCGCCCGCCTGTCCGGACTGGATGCGCCGGACCCAGGCTTCCTGGTGCGTCCTGCCCTCGAGGTGGTACTGCGGAATCGTGCGGGTCGAGAGCTGGCCGAGCTGGTGGCAGCCGATGCAGCCGTTGTTCTTCATGCCATTGAGGTAGTCGGTGATCTTCAAGTTCGCCGGCGCCTCTTTGCTGCCGAACACGCTGGCCTCGGGGATTTTCATCATCGAGTACCAATAGATCGCCGGATAATATTGCGCGGCGGCCGCCTCGGTCGGCGCGGGCACGGCTTTCAGGTCAAGCAGCTTGCCGGGCGCGCTCTTCAGTTTCGGCGAATCGACCAGGCCGTAGCCGCGCACCCATACGTCGTAATCGGCTTTCGGCAGGTCGGGGATGACGTAGCGGCCCCGATCGTCGGTGACGACGATGCGAATGAAACGCACCGGCAGATCGCGCGTTTCCGCGATCACCCAGACGCCGGCCTCGGGCCCGGCCGGCCCCGTGACCACGCCGCCGATGTCGTCGTTGTCGATGGCAACCGCGGCCCGCTGCGGCGCCTGCAGGGAAGTGCATGCAGCCAAACCCAGAGCCGCAATACCGATTGCAGCCACGCCCTTCAATAGAATCGCCCGCATTGTCATCCCTTCCCCGAGTAGGTGATCCGATCGGAATTATGTGGGAGCCGGGGCCGCGACACCACAGGCAAGAGGCTCGGGAATTGCGCGGGCCTTTTTCTTTTCCACCCCGTTGACCGGTTTGCCGCCCTGCAGGCAACATCCGCGTTCCATTTCAAGGAGAGGAAAGCAATGCTCAGGAAACTGTTGCTGCTCGGCGCGGCCGTCGGCGCCTTTTCGACCACTGCAGCACATGCCCAGGCGCCGGAAGTCACGCTGACGCGTCTCGACTGCGGCAATGGCTTCAACGATTCCCGGCGGTTCAGCGACACGTTCGCGTACACCGACCCGAAGAAGCCGTTCACGTTTAGCTGCTACGTGATCAAGCACGGCGAGGATTACATGGTCTGGGACACGGGCTACTTGCCCGGCTCCCATGCCAACGCGCCGAAGGTGACCCTCACCGAGCAGCTCGCGCAGCTCAAGATCAAGCCGGAGCAGGTGAAGTACGTCGGCATCAGCCATTTCCACCCCGACCACACCGGCCAGCTGTCGTCCCTGCCGGGCGCCACGCTGCTGATCGGCCAGCGCGAATGGGAGGCGCTCACGGCGCCGAAGCCGATGCAGGGCGCCAACGTCGATGGGTTCAAGCACTGGCTCAGCGGCGCCGGCAAGGTCGAGCCGCAGCCCGCGGACAAGGACGTGTTCGGCGACGGCACGGTCGTGATCCTGCGCACGCCGGGCCACACGCCGGGCCACCAGTCGCTCCTCGTGCGGTTGAAGGAGAAGGGTCCGGTCATCCTGGTCGGGGACGCGGCGCATTTCCACGAGAACTACGAAAGCAACGGCGTGCCGGGCTTCAACTTCGATCGCTCGGATACGATCGCCTCGCTCGAGCGCATCAAGGCCATCGCCAAGAACCTGAAGGCCACGGTCATCATCCAGCACGACCCGCGCGACATCGGCAAGCTGCCCGCCTTCCCGGCGGCGGCGAAGTAGCC
>CAYOVM010000009.1:0-14322 GCA_964407355.1 uncultured Enterobacteriaceae bacterium
GGATACGGACGATCCAGCGTGCTGGTCCATTCCAGCAGGCTGCCCGCCATGTCGAGCAGTCCCTCGGGCGTTGCGCCCTTCGGCCGGCTGCCGGCCGGCAGCGTGGTTCCGCTCGGCAAGCCGATCACCGCGAGCTCCGCGGTCGGCATCGCATTTCCCCACGGAAAAGGCCTCGCTTCCTTGCCGCGCGCGGCGGCTTCCCATTCGGCCTCGGTCGGCAGGCGCGCGCCGCGCCAGGTGCAGTAGGCGAGGGCGCCCGCCCAGGTGACCTCGGTCGCCGGATGGTTCTCGTGACCGGCGTTCGGAACGAAGCGCCCGCCGCGCACGCCGATGCGCGCGTCCTCGTCGTCGGTATCGATCATCGTGTACGGCGAAGGGCGGCTCGAGAATTCCAGGAAGAGCGGCCGGTCCGCCGGCGCGAAGTTCTCGAGCTTCGTCTTCCCGCCCGACGCGGTGCCGATCGGCTTGACGGGCAGCGCGTTGAGGAACTCGGCGAACTGCGCATTGGTGACTTCGGTGCGGTCGATGCGAAATGGCGCGAGCTCCACGCGGTGCTGCGGCATCGCCGCGGGATTCGCGAGCGGGTGCCCGGCGGGCGAGCCGATGACATAGGTGCCGCCCGGAATTCTCGCCATCCCCGATTGCTGTCGCCCCGATTGCGGCGCGCTCGCGGCATCGAAAGCGGCCGCGGCGGGGAATTTTGGAGGCGGTGTCGTCGGCGACGCGGTCTGCGCGCCGGCGTGGGAGGCGAATATGGCGAGCAGCAGGAAGACGCGCTTCACCTCGTCATCCTAGCGGATGCTCGCGCCTCCCGCAGTCCCCCGATGCATCACCGGATGCTAAAATCGCGGCCCCATGTTCGATTTTGTCCACCGGAATAAACGCATCGTCCAGGTCGTCCTGGCGTTGATGACGATTCCCTTCGCAGTCTGGGGCATCGAGTCCTACACGCGAAGGGGCAGCCCCGACACCGTGGCCACGGTCAACGGCCTCACCGTCACGCAGCGCGACTTGGAGTCGGAGCTGCGCCGGCAGCAGGACCAGATGCGCCGCATGTTCGGCCGCAACTTCGACCCGGCGATGCTCGAGCGGCCCGAGGCGAAGCGCGCGGTGCTCGATTCGCTCGTCACCCAGCGCGTGCTCACCTCGGCGGCGCTGAAGGCCGACCTCACCGTCACCGACGAGATGCTGGCCGAGCTCATCCATTCGATCCCGGCGTTCCAGAGCGAAGGCCGCTTCTCGAAGGCGCAGTACGAAGTGGCGCTGCGCTCGCAGAATCCGCCGATGTCGAGCGCGCAGTTCGAGTCGCGCCTGCGCCACGACATGATGCTGCAGCAGCTCGCCCGGGCGGTGGGCGAGAGCGCGATCGCCCCGCGCACGGTGGGCGAGCGGCTGGTGGCGCTCGAGGGGCAGAAGCGCGAAATCTCCGAGGTCCGCATCGGCGCCGACCAGTTCCGTTCCCAGGCGAGCGTCGAAGACGCCAAGCTGAAGGCCTACTACGACGCCAACCCCGACGAATTCCGCATCCCGGAGCGGGTGCGCGCCGAATACGTGATGCTTTCCGCCGAAGCGCTGGCGCGCCTGGAGCCGGTGACCGAGGCGGAAGTCAAGGCGGCCTACGACGCGCGCGCCGCGGAGTTCAAGGTCCCCGAGCAGCGCCGCGCGAGCCACATCCTCGTCAAGACGAAGGAAGAGGCGGACAAGATCCTCGCCGAGCTGAAGAAGAGCCCGGGCCGGTTCGCCGAGCTGGCGAAGAAGCACTCCGACGACACCGGCTCGGCGGAGAAAGGCGGCGACCTCGAGTGGTTCTCCTCCGGCATGATGGTCAAGCCCTTCGAGGACGCGGTGTTCGCCATGAAGAAGGAAGGCGAGATCGCCGGGCCGGTGCAGAGCGAGTTCGGCTTCCACGTCATCCGGCTCACCGGGATCAAGGCGGGCAAGTCGCGCCCGATGGAGGAAGTGCGCAAGGAGCTGACCGCCGAGGTGGCGCGGCAGAAGGGCGGGCGCAAGTTCGCCGAGTCGGCCGAAGCCTTCAACAACCTCGTCTACGAGCAGCCCGACACCCTCAAGCCGGCGGCCGAGCGCTTCAAGCTGCAGGTGCAGACGACGCCGTGGATCGCCAGGACGGGGAATCAGCAGGGCGGGCCGCTCGACAACCCGAAGCTGCTGGCGGCGCTCTTCTCCCAGGATTCGATCAAGAACAAGCGCAACACCGACGCGGTCGAGGTCGCGCCCGGGACCCTCGTCGCGGCGCGCGTGGTCGAGCACCAGCCCGCCTCGCAGCGCAGCTTCGACGACGTGAAGAAGAACATCGCCGACAGGCTGCTGCGCCAGCAGACGGTCGAGCTCGCGCAGAAGGACGGCGAGGCGAAGCTCGAGCAGCTGCGCAAAGGCGCCGACGCCGGCGTCAAGTGGGGCGCGCCCCGCACGGTGTCGCGCCGCGATCCGCAGGGCCTGCCGCGCGAGCTGCTGCAGCCCATCGTGGCCGCGGATGTGTCGAAGCTGCCTGCCTACGTCGGCATTCCCGTGCCCAACGCCGGTTATATGCTGGTCCGCATCAGCAAGGTCATCGACGCCGATCCGCCGAAGGAACAGAGCACCGAGAGCCGCGCGCGGGTCAACCAGCTCTTCGCCTCCGCGCAGTACGACGCTTACGTGGAGAGCCTGCGCTCCCGCGCCGACATCGAGATCAGGCCGGAGAGCCTGGAGAGGAAGTAGCGCCCGGCTCGGCGGGCGCAAGCCCCGCCATCACGTGGCTGAAGCCCGAATCCACGTGCAGGATCTCCGCGGTGATCGCCGCCGCCAGATCGGAAAGCAGGAACGCCGCCGCGTTGCCGACGTCCTCGGTGGTGACGTTGCGCCGCAGGGGCGAGTTCTGCTCCACGAACTTCAGGATCTTGCCGAAGCCGCCGATGCCGGCCGCCGCGAGCGTCTTGATCGGCCCCGCCGAGATGCCGTTCACCCGGATGCCCTGCGGCCCGAGGCTCGCCGCCATGTAGCGCACCGCGGCTTCGAGGCTCGCCTTGGCGAGCCCCATGGTGTTGTAGTTCGGCACCACGCGCTCGGCGCCGAGATAGGAAAGAGTAAGGAGCGAGGCGCGCCGGCCTTTCATCATCGGCAGCGCCGCCTTGGCGAGCCCGGCGAAGCTGTACGCCGAGATGTCGTGCGCCATGGCGAAGGCGGCGCGCGTGATGCCCTCCAGGAAATCGCCTTCGATGGCCTCGCGAGGCGCGAACGCGATGGCGTGGACCAGCCCGTCGAGGCCGTCCCACCGGGCCTTCAGGTTTTGGAAAAGCTCGCTTATCTCGGCATCGCTCGTGACCTCGCAGGGAAGCGCGATCTGCGAGCCGAGCTCGCGCGCCATGTCGGTGACGCGATCCTTGAAGCGCTCGTTCTGGTAGGTGAAGGCGAGCTCGGCGCCCTCGCGGCGCGCCGCTTTTGCGATGCCGTAGGCGATCGACCGGTTGCTCAGCAGGCCGGTTATCAGAATCTTCTTGCCGGAAAGGAAGCCCATCGTTCCGATTATACTTTCCGCGGTGAGGGTCACGCTCAGACTAGCGCATTTCGGTTTCGCGGCAGTCCTTTTTCAGGCAAGTCTGTTTCCGGCGGCGCGGGAGGCGAGGGCCGCCGATCCGGCCAAGATCCTGCGCGTGACCTTCCAGGCCGCCGAGACCGGCTTCGATCCGGTGAAGATCTCCGATTACTACTCGGGAAGCGTCATCGAGGCGATCTTCGATCCGCTGCTCACGTACGACTACCTCGCCCGGCCCGCCAGGCTGGCGCCCAATACCGCGGTCTCGCTGCCCGAGATCGGCGACGGCGGCCGCAGCTATACCTTGAAGGTCCGGCCGGGGATCTACTTCGCCGCGGACCCCGCCTTCAAGGGCGTGAAGCGCGAGCTCGTCGCGGAGGACTACGCCTATTCGATCCGGCGCTTCGCCGATCCGAAGAACCGCTCGCCCTATGCGTTTCTCTTCACCGGCGTGGCGGCGCTCGAGACGCCGGATCGCTACACGCTGCGCATCCGGCTGAAGCAGCCGGACCTCAATTTTTCGCATGTGCTCGCCACCCAGATCTCGGGCGCGGTCGCGCGCGAAGCCATCGAAGCGTACGGCGACGAAACGAGCTCGCATCCGGTGGGCACCGGCCCCTTCGTCCTGTCGAAGTACGTGCGCTCCTCGAAAATCGTCCTGGCCGCGAACCCGACCTACCGCGAGCGCCGCTGGGAAGGCAGGAAGCTGCCCTCGATCGACGGCGTGGAGATCAGCATCATGGAGGAGACGCAGAGCCGCTGGCTCGCGTTCCAGAGAGGCGAGACCGACATCGAGTATCAGCTCTGGGAGGTCGCGCCGACCTTCATGACCGACGACGGCCGGCTGCGGCCGGAATTCGAGAAGCGCGGCATCGGCCTCGATCGCAGCGTCGACCCGGAGATCACCTACACGTTCTTCAACATGCAGGAGACGATCGGCGGCCAGCCGAACCCGCTCGGCGGCTTCGGCAAGGAGAAGATCGCCCTGCGCCGCGCCATCGCGATGGCGTATCGGATCGAGGACCAGATCCGCATCATCCGCAAGGGACAGGCGATCCGCGCGCGCTATCCGATTCCCCGGGGAATCGCCGGCCACGACCCGGAGTACGCCGGCAGCATTCCCTACGATCCCAGGACCGCGAACGCGCTGCTCGACAAGTTCGGCTACAAGCGCGGTCAGGACGGCTATCGCACGCTTCCCGACGGCAAGCCGCTGGTGGTGCGCTATTCCTCGCAGCCGACGGAGCGCGATCGCCAGTTCGACGAGCTGTGGAAGCGCTCGCTCGACTCGATCGGGGTGCGCCTGGAAATCCACAAGGACCGCTTCGCGGAGCTGAACAAGCTCC
This sequence comes from uncultured Enterobacteriaceae bacterium, assembly GCA_964407355.1. Classification (GTDB taxonomy): domain Bacteria; phylum Pseudomonadota; class Gammaproteobacteria; order Burkholderiales; family SG8-39; genus SCGC-AG-212-J23. Next base: position 4,879 of record CAYOVM010000009.1, read on the forward strand.
AGGACCAGTGCCGCCTCATGATGCGCACCTCGGCCTGGATCGCGGACTACCCCGACGGCGACAACTTCATGCAGCTCCTCTACGGCCCGAACACCGGGCAGAGCAACAACGCCTGCTACCGGTCCGCGGCGTACGACCTGCGCTACGAGAAGTCGCGCCGCCTGCCCGATGGCCCCGAGCGCAACATGCTCTACCGGGAAATGACTCGCCTGATGGAGACCGATACGGTCTGGATGATGGGCGACAGCCGCTATCGCAACGTGCTCCTGCAGCCGCGCGTCACCGGCTTCAAGAAGCATCCGGTGCTCGCCACCGAGTGGCTCTACATCGACCTCAAGCAGTAAGGCGATGGCCGCCTACCTGATCCGGCGCCTCTGGCAGTTCGTGCCGACCCTGCTCGGGGTGGTGCTGCTCGTGTTCGTGCTGTTCAACTGGATCGGCGGCGACCCGGCCTACCTGCTCGCGGGGAAGATCGCCAGCCCGGAGCAGATCGAGAACATCCGCCGCCAGCTCGGCGTGGACCGGCCGTACTACGTCCAGCTGTGGCTCTTCATCGAGCAGATCGCCACCGGCGACTTCGGCGCGAGCTGGGCCACCAACGAGAAGGTGTCGGACATCTTCGCCACCCGCCTCGGGCCGTCGCTCACGGTGCTGGTGCCGCTGCTCGTCATAAGCACGCTCGTCTCGCTGGGCGCCGCGATGCTCGCCGCCTATAACCGCGGCGCCTGGACCGACCGCGCGATCATGATCGGCTGCACGCTCGGGCAGTCGGTCAGCATCCTCGTCTACATCATCGTGTTCCAGTACCTGCTCGCCTACCAGCTCGGCTGGTTTCCGGTGCAGGGCTGGGGCGGCAGCTTCGCCGAGAATCTTTTCCGCTACAGCGCGCTGCCGGTCATCGTCGGCGTGATGGTCTCGCTCGCGCCCGATACGCGGCTTTACCGGACTTTCTTTCTCGACGAGATCAACCAGGACTACGTGAGGACCGCGCGCGCCAAGGGCATGAGCGAGCCGCGGGTGATGTGGGTGCATGTCCTGCGCAACGCCGCGATCCCGATCGTCACCAACGTGATGATGCAGCTGCCCGGCCTGCTCGCGGGCGCGTTCCTGATCGAGCGCTTCTTCTCCATTCCGGGCATCGGCCGCGAGGTGATCCTGGCGGTCGAGCGCAGCGACTTTCCCATCGTCAAGGCCGTGACGGTGTATGTCGCGATCGCGACGATGGTGGTGAACCTGGCCGCCGATCTCCTCTACAAGGCGATCGATCCGCGGGTGCAGCTCGAATGAATCCCTGGGGCCTCGCCTGGACCCGGTTGCGCCGCGACCGCGTGGGGCTTTGGTCTTTTCTCATCGTTCTTCTGTACCTCGTGCTGGTCGCCGGCGCCGGGACCGGGCTCGTCGCGCGCGGCTGGGAGAAGGAAGCGGGCGTCAGCTACGCGCCGCCGAGCTTCGTCGGCCGCGGCTTGAAAGACGAAACTTCCACGAAGGAGGCGGAGCGCGAGGGAATGAGCGAGGAGTGGGGCATCGCCGATCCGCTGGCTGAAGATCTCGCCGAGGCGCGTCGCTCGCTAGCCGGCGCGTCGGCGGCGCAGGCGAAGGCGGCCACCCTTCCGTTCGGCGCCGACAAGTGGGGCCGCGACGTGCTGCAGAAGACGGTCAAGGGCACGCAGACCTCGCTCCTCGTCGGCTTCGCCGCCGCGCTGCTGGCGGTCTGCATCGGCACGCTGCTCGGCGCGTTCGCCGGCTATTTCGGCGGCCCGGCCGACGATTTCCTCAACTGGCTCTACAACGTCTTCACCTCGATCCCGTACCTGCTGCTGATCCTCGCCGTCGCCGCGGTGCTGGGGCAGAAAGGCAGCCTGACCGTGGTGCTGATCCTCGGGCTCACCGGCTGGACGGGCGTTTTCCGCCTCGTTCGCGCGGAGTACCTGAAGCACCGGGTGCGCGAGTACGTGCAGGCGGCGGATGCCATCGGCGCCTCGCACCTGCGGCGGATGTTCGTCCACATACTGCCCAACGCCAGCCACGTCGTGCTGGTGCAGCTTTCGCTGCACGTGGTGCTGTTCATCAAGTCCGAGGTCGTGCTGAGCTTCCTCGGCTTCGGCGTCGGCGTCGACACCGTGTCCTGGGGCAGCATGCTCGCCGAGGCGCAGAACGAGCTCCTGCTCGGCAACTGGTGGCAGCTCGCGGCGGCCACCGCGGCGATGGCGCTGCTCGTGACCGCGTTCAGCCTTTTCACCGATGCGCTGCGCGACGCGCTCGATCCGAGGCTCAGATGAGAAACGAGATTCTCCTGAGCGTGCGCGATCTGCGCGTCGATTTCCGCCTGGAGGATGCGGCGGGCATTCAGGCGCTCAAGGGAATAAGCTTCGACATCCGGGCCGACAGCACGGTCGCCCTCGTGGGCGAATCGGGCAGCGGCAAGTCGGTCACCGCGCTCGCGATCCTCGGTCTCCTGCCGCGGGAGAATGCGATCGTCGCTCCGGGGAGCCGGATCCTGTTCGAGGACAAGAGCCTTCTCGAAGCGCCGGCAAAGGACCTGCGCGCGTTGCGAGGCGCGCAGATCTCCATGGTGTTCCAGGAGCCGATGAGCTCGCTCAATCCGCTGTTCACGGTCGGCTTCCAGCTCGGCGAGGTCCTGCGCCAGCACCTCGGCCTCGGGCGTGCGCAGGCCCGCGCGCGCGCGGCGGAGCTCCTCGGCGAAGTTGGAATCGCCGAGCCCGGATCGCGCCTGCACGCGTACCCGTTCGAGCTCTCCGGCGGCGAGCAGCAGCGGGTCATGATCGCGATGGCGATCGCGTGCGAGCCGAAGCTGCTGATCGCGGACGAGCCGACCACCGCGCTCGACGTGACGGTGCAGCAGCAGATCCTGCGCCTGCTCGCGGAGCTCAAGACGCGGCGGCGCATGTCGATGCTGTTCATCACCCACGACCTCGGGCTCGTGCGCGAGATCGCCGATCACGTCGTCGTCATGCGAGACGGCGAGATCCGGGAGCAGGGCAGCGTGGAGAAGGTGTTCTCCTCGCCGCAGGACCACTATACGAAGGCGCTGCTTGCCTGCCGCCCGCCGCTCGACAAGCGGCCTCTGAGGCTTGCCGTGGTCGATGATTTCCTGGGTTCCTCCGATTTTCATTTTAAAAAGACCGAAGAACGGCAACGGGGCAGGCGAGAGGACGATGAAGTCGTTCTTGAGGCGAGGCAGATATCGAAAAGCTTCTACTTTCGTGGTGGTTTGTTCGAAAGGAAGAGGGAGCTCAAGGCCGTCAAGTCCGCCTCCTTCAGGCTCGCCAGGGGAAAGACGCTCGGCGTCGTCGGGGAGTCCGGGTCGGGCAAGACGACGCTCGGGCTGCTGCTCGTGCGGCTGCACCGGGCGTCCGGCGGGAAGGTGCTGTTCGAAGGCGAGGACCTGCTGGCGCTTCCGGCAAAGGCCGCCCTGCGGTATAAACCCCGGATCCAGATCGTTTTTCAGAACCCCTACGCCTCGCTCAATCCGCGCTTCACGGTGGGCGAGATCCTGGTCGAGCCGATGCGGATCCACTCCCTGGGGGCGGATGAGGACGCGCGCCGGCAGGCCGCGCGCGAGCTGCTCGCCAAGGTGGGCCTCGAACCTTCCGCCCTGCAGAAGTATCCCCACGAGTTCTCGGGCGGCCAGCGCCAGCGGATCGCCATCGCGCGATGCCTTACCATGAGGCCCGATGTGCTCATCTGCGACGAATCGGTGTCCGCCCTCGACGTCTCGATCCAGGCCCAGCTCCTGAACCTTTTGCAGGACCTGCAGGACGAATACCGGATGAGCTACGTCTTCATCTCCCACGACCTCGCGGTGATCCGGTACATGGCGGACGAGGTGATGGTGATGAAGGACGGCGAAGTCGTGGAGATGGCGGACGCCGACGAGCTCTACGCGCATCCGAAGCATCCCTATACAAAGGTTCTTCTGTCCTCGATGCCCGCACGCTCGCTCCCCGGATGAAAAAGCTTTTTCTTGTTCTTCTGGCTTTCGCAGCGGTTCCGGCCTGGGGCGCCCACGGCTATTCGCAGTTCGGCGAGCTCAAATACCGCGCCGGCTTCGCGCATTTCGACTGGGTGAACCCGAACGCGCCGAGAGGCGGCGAGATCGACCTGGTGCCTCCGCTGCGCATCACCAACTTCGACAAGTTCAATCCGTTCACGCTGAAGGGGACGGCGGCGCCGGGCCTCGCGGCGCTGGTCTTCGAGACGCTGCTGACCGGCACCTTCGACGAGCCCACCAGCGCCTACGGCCTGCTCGCGGAGGACGTCGAGGTCGCGAAGGACAAGCTTTCGGTCACGTTCCGCCTCAATCCCGCGGCGCGCTTCCAGGACGGCGCGCCCGTCATGGCCGCCGACGTGAAGCACAGCTTCGACACCCTGATGAGCAAGCAGGCGGCGCCGCAATATCGCGTGGTGTTCGGCGACGTGAAGCAGGCCGTCGTCGTCGAGCCGCGCACCGTGCGCTTCGACTTCGCGCGCGCCAACGCCGAGCTGCCGATCATGGTGGGCGGGATCCCGGTCTTCAGCCGCAAGTGGGGCGCGGGCAAGCCCTTCGACCAGGTGGTCATGGAGCAACCGATCGCCAGCGGCCCGTACAAGATCGGCCGGATGAACTTCGGGCGCGACATCACCTACGAGCGCCGGCCCGATTACTGGGGCTGGAACCTGGGGGTGCGCCGCGGCACCTACAACTTCGACCGCGTCACCTACAAGATCTACAAGGACAACACCGGCCAGACGGAAGCTTTCAAGGCGGGCGAGTTCGACTACCTCAGGACGTTCTCCGCGCGTGAATGGGCCCGCACCTACGTCGGCAAGAAATTCGACTCCGGCGAGCTGATCAAGGAGGAGTGGCCGGTGAAGAACGCGGGCGACTTCCAGGGCTTTCTCATCAACACGCGGCGCGAAAAGTTCAAGGACCCGCGCGTGCGCGAGGCGCTCGGCCTCGCGTTCGATTTCGAGTGGATGAACCGCCAGCTCATGTACAACTCGTACACGCGCGTGCGCGGCTTTTTCAACAACAGCGACTTCGAGGCGAAGGGGCTGCCCGGCGCGGACGAGCTGAAGGTGCTCGCGCCGCTGAAGGACAAGCTGGCTGAAAAAATCTTCAACGAGGAAGTGCCGCTGCCGCCCTCGACGCGGCCGCCCGGCAGCCTGCGCGCCAACCTGAAGAAAGCGAAGGAGCTCCTCGCCGCGGCGGGCTGGGTCTACCGCGACGACGCGCTGCGCAACGCGAAGGGCGAGGCGTTCACGGTGGAGTATCTCGACAGCTCGGGCGGCGAGCGGCTGGTGTCGCCGTATTTCCAGGCGCTCGCCAAGCTCGGCATCGAAGGCCAGTACCGCCGCGCCGACTTCGCCCTCATCCAGAAGCGGCTCGATGTCTTCGATTTCGATCTTTTCACGGTGCGCATCCCGGGTCGGGAGGCGCCCGGCAGCGAGCTGCTCGATCGCTTCGGCTCGAAGTCCGCCGAGACCGAAGGCTCGGGGAATCTGATCGGCATCCGCGATCCCGCCGTCGACGTCCTGGTCAACCTCGCCGTCGCTTCCACCACGCGGCCCGAGCTCGTCGCGCGCCTGCGCGCGCTCGATCGCGTGCTGCGCCACGGCCACTACGTGGTGCCGCAGTTCTATTCGAATACGTACCGGGTGTCGTATCGCTCGGGCAAGTTCGAGCGGCCTTCCGTGATGCCCCTCTACTACCAGGCCGAGGACTGGGTCCTCACCACCTGGTGGCGAAAGCGATAGGAGCGAAGCCCGATGTGGCCCTACATCCTCAAGCGCCTGCTGCTCATGATCCCGACCCTGCTCGGAGTCATGCTGATCACCTTCATCGTCATCCAGTTCGTGCCCGGCGGTCCGGTCGAGCAGATGGTCGCGCAGCTGCAGGGGCGCGAGGGCGGCATCGAGGGCGGCGCGGGCGCGGCCGCCCCCGCCGCGGCCGGCGTGGGCGGGTACCGCGGCCGCCAGGGCGTGGACGCGGCGCGCGTGGAGGAGATCAAGAAGCTCTACGGCTTCGACAAGCCTGCGCCCGAGCGCTTCTTCCAGATGGTCGGCCAGTTCGCGCGCTTCGATCTGGGGAAGAGCTTTTTCCAGAACAAGGCCGTGTCCCAGCTGATCGTGGAGAAGCTGCCGGTGTCGATCAGCCTGGGCCTCTGGACGTTTCTTCTGACGTACCTCATTTCCGTGCCGCTGGGCATCGCCAAGGCGGTGCGGGCGGGCACGCCGTTCGACACCGGGACCACGCTGCTCGTCCTGCTCGGATACTCGATCCCGAGCTTCGTGCTCGGCGTGGTGCTGATGGTGTATTTCGCCGGAGGAACGTTCGTGCAATGGTTCCCGCTGCGCGGCATCACCTCGACCAACTGGGAGCAGCTCAGCCTGCTAGGCAAGGTGGCGGACTATTTCTGGCACATCACGCTGCCGGTGCTGGCGATGGTGGCCGGCGGCTTCGCCGTCATCTCGATCCTGGTCAAGAACTCGGTGCTCGAGGAAATCCGCAAGCAGTACGTGCTGACCGCGCGCGCCAAAGGGGTCGCGGAGGGGAAGCTGCTGTGGCGGCACGTGTTTCGCAACGCCATGATCCCGATCATGACGGGCTTTCCGGCGGCGTTCGTCGGCGCGTTCTTCAGCGGCGCGCTGCTCATCGAGACGCTGTTCTCGCTGGACGGTCTCGGGCTGCTTTCGTATGAATCGGTCATACGCCGCGACTATCCGGTGGTGTTCGGAACGCTTTTCGTCTTCACCCTCATCGGACTGCTCACGCATCTCATCCGCGACCTGAGCTACGTCTGGGCGGATCCTCGCGTGAAGTTCGACTGACCATGGCTTCCGTGCCCGCCGCGGTCGCGCCCGCCGGCCAGAGCCTCGCTCCGGCCCCCGCCGCCTCCAGCGAGAGCCCGGCGCGCCGCGCGTGGCGGCGTTTCCGGAGCAACCGGCTGGGCTACGTGAGCCTGGTGGTCTTCGCCGTCCTGTTCGGCGTCAGCCTGCTGGCCGAAGTGCTCTCCAACGACAAGCCGCTCGCCGTGCGCTACGACGGGCACTGGTATTTCCCGATCGTGCAGACCCTCCCGGAGACGACGTTCGGCGGCGACTTTCCCACGCCGACCGACTACCTGGACCCGCTGATCCGCGACAACCTGGCGAAGCCGGGGAATTTCGCGCTGTTCCCGCCCAATCCTTACCACTACCGCACCATCAACTACTTCGCGCAAGCGCCGAGCCCCGCGGCGCCGAGCCGGGCCAACCTGCTCGGCACCGACGACCAGGGGCGCGACCTGCTCGCGCGCCTGCTCTACGGCTTTCGCCTGTCGGTCGTCTTCGCGCTCATCGTCACCGCGGCGTGCACCGCGTTCGGCGTGCTGTTCGGCGCTGTGCAGGGGTATTTCGCCGGCTGGACCGACATCGTGATGGAGCGCGTGAAGGAGATCTGGGGCGCGATGCCGATGCTCTACATGCTGATCATCTTCTCGTCGCTGTTCTCGCCGAGCTTCACGCTGCTCGTGATCCTGATCTCGATCTTCAGCTGGCTCGCGATCGCGGCCTACGTGCGCGCGGAATTCCTGAAGAACCGCACGCTCGACTACGTGCGCGCCGCCCGGGCGCTGGGCCAGAGCGACCGCAAGATCATGTGGCGCCACATCCTGCCGAACAGCCTCACGCCGGTGGTCACCCTGGTGCCGTTCGAGATGGTGGGCGCCATCGGCGCGCTCACCAGCCTCGACTTTCTCGGCCTCGGCGTGCCGCCGGGAACGCCGAGCCTGGGGGAGCTGCTCAACCAGGCGAAGAACAACCTCGATGCGTGGTGGATCGCGGTGTTCACGTTCGGCGTGCTGGTGGTCACGCTGCTGCTCCTCGTGCTGATCGGCGACGCGCTGCGCGACGCCCTCGACCCGCGCAAGGTCCTGAAAGGCGACGAAGCGGGGCTGCGCAAGTGAGCCTGCTCGAAGTACGCGAGCTCAGCGTGCACTTCGGCTCGCGCCGCGCCGTGGACCGCGTGTCGTTCTCGATCGAAGCGGGCGAGAAATTCGCCCTGGTGGGCGAATCGGCGTCGGGCAAGACCGTGACCGCGCTCTCCACGATGCGCCTGATCGAGGACGCGCGCCTCACGGGCGAGATCCGGTTCGAAGGCAAGCCGGTGCTCGGCATGTCCGCGGCCGAGCTGCACGAGCTGCGCGGGCGCGACATCGCGGTGATCTTCCAGGAGCCGATGACCGCCCTCAATCCCATCTACACGGTGGGCGACCAGATCGTCGAGTCGATCGAGCTGCACACGCCTCTGCGCGGCGCGCAGGCGCTCGCCGAGGCGGTCGCGGTGATGCGCCGGGTCGGCATCGACGAGCCCGAGCGCCGCGCGCGCAGCTACCCGCACCAGCTCTCCGGCGGACAGCGCCAGCGGGCCATGATCGCCATGGCGCTCGCCTGCAAGCCGAAGCTGCTCATCGCCGACGAGCCGACCACCGCGCTCGACGTCGCCATCCGGCTGCAGGTGCTCGAGCTGCTCGAGAGCCTGCGCGCCGAGGCGGGCATGGCGCTGCTCCTCATCACGCACGACCTCAACCTGGTCCGGCGCTTCGCCGACCGGGTCGCCGTCATGGAGAAGGGCGTGCTGGTGGAGCAGGGCCGCACGGTCCAGGTGATCGAGCATCCGCAGCATCCGTATACGCAGAAGCTGGTGAACGCCAAGCCGCTGCGGAGCGTTTCGTGGCCCGGCGACGGCCAGGTCGTGCAGGTACGCGGCCTCCGGGTGAGCTATCCGACGCGCCTGCCCGGCCTGCGCGGCTGGTTCAAGAGCGGCCATTTCACCGCGGTGCAGGCGGTCGATTTCGACGTCGCGGCCGGCGAAACGCTCGGCGTGATCGGCGAGTCGGGCTCGGGCAAGACCACGCTCGCGCTCGCCGTGCTCGGCCTGCTCGAGTCGCAGGGCGAGATCAGCATCGGCGGCAGCCGGTGGAGCGACGCGGACAAGGCGGAGCGGCGTGCGCTCCGGCAGCAGATCCAGGTCGTGTTCCAGGATCCCCTCTCGTCGCTCTCGCCGCGCCTCACCATCGAGCAGATCGTCGGCGAAGGGCTGGAGATCCACGAGCCGCAGCTCGACGCGGCGGCGCGGCGCGAGCGGATCGTGCAGGCGCTGCTCGACGTCGGGCTTACCGAGGGCGGCGAGGCCGAGCCGCTGCTGCGGCGCTATCCTCACGAATTTTCCGGCGGCCAGCGCCAGCGCATCGCCATCGCGCGCGCCCTGATCGTCAATCCGAAGGTGGTGGTGCTGGACGAGCCCACCAGCGCGCTCGACGTCACCATCCAGAAGCAGGTCCTGGAGCTGCTCACCCAGCTCCAGCTCAAGTACGGCCTGAGCTACATCCTGGTGACGCACGACATCGAGGTGGTGCGCGCCATGGCGCATCGCGTGATGGTGATGAAGGACAGCCGGATGGT
>CAYOVM010000009.1:14422-37161 GCA_964407355.1 uncultured Enterobacteriaceae bacterium
TTCTTGTAGGGCTTGCCCTTGGGCTTGGGCCGCGGCTTGCCTTTCGACCTGGTCGGCGCGCGGACCTCGACGGCGAGCTTCTTCCCGGGCGTGACGCCGCTGCCGGGATTCCAGCGCTTCAGGTCCTCGATCGCGACGCCGTAGCGCTTGGCGATCGAGGCGAAGCTCTCGCCGGACTTGACGGTATGGAAGATGCGCCGCGTGCGAACCGGGATCGGCGGCGCGTACATGATCGGCATTTTCTGCATGCCGCTCGACGCCGCCGCGCTGACCGGGACCACCAGCAGGTCCGGCACGGCGCGCGTGCGCGCGGAGATGCCGTTCACTTCCTTCAGCTGGGCGAGCGACATGCCGTGCTTCTTGGCGATCGATTCGAGCGTCTCGCCCTTCTTCGGATGATAGGTCTTCCAGGACACCAGCGACTTCTCGTGCTTCTCCAGGTTGGCGAGGAAGACATCGATCTTGTCCGCCGGCAGCACGAGGCGCGGGGTGACCGCGGCGCGTATCAGCGGGCGGCTGAAGCCGGGATTGAGCGCGAGGAACTCCGCGACCGGCATCTCCGCGAGCTTGGCGGCGAGCTGCACGTCGATGTCCACGACTTTGTCGTAGGTCATGAAGTAGGGCGTGTTGGGCAGCGGGCCGAGGTCGACGCCGAAGGGCTTCGGGTCGCGGATGATGTTCTTCAGCGCCTGCAGCTTCGGGATGTAGTGGCGCGTCTCGGCGGGCATCGTCAGGTGCGAGTAGTCGGTCGGCTTCTTCGCCGCGCGGTTCTTGGCGATGGCGCGCGCCACCGCGTTCTCGCCCCAGTTGTACGAGGCGAGGGCGAGCTGCCAGTCGCCGTGCATGTCGTAGAGCTTCGTCAGGTACTCGAGGGCGGCGGCGGTCGAGTCGACGATGTCGCGCCGGCCGTCGTACCACCAGTTCTGCGTCAGCTCGTAGCGCCTTCCGGTGCCCGGAATGAACTGCCACAGGCCGGAGGCGTGCGCGCGCGAGTAGGCCATCGGGTTGAAGGCGCTCTCCACCATCGGCAGCAGCGCGATCTCGGTCGGCAGCCCGCGCTTCTCGATCTCCTCGACGATGTGATAGAGGTAGAGGCGGCTGCGGTCGAACACGCGCTGCAGGTATTCCGGCCGCGCCGCGTAGTACGCCGTGTGCTGGCGCACCAGCGCGCTGTCGAGGTCCTGCACCCCGAAGCCGCGGCGGATGCGCTCCCAGAGATCGTCCGGCGGCACGGTGCGGTCGACCTTGGCGAGGCCGCGCAGCGGGTCTTTGATGACCTGCGTCTCGCCGTCGAAAGGCGGCGGCGCCGCGGGCGCCGCCGGCTTCGCCGGGGCGGATGCGGACGAAGGCGCCGGCGGCGCGCCCGCCGGGACCGCCCGCGTTGCCGGCGCGGCCGCGACCGGCGCTTCGCCCGGCGCGGCGGCGGGCGCCGGCCCGGGCGGCGCGAAGGCGCAGGCCTGCAGCGCGGCGGCGATGATCGGCGCGCAAAGGTGCCGGGCGAGCCTCTGAAGTTGCGGGGCGATCCTCTGCAGTTGCGGGGTGATCCTCAAGAGCGGTTTTTCCACTCCCTCATGGCGGCGAAGACGCGCACAGGATCAGAAACGCGCGCGCCCATGTACTTGTTGACAGAATCGACCACCGCCGGCTCGCGGCAGCGCAAAAAGGGATTGGTGGCCTTCTCCTCGCCGAGCGTGCTCGGCAGCGTCGGCTTGCCGGCGTCGCGCAATTTCCGGTCGCGGCTCTCGCGCAGCCGCAGCGCGGCGTTCTGCGGCTCCACCGTCTTCGCGAAGCCGATGTTCGCGAGCGTGTATTCGTGGCCGCAATAGACCTTCGTGTCGTCGGGCAGGGCTTGCAGCTTCTGCAGCGACGCGTACATCTGCTCGGCGGTGCCTTCGAAGAGCCGTCCGCAGCCGCAGGCGAACAGCGTGTCGCCACAGAAAAGCGCGCCTGCCCCATAATAGGCGATGTGCGCGCGCGTATGGCCTGGGATATCCAGCACCGAGAAAGAGACGCCGAGCCCGGGAATGCTCACCTCGTCGCCTCCGGCGACCGGATGGGTGAGCGTCGGAATCGGCTCGCCTCGCGGACCGTAGACGGGGACCGGAAATTTCTCCAGCAGCTCCGCGATTCCGCCGACATGGTCGGCATGATGGTGCGTGGCGAGGATCGCGACGAGCTGCAGCTTCTCGCGCGCGAGATACTCGAGCACCGGCCGCGCCTCGCCGGGATCCACCACCACCGCGTTGCGCGCGGAGCGTAGCGTCCAGACATAGTTGTCCTTGAATGCGCTTATCGGGACGATTTGTGGCACAACGTCAGCGGACATGAACCGGCAATCCTTCGTGCAAAACGGGGCGCAGAAGTATAACGGCGCTCGCTCATCGCTTTCCGGGTGGCTGTCCACGCCCCAGGGGGCGTACGTCCTGGACTGGGAGCTCGCCCAGTTTGACAGCGCTGTTGAGGATGTGTTCGGGTTCCGGGCAGTACAGATCGGCCTACCCCACGTCGATTTCCTGCGACAAAATCGCATCCCGTACCGCTTTTCGCTCGCCCTGGAACCCGGCGCGGCGCTCGCCGCCGATCCTCTGCAGCTGCCCCTCGCCAGCCAGAGCGTCGATCTGGTGGTGCTGCCGCATGTCCTAGAAGGCCACCACAACCCGCACGATGTCCTTCGCGAGGCCGAGCGTGTCCTGATGCCCGAGGGACACGTGGTCATCTCGGGCTTCAACACGGCGTCGCTCTTCCGGCTCAGGCAGGCCTTCTCCTTCGAGAAGAAGGAAGCGCCCTGGGACGCGAAGTTCATCAGCCTGCTCAGGCTGCGGGACTGGCTGCGCGTGCTCGGCTTCGAGCTGAACGGCGGCAAGTTCGGCTGCTATGCGCCGCCCTTCCGGGACCGGCGCTGGCTCGATCGCTTCCAGTTCATGGAAAAAGCAGGGGCCCGCTGGTGGCCCATAGCCGGAGGGATCTACGTGGTGCGCGCGGTGAAGCGCGTGCACGGCATGCGCATCGTGACGCCGGCGTGGCGCAAGGAGCGGGCGCGCCGGCGCGCGCTCGCGACGGTGCCGCAGAAATCGAACGGCCATGCCGCTAAGGAGCGCCATGAGTAAGGCGGGCGCTGCCGAGACGGTCGTCGACATTTTCACCGACGGCGCCTGCCGGGGAAATCCCGGGCCCGGCGGCTGGGGAGCGATCCTGCGCGCCGACGGCAGGGAAAAAGAGCTCTGGGGCGGCGAGGCCGGCACGACCAACAACCGGATGGAGATGACCGCCGTGATCCGAGCGCTCGAGGCGCTGAAGCGGCCGAGCCGCGCGCGCGTGTACACGGACTCGCAGTACGTGCAGAAAGGCATCTCCGAGTGGCTGCGCGGCTGGAAGCGCAACGGCTGGCGCACCGCCGACAAGAAGCCGGTGAAGAACGCCGACCTGTGGACGCGCCTGGACGAGCTCGCGGCGCTGCACGACATCGAATGGCACTGGGTGAAGGGCCACGCCGGCCACCTGGAGAACGAAAGGGCCGACCAGCTGGCGAATAGAGGAATACCCGCTGACGGGGAATTCCTCGTCGGGCCGAAGCCATGACGCGGCAAATTGTTCTGGATACCGAGACCACGGGCCTCAACGCCAAGCTCGGCGACCGGATCATCGAGATCGGCTGCGTCGAGATCCTCAGCCGGCGCATCACCGAGCGCCACTTCCACGCCTACATCAACCCCGACCGCGACATCGAGGAAGGCGCGGCGAGCGTGCACGGCATAACGCGCGAGTTCCTCGCCGACAAGCCGCGCTTCGCCGAGATCGCCGCGGGCTTCCTCGAGCACATCCGCGGCGCCGAGCTGATCATCCACAACGCCGACTTCGACGTCGAGTTCCTCGACATGGAATTGAAGCGCGTGAAGGCGGGGCGGCTCGCCGATCACGTGGCGAAGATCACCGACACCCTGGCCTTCGCGCGCGAGCTGCATCCGGGGAAGAAAAACTCCCTCGACGCGCTGTGCGAGCGCTACCTGATCGATAACTCGAACCGGACGCTCCACGGCGCGCTGCTCGACGCCCGGCTGCTCGCCGAATGCTTCCTGGCCATGACTCGCGGCCAGGAGAGCCTGGTGATGGAGCTCGAGACTCCGGCCGCGGCTGCGGCCGCGCTCGCGGCCCTGAACCTGGATGTCTCGAGCCTGATCGTGGTGCGCGCGATGCCCGACGAGGTGGCGGTGCACGAGAAATACCTCGATGCCATGGAGAAGGACGCCAAAGGCCCCAGCCTCTGGCGCAAGCTCGTCGCGGGCTAGGACAGTCCCGGCGCGCGCGGCAGCCACTCGGCGCCGGCGACCTGGCGCCGCACGCCGGGAAGCGTCATCTGGTAGTCGATGAGATAGACCGACGCGTCGTTCGAGAGCTCCTCGACCTGCTTCAGCGCGATTGTGTGCTCGAAGCGCGCCTCGAGCTGCGGCGAGCGCGCGGCGCTCGATTTCAGGAACAGCTCGAACTGGTAGCGCCCGGGACGCAGGCGCAGCGGCTCGCCGCGCGCCTTCTCGGCCAGGTCGAAGAGCACGAACTTGGCGGCGGAGCGCTTCCCTTCGAGCGCGAAGGCGGTGAAGGGCTCCAGGGTGTTCTGCTCGTCGAGGCGACGCTTCGCCTGGAGGAAGCGCTGCATGTCGACCTCGGCCACCGGGGTGAAGAGGACGGACCGGCCGATGTCGCCGTCCACCGTGAGCCGCAGCGCGACCCACTGGATCACCCCCCCGGCGGTGCCGCCGTTGACGAATTGCAGCGGCAGCAGCAGCTTCAGGTCGCCGCCGAGCCGGCCCGGCCGCGGCACGATCACGTCGCCGGCCAGCACTTCGGGCAGGAATTCGAGCAGCTTCAGCTTGTTCGCGCACATGAGGGCGACGCCGAGGGCGGCGAGCGCCAGGCCCGGCGCGAGCCAGACCGGCGGGGCGACGACGAACCGGGCGGCCGCTATCACGGCGAGGAGCGATGTCACGATGACGGCGGCGACTTCGAGGGTCGTCTTGCGCGTGGCGAGCCTCGATGTGCGCGTCGCCAGCGCGCCGAGCGCATTCAGAAGGCGGGACTGCCGGGCGATTTTTTCCATACGGCCGATTGGAGGGGTTAGCCCGTGAATCGTCTATCGCCGGGCGGCTATACTTGGACCATGGCGGGGAACCTTTTCGAGCGAGACCTCGACAAATGCGCGGCAAATTACGTGCCGCTCACCCCGCTTTCGTTCATCGAGCGCGCCGCCCATGTGTATCCGGAGCGCGTCTCGGTCATCCATGGCGCCGCGCGGTACACCTGGGCGCAGACCTACGCACGGACGCGACGCCTCGCCTCGGCGCTCGCCGCGCGCGGCATCGGCCCCGGCGACACGGTCGCCGCGATGCTGCCCAACATCCCCGCGATGTACGAGGCGCACTTCGGCGTGCCGATGTGCGGCGCGGTGCTGAACGCGCTCAATACGCGCCTCGACGCGGAGGCGATCGCCTTCATGCTGGAGCACGGCGAGGCGAAGCTGATTCTCACCGACCGGGAGTTCTCCCCGGTCATCAAGCAGGCCTTATCGCGCCTGAAGAGAGGGATCGAGGTCGTCGATGTCGACGATCCTGAGTATTCCGGCCCGGGCGAGCGGCTCGGCAAGACGAGCTACGAGGAATTGCTCGCGGGCGGCGATCCGGCCTATGCGTGGCGCTGGCCGGCGGACGAGTGGGAGGCGATCGCGCTCAACTACACCTCCGGCACGACCGGCGACCCGAAGGGGGTGGTCTACCACCACCGCGGCGCCTATCTCAACGCCTTGTGCAACATCGTCACCTGGAGCATGCCGCAGCACTCGGTCTACCTGTGGACGCTGCCGATGTTCCATTGCAACGGCTGGACCTTTCCCTGGTCCATGGCGGCGAACGCCGGCACGAACGTGTGCCTGCGCAAGGTCGAGGCCGCGGCGATCTTCGATCTGATAAGGAAGCACAAGGTCACCCACTACTGCGGCGCGCCGATCGTCCACTCCACGCTGATCAATGCGCCCGACGAGATGAAGAAGGGCATCGACCACAAGGTCCGCGGCATGGTGGCCGCCGCGGCGCCGCCCGCGGCGATGATCGAGGGCATGGAACGGATGGGCTTCGACATCACCCACGTCTACGGCCTTACCGAGGTGTACGGCCCGGCGACGGTGTGCGCGAAGCACGAGCAGTGGAACGCGCTCGACATCGGCGAGCGCGCGCGCCTGAACAGCCGCCAGGGCGTTCGCTACCTGATGGAGGAGGGGCTCACGGTCGCCGATCCCGAGACGCTGCAGCCGGTTCCGGCCGACGGCCAGACCATGGGCGAGATCCTGTTCCGCGGCAACATCACGATGAAGGGCTACCTGAAGAACCCGAAGGCGACCGCCGAGGCGTTCCGCGGCGGCTGGTTCCACTCGGGCGACCTCGCGGTGATGCACCCCGACGGCTACGTCAAGATCAAGGACCGCTCGAAGGACGTGATCATCTCGGGCGGGGAGAACATCTCCTCGCTCGAGGTCGAGGATGTCCTGTACCGCCACCCGGCGGTGCTCGCCGCGGCGGTGGTGGCGATGCCCGACGAGAAGTGGGGCGAGACGCCCTGCGCCTTCATAGAGCTGAAGAAAGATTCCACGACGAGCGAGAAGGAGATCATCGACTTCTGCCGCGGGCAGATGGCGAAGTTCAAGGCGCCGCGCGCCGTGGTGTTCGGCGAGCTGCCGAAGACCTCGACGGGCAAGATCCAGAAGTTCATGCTGCGCGAGAAGGCCAAATCGGCCTCGGCCATCGACACATGAGCGCGAACCCGAAAGCCGACGAAGCGCCCCTGCTGCGCGAAGACCGCGACGGCATCTGCACGCTGACGCTGAACCGGCCGGCGCAGATGAATCTCCTGACCACCGAAATGCTTTCGTCTTTGCAGGAGGCATTCGATTCGTTGAACAGCGACAGGAACATTCGCGTCGTGATCCTCGCCGCGGCCGGCAAGGGGTTCTGCGCCGGCCACGACCTGAAAGAGATCCAGGCGCTCGGCGGGCAGGCGCGCATCGAGGCGCTGTTCGCGCAGTGCAGCCGGATGATGCAGACGATCAGCGCGCTGCCGCAGCCGGTCATCGCGCGCGTGCAAGGCGCGGCGGCGGCGGCGGGCTGCCAGCTGGTGGCGCAGTGCGATCTCGCCGTCGCCTCGGAAGCGGCGAAGTTCACCACGCCCGGCGTGAGCTGGGGCTTCTTCTGCTCGACGCCCGGCGTCGCGGTCGGGCGCAACCTGCTGCGCAAGCGCGCGATGGAGATGCTGCTCACCGGCGATCTGGTCGATGCGCGCAAGGCGCTCGAGTGGGGACTCGTGAACCGCGTGGTTCCGGCGGCCGGCCTCGAGGCGGAAACGCGAAAGCTCGCGTTGCAGATCTGCGAGAAGCCGCCCGAAACCGTCGCGGCAGGCAAGCGCGCCTTCTACAAGCAGATGGATCTGGGCGTCGACCAGGCCTACGAGCTCGCCTCCAAGGCGATTTCGTCCAGCTTCGCGGGCGAAGAAGGGCGCGCCGGGATGGACGCCTTCATAAACAAGCGCCCGCCGCCGCGCTGACGGCCGGTTCCGCCGGCGCTGTAAAAGCGCCGTTGACTATGTAAAAAGTGCTCGGAAAGCGCGCTCGCGCGCCCGAAACCTGTGCGGAATCCTTGATTCCCGGGGGGCGGCCATTCCTGCTGCGTCGCAGCGACTCGCAAAATGATGTCAAGGGCCGGCCCCGGGGCGCCCAAAGCGGTATTTAATCGCCGCGTTGGGCTTTGAAATATGCCCGCGTGCCAGTATCATTCCACATTAGAAACTCGCACTAAAGGTCAGACAATAAAACGTTTTCTTAGCTTCTGAAATATTCCGCCAGCCGGAATGCGATGAAGCCGCAACACGCTGAATCCAGCATCGTTGGATGAAGAGCAGGGACAGCGAGCAGCGAACGAAGAAATTAACGGGAGGCGCCGGGAGTGAGCGAAGCTGCGGGCCGCGTAAAGGTCCTCGTCATCGACGACAGCAATACGATCCGCCGCAGCGCGGAGATGTTCCTGCGTCAGGCCGGCTACGAAGTGATCCTCGCCGAGGACGGCTTCGACGCGCTCGCGAAAATCAGCGACCACGAGCCGCAGGTCATCTTCGTCGACATCATGATGCCGCGGCTCGACGGCTACCAGACCTGCGCGCTCATCAAGCAGAACCCGGTTCTCAAGTCGACCCCAGTGATCATGCTCTCCAGCAAGGACGGCGTATTCGACCGCGCGCGCGGCCGCCTCGCCGGCTCCGACCGCTATCTAACCAAACCCTTCACCAAGGAAGCCTTGCTCGAGGCGGTGAAGGAACACGCCAGGTCTTAACGCAGAAAGGATCCATGCCATGCCTATCAAGAACGTTCTCGTCGTAGACGACTCTCCCACCGACCGCCAGCACCTGCAGGACATCCTCGCGAAAGGCGGCTACTCCGTCTCCACCGCGGCCAGCGCGGAGGAAGGGATCTCCAAGGCGAAGCAGACCAAGCCCGATCTCGTGCTCATGGACGTCGTGCTGCCGGGCCACAACGGCTACCAGGCGACGCGCGAGCTGAGCAAGGACGAGGCGACCAAGCACATCCCGGTGATCATCTGCACGAGCAAGAGCCAGGAGACCGACAAGGTCTGGGGCATGCGCCAGGGCGCCAAGGACTACGTGACCAAGCCGGTGAACGGCGCGGAGCTGCTGAAGAAGATCTCGGCGCTCGGTTAAGGAAAGACGGACTCGACAAGATGGCCGAGAAGCTTTCGCTGCGGGATTACCAGCGCGACCTCGCCGAGCGCCTGCGCGCGGCCGAGGGCAGCACGAACGTGTCCATGCTCGCGCTGCAGGTCGGCGAGCAGGGCTGGCTGGTGGACCTCGGCGACGCGGGCGAGGTGATCCCGGTGCCGCCGATCACCGCGGTGCCGCTGACCAAGCCCTGGTTCAAGGGGGTGACGAATATCCGCGGCAACCTGTTCAGCGTGGTCGACTTCCCCGCGTTTCTCGGCGCCACGCCGGTGAACGTCGCCGTGGAGTCGCGCCTGCTGCTGATCGGCGATCGCTTCCGCATGGGAAGCGCGCTGCTGGTCGACCGCTCGCTCGGCCTGCGCAACCCGACCCAGCTCAAGGCACGTCCGAAGAGCTCGCAGGCCTCGTGGGTGAAGGGCGAGTTCGTGGACCAGGAAGGCCGCATCTGGCAGGAGCTCGACGTGCCGCAGCTCGTGCAGCAGCAGGATTTCCTGGAGGTGGCGCAATGAGAGAAGCCCGCACGCGAATGCTTCGTAACGCGACTCGAGCGCTGGCGCTTGCGCTGCTCGCGTCCACGGCGGTCCGCGCCGAAGTCGGCGTCACCAACGACAAGGTGCTGCTCGGCCAGTCCGTCGCGCTGACCGGTCCCGCGGCGCAGCTCGGCATCCAGATGCGCAACGGCATCCAGGCCTACCTCGACTACGTCAACCAGAAGGGCGTGAACGGCCGCAAGATCGAGCTGATCACGCTCGACGACGGCTACGAGCCGGCGCGCACGGTGCCCAACACCAAAAAGCTGATCGAGCAGGACAAGGTCTTCGCGCTGATCGGCTACGTCGGCACGCCTACCAGCGTGCCCGCCATCCCGGTGTTCACCGAGGCCAAGGTGCCGTTCATCGGGCCTTTCACCGGCGCGGAATCCCTGCGCACGCCGTTCAACCGCTACATCTTCCACGTTCGCGCGAGCTACTACGACGAGACCGACAAGATCGTCGAGCAGGTCCTGTCCACCGGGGGCAAGACCATCGCCGTGTTCTACCAGGACGACGCCTACGGCCAGGCGGGCCTGAAGGGCGTCGAGATCGCGATGGCGAAGCGGGGGCTGAAGATCTCCGCGGTGGGCACGGTCGAGCGCAACACGGTGAAGGTCGAGGGCGCGGTCAAGACCCTCAACGCGGCGCAGCCCGACGCGATCGTCATGATCAGCGCCTATACCTCGTGCGCGGAGTTCATCCGGCAGATGAAGCAGGCCGGCAGCGCCGCGCAGTTCTACAACGTGTCCTTCGTGGGCAGCGTGTCGCTCGCCAACGCGCTCGGCAAGGACGGCGTCGGCGTAGGCATCTCGCAGGTGGTGCCGTTCCCGTGGGCCACCTCGGTGCCGGTGGTGAAGGAGTACCAGCAGCTCTCGGCGAAGGCCGGCAACAAGGACTACAACTTCGGCGCGATGGAGGGCTTTCTCGTCGCCAAGGTGTTCGTCGAAGGGCTGCGGCGCACCGGCAAGGACGTGACGCGCGAGAAGTTCATCGACGCGATGGAAAAAATGCAGGACGTGGATATCGGCGGGTTTTACGTCGGCTATTCACCCACGAATCACGCGGGATCGAAGTTCGTCGACCTGACGATCATCGCCCGCGACGGCAAGTTCATGCGGTAGACAAGTGCAAAGGCGAGGGAGCGATCATGGCAATAAAACTAGGTGCACTCAAACTCTTCGGCCGCGGCGCGGCCCCGGCGGAGGCGCCCGCGCCCAAGCCGGCGGCCTCGTCGCGCGGCGGCTTCATGTCGCGCCCGCTGCCGGTCCTCGGCGCGTTGCGCACGGGCGCGCAGCTGCAGATCCTCACCACCGCGCTGGTGGTGTTCCTGCTCGCGGACGCCGCCATCGTGGCGGTCGACGCGCGCCAGGGAACCTTCGCCACGGTCTACATCGCGACGGTCGGAAAGATCCGCATGCTCTCGCAGCGCCTCGCAAAGGCCGCGCAGCAGGCTTCGCAGGGTAACAAGGAGGCCTTCAAGCAGCTGCGCCAGAGCCGCAACGAGTTCGACGCCTCGATGAAGCTGCTCTCCGGCGGCGGCCTCGCGGCCGGCGGCGTCGACCTTCCCCCCACCTCGGGCGCGGCGCGCCCGGCGCTCGACGCGCTGGACGCGGAGTGGAGAAAAACCGAGCGCAACGCCTCGCTGGTCGTGGCGGAAGAGCGCAACCTCGTGGCGCTCGGCGAAGCGGTGCGCTCGATCAACGCCAACAACCCGACGCTGCTCGAGCTCGCGGACGAGATCGCCGCCCTCAGCGTGCAGGCCGGCGGCTCGACGCGGCAGAACGCCGTGACCGGGCAGCTCGTGATGATGACCCAGCGGATGGCGAAGAACGCCAACACCATGCTGGCGGGCGACGTCGTCGACCCGGAAGTCGCCTTCCTGCTCGGCAAGGACACGAACACCTTCCGCGACACGCTCCAGGGATTGCTGAAGGGCAACGACGCGATGCGCATCGCCGCGGTCACCGACGCCGAGATGAAGGGCAAGCTCGGCGAGCTCGAGGTGGGCTTCCGCGAGTACCAGCGCGCGGTGAGCGAGATCCTGGGCAACATGCAGCGCCTGGTGAACGCGAAGCGCGCCACCCGGGACCTGTTCAACGACAGCGAGTCGCTGCTCGTCGCCTCGGAGAAGCTGGAGGAGGCCTACCAGGACGAGCTCGAGAAGCGCAAGTACAACTTCGCCGCCCTGGGCGCGATCTCGATCATGGCGTTCATCGTGCTGCTGCTGATCGGCAAGGTGTACCTCGACGACAGCCGGCGCCGGGCGGAGGAGAGCGAGCGGCAGAGCCGCTCCAACCAGGAGGCCATTCTTCGCCTGCTCGACGAGATCGGCAACCTCGCGAACGGCGACCTGACGGTGCGGGCGAAGGTGACCGAAGAGGTGACCGGCGCGATCGCGGACTCGATCAACTACACCATCGATGAGCTGCGGCGACTGGTGACGGGCATCACCTCGGCGGCGACCGAAGTGACCGCCGCGACCCAGCAGGCGCAGGCCGTGACCGGCCAGCTCCTCCAGGCGGCGCAGAAGCAGTCGGTCGAGATTCAGGGAACCGGCCGCGCGGTGGCGGCGATGACGCAGGCGATGACCGACGTGTCCAAGAACGCCGGCGACTCGGCGAAGGTCGCGGAGACCTCGCTGCACGCCGCGGAAAAGGGCGCGACCGCGGTGCAGAACGCGATCCGCGGCATGAACGACATTCGCGAGCAGATCCAGGAGACCTCCAAGCGCATCAAGCGGCTGGGCGAGAGCTCGCAGGAGATCGGCGAGATCGTGCAGCTGATCTCGGACATTACCGAGCAGACCAACGTGCTCGCGCTGAACGCCGCCATCCAGGCCGCGTCGGCGGGCGAAGCGGGACGCGGATTCACGGTCGTCGCCGAGGAAGTGCAGCGCCTCGCCGAGCGCTCCGCCGAGGCGACGAAGCACATCAGCGCGATCGTGAAGTCGATTCAGCGCGACACGCAGGACGCGGTCGAGGCCATGGAGCGCAGCACGCAGGGCGTGGTGCAGGGAACCAAGACCGCGGACGAGGCCGACCAGGCGCTGCGCGAGATCGGCCAGGTGTCGAACCGCCTCGCCGAGCTGATCGGAGGGATCTCGAACGCGACCCAGCAGCAGGCCGACTCCGCCACCAAAGTGGCGGCCAACATGAAGGCGATTCTCGCGATCACCCAGCTCACGACGGAGGGCACCAAGCAGACCGCGGCCTCCGCGGCGAAGCTGACCACGCTTGCCGACGGGCTGAAGAGCTCGGTGTCGGGCTTCAAGCTGGTCTGAACCGGAACGCGAGAGAGCTCCAAGCCCGCCCATGGCCATGGCCGACACGACGCTGCTGTCCTGGATCAATACCGAGGTCGACCAGGCGCTCAACCTGGTCCGGGACAAGATCGCCAAGTTCACGGCCGGGCCCGAGGACGATACGGCGCTGAAAGTCTGTCCCGAGCACCTGCACCAGGTGAGCGGGGCGCTGCGGATGGTCGGGCTCTCGGGCGCGACGCGCTTCTGCGAGGCGATCGAAAGCAGCTTCACCGGGCTGAACAGCGCAAGCGCGACCGACGGCCGGGCGACCGCCGCGCGCATCTCGGCGATGAGCGTCATCGATCGCGCCGTGCTCGCGCTGAAGCAGTTCGTCGACGACCTCGCGCACGGCAAGGCGAACGTGCCGTTGCGGCTGTTCCCGGCGTATCGCGACCTCACCGCATTGCAGGGCAAGACGGACGGCTCCGAGAAGGACCTCTTCTTCCCGGAGCCGATCGGCGTGCCGCCCTCGCACCCGGCGCAAAAGGAGCTGCCGAAGGGCGAGCTCGGCCCCTATCTCCTCGGCCAGCGCGCGCGCTTCCAGCGCGGCCTGCTCGGCTGGATCCGCAACCAGCCCGCCGGCCTCGAAGAGATGCGCCTCGCGCTCGATGCGCTGCACCAGATCGCCGGCCAGCTCCCGGAGCCGCGCGCGATGTGGTGGGCGAGCGTCGGCCTGATCGAGGGCTTCCAGAACGCGCCCGAGGCCGATTGGGTGGCGGCTGCGAAGCCGCTGTGCAACAAGATCGACATCCAGATGCGCGATCTCGGGGCGGGAACCCACAAGGGCAACGAGACGCTGCTGCGCGAAGTTCTGTACGCGATCGCCAAGGCGAAGCCGGCCACGCAGCGCATCAAGGACATCAAGCAGCTCTACGGCCTCGACGGCCTGTTCCCGCCGGCCGAGGCGCCGGGCGCGATGGAATACGACATGGACTGGCTGCAGCCGGCGCTGAGCGACGTGCGCTCGCGCCTGGAGGCGCTGAAGAGCGTCTGGCTCCAGTACGTGGGCGGCGAGCCGAAGAGCGTCGGCCGCTTCCGCGAGCTGGTCGCCTCGTTCAAGAGCAAGGCCTCCGAGCTCGGCAACGCCCAGCTCGCCAAGCTGCTCGACGCGATCGCCCTGGTGTGCACGCGCCTGCCCGATCCGCATCCGCAGCAGAACCAGTTCATGGTGATCGAGATGGCCTCCGCCTTCCTGCTGGTGGAGAGCGTGATCGAGAACTTCACCACCCCGGCCGACGACCTCGAGCAGCAGATCGTGATCATGGGCGGCTGGCTGCTCGACGCCGCCAAGGGCAAGTCCTCCGGGCAGGTGCCCGCCGGGCTGCGCGCCGATCTCAGCCAGCAGATCGGCGCCATGCAGTTGCGCGCGCAGGTCGCCAAGGAGATCCTCGCCAACCTGCAGCACGTCGAACAGGTGCTCGACGCGTTCGCGCGCGACTCCTCCAAGCGCGACACCCTGACCGCCATCGAGCCGTACCTGCGCCAGATCCACGGCGCCCTGGTGGTGCTCGGCATGGAGAGGCCGGCCGAAGTGCTGACGATCTGCGAAACGATGAGCGCGGTGCTCGCCGCCGCCGACCATCCGCAGGCCGCGCAGGAAATGGACTGGATCGCCGAAGGCCTCTCGAGCCTCGGCTTCTACCTCGATCCGTGCCTGCGCGGCGGCGAGCCGGCCGGGCAGGCGATCTCGCTCTTCTTCCGGCGCTACGAGCAGCGCGGCGCGGCGGCCGAATCGCTCGAGCAGACGACGATCGTCCCGGACGTCGTGCTCGACCAGGGCCCGGCGCCCGACGCCGCGGGCGCCGGCAGCTCGCCCGACCACACGCAGCCCGCGGCGGCCGCGGACGACGAGCCCTCGCGGCCGCCGGTCAACCAGGAGCTCCTCGAGATCTACCTGGACGAGGCGGTCGAGGTGCTCGCCACCATCAACGCCGCCCTGCCCGACTGCAAGCAGCCGCAGAGCCGCGAGGCCCTCACCACGATCCGGCGCGGTTTCCACACGCTGAAGGGCAGCGGCCGCATGGTCGGCCTGATGGACCTCGGCGAAGTGGCCTGGGAGATCGAGCAGGTCATGAACCGCTGGCTCGAGCAGCAGCGGCCGGCGAATGCATCGCTTCTCGATCTCATCACGCGCGCGAGCGCGGCGTTCGCCGTCTGGGTCGAGCAGCTGCGCGCCGGCAGCCTCAAGGGCGAGATCGACGGCGCGCAAATCGTCGCGTTCGCCCGCAAGCTCAAGCTCGGCGAGGTGACCGAGCCGCCGCCGCCCGATATCGAGGAAGTCTCCATCGGCGACGTGCGCCTGGGCCGCAGCATGTACGAGATCTACCTCAACGAGGCGCAAGGCCACATCGCCACGCTCGAGGACCAGTGCAAGCGCTGGGCCGAATCGCCGGCGTCCGAGCCGCCGCATGAATTCCTGCGCGCCGCCCATACCCTGGCGAGCAGCTCCGGCACCGCCGGCTTCGCCGGGATCGCCGAGCTCGCGTCCGCGGTAGAGCAGTGGATTCCGTTCGCGCGGCAGGTGACCGATCCCGCCGACGCGGCCCATGCGCAGGCCGCCGTCGCCACCCTCGCGCAGATGATCGAAGCCGTCTCGCGGCGGCAGGAGCCCGGGAACGCGCAAGACGAGACCCGGGCGCTGCAGGAGCTCACGCGGCGCCTGCAGGCGGCGCAGCCGGAGACGAAGCAGGACAGCATGGCGCTCGACCTGAGCTCGATCGACCTCGATCTCAGCCTTCCCAGCGCCGCCGCGCCCGCCGAGCGCCCGCAGGCCGTCGAGCCGTCGGTCACCGGGACTGCGGCCGGGACCGGGCCCGCCGAGCCCGCGGCGCAGCCCTCGGGCCGAGAGCTGCGCAAGATGCACGACGACATCGACCAGCAGCTGCTGCCGATCTTCCTGGAAGAGGCGCAGGAGCTGCTGCCGCAGATCGGCAGCGACATCCGCGACTGGAAGGCGAAGCCGAACGACATGAACGTGGTGCAGTCGCTGCAGCGCGGCCTGCACACGCTGAAGGGCAGCGCCCGCATGGCCGGCGCGATCCGGCTGGGCGAGCTGACCCACATCATGGAAAGCCGGATGGAGGCGGCGCTCGAGAAGAGCGAGTTCCCGCCGGAGCTGTTCGCCGAGCTGGAAGAAAAGATGGACCGCCTGAGCCTCGATCTCGAGCGCATGCAGGCGGGACCGTCCGGCGCGGAGGCGGAGCCCGCGGCGGCCTCCGCCGCGGAGGAAGCGTTCGAAAAAACGACGGTCCAGGCGGCGCCGGCGCAGCGCGCCGAGGCGCCGCTGCCGAACCCGGCGGCGATGCTGCGGATCAACGCCGACACGCTGGACCACCTCATCAACGAGGCGGGCGAGGTCGCCATCGCCCGTTCCCGGATCGAGGCCGAGCTTCGTACCGTGAAGCAGTCGCTCGGCGACCTGACGGAGAGCGTGGGGCGCCTTCGCAGCCAGCTGCGCGAGGTCGAGGTCCAGGCCGACAGCCAGATGCAGTCGCGCAAGTCGGAGATCGAGGTTCGCAAGGGCGATTTCGACCCGCTGGAGTTCGACCGCTATACGCGCCTGCAGGAGCTGACGCGAGGCATGGCCGAGAGCTTGCACGACGTGACGGCGATCCAGCAGACGCTCCTGAAGAACCTCGGCGACACCGAGGCCGCGCTGCAGCAGCAGGCGCGCACCAGCCGCGACGTGCAGCAGGAGCTGATGCGCATGCGCGCGGTGCCGTTCTCCAACCTGAACGAGCGCCTCTACCGCGTGGTGCGCCAGACCGCGAGGGAAGTGGAGAAGAAAGCCGAGCTCGAGATCGAAGGCAGCCAGGTGGAGCTCGACCGCAGCGTGCTGGAGAAGATCGGCGCGCCGCTCGAGCACATGCTGCGCAACGCCCTGGCCCACGGCCTCGAGACGCCCGCGGCGAGGATCGCGGCCGGAAAGCCCGAGAGCGGGCGCATCGCCATCACCCTCAAGCAGGAGAGCAATGAAATCGCGCTCATCCTGAGCGACGACGGCGCGGGCCTGGATCTCGACAAGCTCTACCGCAAGGCGGTGGAGCGCGGCATCCTGCAGCCGCACGAGCCCGTGAGCGACGCCGACAAGATGCAGCTCATCTTCGCCTCCGGCCTGTCGACGGCGGACGCGGTCACCGAGCTCGCCGGCCGCGGCGTCGGCATGGACGTGGTGCGCAGCGAGATCACCTCCATCGGCGGGCGCGTGGACATCGCGTCCACGCGCGGCAAGGGAACCACCTTCGCGATCTACCTGCCGCTCACGCTCGCCGTGACGCAGGTCGTGATGGTGCGCGCGGGCTCGGCGCTCCTCGCGATCTCCGCGGCGATGGTCGAGAACGTGCTGCGCCTGAAAGCCGACGCCATGGCCTCGCTCTACGACACGCGGGTGATCGAGCTGCAGGATCGCTCCTACCCGCTGTACTACCTGCAGCAGCTGCTCGGCGTCGCCGGCGCGACCGAAATCCAGCCCTACAACTCGGTGCTGCTGCTGCGCAGCGGTATCCAGCGCATCGCGCTGCACGTCGATGAGCTGATCGGCAACCAGGAAATCGTGGTCAAGACCGTGAACCCGCAGCTCGCGCGCGTGCCCGGCGTGGCCGGGGCGACCGTGCTTGCCGACGGCAGCATCGTGCTGATCGCCAACCCGGTGCAGCTCGCGCAGCGCGCGCGCGTCGCGCCGGCCGCCAAGGCGACGCTGGCGCCGAAGGCCGCGGCGGCGGTCGAGCCCGAGCTCAAATCCGCGGCGCCCATCGTCATGGTGGTCGACGATTCGCTCACGGTGCGCAAGATCACGAGCCGCCTGCTCGAGCGCGAGGGCTACCAGGTGCTCACCGCCAAGGACGGCGTGGACGCGCTGCAGCAGCTCAAGGATTCGATCCCGGCGGTGATGCTGGTCGATATCGAGATGCCGCGCATGGACGGCTTCGACCTGACGAAGAACGTGCGCGGCGATCCCCGCACCGCGGGCGTCCCGATCATCATGATTTCATCGCGCACGGCCGACAAGCACCGCAACCAGGCCGCGCAGCTGGGCGTGAATGCCTTCCTCGGCAAGCCGTATCAGGAGAGCGAGCTCCTGCAGCACATCCTGACCTTCGTCGGCGTGCCCACGCCGTCGGTGACTCAGGAACTGCGGATCCACTAACGCGGTCGCGCGCGTGCGCGGGGCGCTGTCGCAACGGGGAGGCGGTCCGCAACCATGAAGTTCGAGCTGCAGGAGCACATCGGCAAGTATCCGGTCATCCGCGAGATCGGCAGCGGCGCCACCAGCCGCGTCTACCTCGCGCGCGACCCGTTCGCCGAGCGCGACGTCGCCGTCAAGGTGTTCCTGTTCGACGCGCAGGTGGATCCGCAGACCGAGCGCATGATGCACAAGGCGTTCCTCGCGGAAGCTTCGCTCGCGGGCAAGCTGAACCATCCCCACATCGTCGACATCTACGACGCCGTCGCCGAGCCCGACCACAGCTACCTGGTCATGGAGTACGTGCCGGGCACGACCCTCGAGGCCCACTCGGACGTCTCCTCGCTGCTGCCGCTCAACAAGGTGGTCGAGATCGTCTTCAAGTGCATCCGCGCGCTCGAATACGCGTTCCAGCACGGGGTCATCCACCGCGACATCAAGCCCGGCAACATCATGCTGTCGGCGGGCGGCGAGACCAAGGTGGGCGACTTCGGCGCCTCGTTCCAGCAGCGCCACGGCCTGGAGAGCACGCAGATCACCGGCATCGGCTCGCCGGCCTACATGTCGCCCGAGCAGGTGCGCATGGAGACGCTCAACCAGCAGACCGACATCTATTCCCTCGGCGTCGTCATGTACCGCCTGCTTACCGGGCGGCTGCCGTTCGAGGTCTCCACGCAAGCGGCGCTGACGTACGCGATCCTCAATACGGTGCCGGTGTCGCCGATCACGCTGCGCCCGGACCTGCCGCCGCTGCTGGACGAGATCGTCATGAAGGCGCTGCGCAAGGACCCGGCGGAGCGCTACCGGTCCTGGCTCGAGTTCGGCAAGGACCTCTCCCAGGCGTTCGTGAACCTGCGCCTCGCCGGCGAGACCGCGTCGGACTCGGAGAAATTCACCAAGCTGCGCGACATGGCGTTCTTCCAGGACTTCGGCGACGTCGCGCTGTGGGAAGTGGTGCACATCAGCAGCTGGAAGACCATTCCCAGCAATACCGTCATCATCCGCGAGGGCGACCAGGGCGACAGCTTCTACGTGCTGGTCGAGGGCGAGGTCGGGGTGACGCTGCTCGGCAAGCCGCTGAACACGATCAAGCCCGGCGGCTGCTTCGGCGAGATCCTGTACTTCACGGGCACCGCGGGGCGGCGCACCACGACCATCGTCGCGGACGCTCAGATCACCGTTCTCGAGATCAAGGCCAATGCGCTGCGCGCCGCCACCGACGCCTGCCAGGTGGGCTTCAACAAGGCCTTCATGCGGGTGCTGGTCGACCGTCTGAGCCAGGCCAACCTGCGCATCGCCAACGGCAGGGCGAGCCAGGCCAGCTCACCGCCCCAGCGGTAAACCGCCTCACGCGCCGCACCGAAAACGAGCGAGCGGCGCACCGATTCGGTTTGAGTGCACCGTAAGAGAGCGGGCGTCGGACGCCTTCGCGCAATCGCTCCAGCGACAGCGCCTGTGTTCGCGCGCTAGCACGGGAATTGCTTTCCCTCACTCGAATTCCAAAATTTCAGGGGGAAGAGTGTCCGCCTTCAACGATCCATTCGATGCGACCCACCGGCTTGGCGCGGCCTGCGATTGCGGCAGGCACGCAACCAGAGCGGAGCACGACGCCGCGCAGCCGCAATCGCCGCACGAGGCTCTTCAGAGCAACGATGCCGAGGCGCTGAACCGCCGGGTCGTGGAATCGGCGGTGATGCGCGCCCTTTTTCCGCGCGACGAGGTCCGCCGCAGGTTCCTGCGCGCGGTGGGGGCGTCGACCGCTTACGCCGCGATCGCTTCGCTTTTCCCGTTCGGCGCGCTCGAGGCGATGGCGCAGGACAGGAAGCCGCCGGAGAAGAAGGACCTGAAGATCGGCTTCATCCCGATCACCTGCGCGAGCCCGCTCATCATGGCCGATCCGCTGGGCTTCTACCGCGAGCAGGGCCTCACGGTGCAGCTCATGAAGACCGCGGGCTGGGCGCTGATCCGCGACAAGATGATCAACAAGGAGCACGACGCCAGCCATTTCCTCTCGCCCATGCCGCTCGCGATGTCGATGGGCCTCGGCTCGTCGCAGTCGCCGATGCGCGTGGCGACGATCCAGAACGTCAACGGCCAGGCGATCACCCTCGCCAGCAAGCACAAGGACAAGCGCGACCCGAAGCAGTGGAAGGGCTTCAAGTTCGCCGTGCCCTTCGAGTACTCGATGCACAACTTCCTGCTGCGCTATTACGTGGCGGAGCACGGGCTCGACCCGGACACCGACATCCAGATCCGGGTCACGCCGCCGCCGGAGATGGTGGCGAACCTGCGCGCCGGCAACATCGACGGCTTCCTCGGTCCCGATCCGTTCAACCAGCGCGCCGTCTACGACGAGTCGGGCTTCATCCATATCCTTTCGAAGGAGATCTGGGACGGCCATCCGTGCTGCGCCTTCGGCGTGCCCGACGCGATGATCAAGGAAGCGCCCAATACTTTCGCCGCGCTGTACCGCGCCGTCCTGACCGCGGCGCGCATGGCGCGCGAGCCGAAGAACCGGCCGCTCATCTCCAAGGTGATCGCGCCGCCGAACTACCTCAACCAGCCCGAGACGGTGATCGAGCAGGTGCTCACCGGGCGCTTCGCCGACGGCCTGGGCAACGTGAAGAACGTCCCGGACCGCGCCGGCTTCGACCCCTTCCCGTGGCAGTCGATGGCGGTCTGGATCCTCACGCAGATGAAGCGCTGGGGCTATGCGAAGGGCGACATCAATTACAAGGCGATCGCCGAGCAGGTCTTCCTGGTCACCGACGCGAAGAAGTACATGGCGCAGCTCGACATGAAGGCGCCGGCGTCGAGTTACGCCAAGTTCAAGGTCATGGGCAAGGAGTTCGACCCGGCGCAGCCCGAGCAGTACCTCAACGGCTTCGCCATCAGGAAAGTGGCGGCCTGAGATGAGCGCGAAGGCCGCCCGATGAACGCCCGCAGGCTGCTCGCGGCGGTCCTGTCGGCGGCGTTTCTGGCGCTGTTCCTGGGCATCTGGCACCTCGCCACGCTGCCCAAGGCGCAGGTCGCCGGCGCCGACGACGAGTACGCCAAGCTGATGGGCAAGGGCGCGAAGAAGTCGGAAGGCTTTCCCACCCTGAAGCAGATGGGCGAAGCGGCGCTCAAGCAGCTTTCCGACCCGCTGTACGACCGCGGCCCGAACGACAAGGGGATCGGCATCCAGCTCGGGTACTCGCTCGCCCGCGTCGCCGCCGGCTATACGCTTGCGATCCTCGTGGCGGTGCCCCTGGGCTTCCTGATCGGCATGTCGTCCCTCCTGCAGCAGGCGCTGAATCCGTTCATCCAGGTGCTCAAGCCGATCTCGCCGCTCGCCTGGATGCCGCTCGCCTTGTATACGATCAAGGACAGCTCGATTTCCGGCGTCTTCGTCATCTTCATCTGCTCGGTGTGGCCGATGCTCATCAACACGGCGTACGGCGTGGGCGCCGTGCGCCGCGAATGGCTGAACGTGGCGAAGACGCTCCAGGTGCGGCCGCTGCGCAAGGCGTTCCAGGTCATCCTGCCCGCCGCGGCGCCGACCATCCTCACCGGCATGCGCATCTCGATGGGGATCGCGTGGCTGGTCATCGTCGCGGCCGAGATGCTGGTGGGCGGCACGGGAATCGGCTACTTTGTCTGGAACGAGTGGAACAACCTCAACCTCACCAACGTGATCTTCGCGATCCTGGTGATCGGCGTGGTCGGCATGGCGCTCGACTTCGCCATCGGCCGGCTGCAGAACCTGGTCACCTACGTGGAATGAAAGCTACCAACCTCAAGGAGGCACTATGAAGCGTTCCGACACCGAAACCGCGCTCGTCGCGGCCGCCGCAACCGTCCGGCCCCTGACCCGCGAGGACGTCACGGCCATGATCGCCGCCGCCAAGGTGAAGAAGTCGATCAAGTGGGCCGACGTGGCGAAGAAAGTAGGGCAGAGCAAGGAATGGGTCACCGCCGCCTGCCTCGGGCAGATGACGCTCACGAAGAAGCAGGCCGAGACCGTCGGCAAGATCTTCGGCCTTCCCGAGGATGCCGTGCTGATCCTCCAGACCGTCCCCTACAAAGGCTCGCTCCCGAGCGCCGTCCCGACCGATCCGCTCATCTATCGCTGGTACGAGATCGTCAACGTCTACGGCACCACGATCAAGGAGCTGATCCACGAGGAGTTCGGCGACGGCATCATGAGCGCCATCGACTTCTCCATGGACATCCAGCGCGAGCCCAACGAGAAGGGCGATCGCGTGAAAGTGGTGCTCTCGGGGAAGTTCCTGCCCTACAAGACTTACTGAGGCAAATAGCACGGCGCGGCCCGCGCCGATTGTAATAATTTGTGATTTTTTCCTGCGTGGCGCGGGAGCGAACGCGCTATATTGGCCTCGTGTCGAAAAAGCAGGCGATTCTCGAGCAGGCAGCGGTCCTCATGGGCTCCAAGGAGCTCGCCGCCGCTTTCAATGTCAGCGAGGGCGTCCTGTCGGACTGGGTTGAAAATCCGAAGGGGCTTCCTGACAAGAAGCTTGCGGAGCTCGCGGAGATCCTGGCAGCCTTCGCCAAGAGAGAGCGCGCCAAGGGCCGATGACGGCCCTTTCCGGCGAGCTCGTGCCCTTGTAACCCGCTTACCTTTCGTCCCCCAGCTTCGCATTCATCGTCGGCGCGGTCAGCCACTTGGCTACGTCGTCGCTCAGCGCCTTCGCGCAGCGGCCGAGGATCGAGCAGGTTCCCTTGTAGCCGCCAAAGGCGCCTCCGCCCGAGAGACGGGTCGCGCGGAACGTGCCGATCACCTTGCCGTTCTCGCGCAGCGTGCCATCGACGGTGAGGAACTTGGCCCCGCTCCAGGCGCCGCCGGCAGTGCCGGTGATGCCGGTTATTTTCATGGCTAGCGATTGACCCGCGTCGCCCTTAGAGCCATCCCGGACCATCACGACCTTGTCGAAGTTGCGGGCGGCGGCGCTCTGGA
>CAYOVM010000010.1:0-1547 GCA_964407355.1 uncultured Enterobacteriaceae bacterium
GGGGGCGCAATGAAGACAACGGCTATCGTTTCGGCGGCTATCGCCGCGCTGGCGATCGCGGGCTGCTCGGGCATGGGCGGCGGCGGATGGACCAGGCTCGTCGACGGCGAGAAGGGGCTGGAGAACTTCGACCGGTTCCGCAGCGCCAACTGGACCGCCGCCGGCGGCGCCATCCAGGCGACGCAGGGCGGCAAGGAGCCGGCGTACCTCGTGTCGAAGAGCTCGTACAAGGACTTCGTGATGCGCGTCGAGTTCTGGGCGAGCGACGATGCCAACAGCGGTATCTTCATGCGCTGCGCCGACCGCAACGACATCAACGACGAGAAGTGCTACGAGGCGAACATCTTCGACCAGCGCCCCGATCCCACCTACGGCACCGGCGCCATCGTGAAGGTCGCGAAGGTCTCGCCCATGCCCAAGGCCGGCGGCAAGTGGAACACCTTCGAGCTCACCGCCCAGGGTCCGCGCCTCGTCGTCGTCCTGAACGGCCAGAAGACGGTGGACATCGAGGACAAGAAGCTCGCGAGCGGCCCGATCGCGCTGCAATGGGGCCGCGGCACGATCAAGTTCCGCAAGGTCGAGATCAAGCCGCTCTGAGCACCAAGCGCAAGGAAGCCGCACGCAAAGGCGCGCCGGCGGCGAAGGCCGCGGCCGCGTTCGACGTGCACGTCTTTCTCGCCACCGGCGCCGCGACGAAGGCGAGCGGCCCCGACTGGCGCGCCGGCGAGCGCTATTCGCTGCTGATCTTCAGCCGCCAGCCGATCGGCGAGCGGCCGGATCCGAAGCGGGCGAGCGAAGGCGCCGCCGCCGCGGGCTGGAAGGACCTGAAGCTCGAGCGCTCGAAGCGGCTGCCTTCCGGCTCCTCCCCGGCCGATGCCATTTTGCAGGAGGCGTTCGGCGACGCGCTCGCGCAGGGTTGCTCGGTGGTGGCGCACAGGCGCTCGACGGAGCGGGACTCGGGCACGCCCGGCCCGTCCAAAGGGACCGCGAAGTAGGTCTGTACCCAGAAGTGGGGACAAGCAGCCTGTCCCCGCGCGCCTTGCCGTCCCGTTGACGGATACTTCGGGAAACCGTCTCGAGGGAGGGATTGTGCGCATATCACCATCGCGGATCTTCGGCTTGCTGGTTCTGTGGACCGGACTCGCCGCGCAAGCCGACGACGGGCTGCTCGTGCAGTTTCCTGCGGTGCTCGACCCGAACGCGAGCGCGCAAACAGCCGGAAGCGGATGCCACGTGGCGCAGATCGTCGGAAAAGAGGTGTTCCAGATCGTGAGCCAGAAAAACTCCGGCGCCGGCCAGATCCGGGATCTGAGCAAGGCCGGCGACCGGACGGTTCTGAAGCTCACCGTCCTGTCGGTCGACGGGATGGAAGGTTCGGTCAAGGACCGGAGCATCACTTTGCGAACGGTGTTGACCCGGAACGAGAAGACCATCCGCAGCGGCACGCTCACGGCGACCTTCATGAGTCCGTACAAACGCCGCACGTGCGAAAGCCTGGAGCGCGTCGCGTCCGGCCTGGGCCGGAAAGTCAACGGATGGCTGGCGAG
>CAYOVM010000010.1:1647-5156 GCA_964407355.1 uncultured Enterobacteriaceae bacterium
GCGCAGACGCGGCTCGGCACGGTGAGCACGGCGATGCCGCCGTTGCGCAGCGCGCGGTGCATTTCGCGCAGCGCCGGCTCGTAGTCGGGCAGGTATTCCAGCATGCCCATGGATACGATGGCGTCGTAGAAGCCGTCGGCGCAGGGCAGCCGCTCGGCGTCGCCCAGGGCCAGGTGGCAGCGCCGCGCCTGCGGATGCCGCGCGATGCGCGCCTTGCCGTACTCGATCATCCGCGGCGAGGCGTCGATGCCCCAGACCTCGAGGCCGCGCTCCAGCAGCGCCTCCTCCATCATGGCCGGGCCGCAGCCGATGTCGAGCGCGCGTCCGCTCGCCCCCTCGAGCATCTCGAGGGCGATCTTCTTCTGAGCCTGGAAGGAATACTGCGCGTCGCGCTCGCGCACGTATTCGAGCGCCTCGGCGTCGAACATATCGCGGACCTTGTCGGCTCGCAGGGTCATCGCGCTAGAATGCCACAGGCATCGAGGAGTTCCACCTTTACGTCACCGACCGGGAGCGCCGCCATGATGAACCGCGACGAGTACGTGGCAAAGCTTAAGAGTCAGCTCGACCAGTGGAACGCCGAAACCGCCCGCTGGGAAGCGAAGGCGAAGGACGCGCAGGCCGGAATGAAGGCGGAGTACGCGCGCCAGCTCGAGCAGTTCGAGAAGCGCCGCGACGAGGCGCTCGCCGAGCTGCGCAAGGTGCAGAGCGCCTCGGCCGACGCCTGGTCGGAGCTGATGCGCGGCGCGGACGCGGCGTTCAAGGGCATGCAGGAGGCCTTCGAGCGCGCGCGCTCCAGGTTCGACAAGAAATAGCTCGACGGGAAATGATCGACCATATCGATCATATCGTCCTCACCACGCGCGACCGCGAGGCCTGCATCCGCTTCTACTCGGACGTGCTAGGCATGAAGCTCGAGACGTTCCGCACGCCCACCGAGGAGCGCCTCGCGCTCAAGTTCGGGCGCCAGAAGATCAACCTGCACGAATGGGGCCGCGAGTTCGAGCCGC
Source organism: uncultured Enterobacteriaceae bacterium (assembly GCA_964407355.1). Taxonomy (GTDB): domain Bacteria; phylum Pseudomonadota; class Gammaproteobacteria; order Burkholderiales; family SG8-39; genus SCGC-AG-212-J23. The sequence continues at coordinate 2,658 of CAYOVM010000010.1, forward strand.
GCGCGCACGTCGCGGTGCCGGGCTCGCTGGATCTTTGCTTCATTTCCGCGGTCCCCCTTGATGAAGTAGTGAGGAAACTGCGAGCGAAGAGCATCGCGATCCTCGAAGGGCCCGTCGCCAAGACCGGCGCGATGGGGGCCATGCAGTCGGTGTACGTGCGCGATCCCGACCTGAACCTCGTCGAGATCTCGGTCTACGAGCGCTAGGCGCGACCCGCCCGCGACCCCTCCGTCCGTGAAGCCGCACGCCTTCGTCGCGATGCCCTTCGGCACCAAGCCGAATGCCGAGGGGCAGCCGGTCGACTTCGACCGCGTGTACGCCGAGCTGATCGAGCCCGCGCTGCGCGAGGCGGGCTGCGAGGTGTTCCGCGCCGACCAGGAGCAGCGCGCCGGCGACATCCGCACCGACATGTTCCAGGAGCTGCTGGTGGCGGACCTGGTGGTGGCGGACCTGACGCTCGACAACCCGAATGTCTGGTACGAGCTCGGCGTTCGCCATGCGCTGCGCGCGCGCGGGGTGGTGCTCATCCAGGGGCCGCGCGCCGCGCAGCCGTTCGACATCTACACCGACCGCAAGCTGCGCTACCGGATCGCGAACGGCGGCCCCGATCCCGCGGCGCTGGAGGCCGATCGCAAGGCGCTCGCCGCGATGGCGCGCGCGACGCTCGACGCGCCGGCCGCGCGCGCGGTGAGCCCGGTGTACACGCTGCTCGAGCACCTGCGCGAGCCGCAATGGCGCGAGCTGCTGCTCGCGCAGCGCAACGAGTTCAGCGAAGCCTACCGCGCCTGGGCGAGCCGGATGGAGGTCGCGCGCCGCAAAGGCCGCGTGGGCGACCTCCTGGTGCTCGCGGAGGAGACGCCCACGCAGGCGCTGTGGCTCGAGGCGAAGCGCGCCGCCGGCAACGGCCTCGTGAAGCTGCGGCACTTCGACTTCGCGCTCGAGCAGTTCGAGGCGGCGCTCGCCGCCGCGCCCGAGGACAAGGCGAGCCGCGAGAAAAAGGCGGTGTGCCTGGGCCGGCTCGGCCGCTACGACGAGGCGCGGGAATGGACGCGCCGGCTCACCGAGGACTATCCGTCGGATGCCGAAGCCTGGGCGCTCGCCGGCCGCGTCGAGAAAGACGACTGGATCCAGCGCTGGCGCGCGCCGGGCGCGGCGCCGGCGGCGCTGCGCGAAGCGGCCGCCGCCGACGCGGCGAGCCTGCTCGAGGCGATCGCGCCTTACCACAAGGCGTTCATCGCCGATCCGTCGCACTTCTACTCGGGCATCAATTCGCTGACGCTGCACCTCTTGCTGGAGCACCTCGGCGGCGCGCCGAACAAGACCGTGGTCGACAACCTGGTCGGCGGGGTGCTCTGGGCGAGCCTCAGCGCCCAGGAGCGCGACCGCAAGGACTACTGGGCGCGCTCCACCTTTGCCGAGCTGTGCCTGCTGGTGAATCCAAAGGACGTGGTCGTGCGCGAGTTCCGCGCGGCGGTCGCGGTCGCCAACCGCGACTGGTTCGCGCTCGACTCCACGCGGCAGACGCTGTCGCTGCTGCGCGATCTCGAATTCCGGCCGGAGGAAACGGCGGCTGCCCTCGCGATCGTCGACGCGGAAATCAAGCGCGCCTCGCCGCCGCTCGAGCCGCGGCAGGTGCTGCTGTTCTCCGGCCACATCATGGATGCGCCGGGGCGGACGCCGCCGCGCTTCCCGCCGGACAAGGAAGGCGCCGCGGCCCAGCGCATCGCGCAGGCGCTCGAGGCGCTCGACGCCGGCGCCGCGGACGTGGCGCTCTGCCAGGGCGCGGCCGGCGGCGACCAGCTTTTCATCGAGGCCTGCCTTGCGCGCGGCGTGCGCTGCCAGCTGATGCTGCCGTTCGAGGAGCCGGAGTTCATCGAGCAGTCGATCCTTCCCTCGGCGAACGGCGACAAGTGGCGCGAGCGCTACTTCGCGCTGAAGGCGCGGCTTGCCGATCCGCCGCAGATCATGCCGCGCGAGCTCGGGCCGCCGCCGAAGGGCGTAAACGCCTACGAGCGCTGCAACTTGTGGCTGCTCTGCACCGCGCTCGCGTGGGGCGTGGACAAGGTGCGCTTCGTCTGCCTGTGGAACGGCGCCGGCGGCGACGGGCCCGGCGGCACGCAGCACATGTACGAAGAGGTGAAACGCAGGACGGGCAGGGTGGCGTGGATCGACACGCGCACGCTTTGACGGCCCGATCCCGGCGGAAGCACTACTGCGGTCGCGGGAATGGCGCTTGCACGGCTGCCTTTGCGGTTTCTTTGCAAAGGACTGAGCCATGAGAATCAAAGAGGAAAAGCTGCTGAACCCGGGTCGCACGCCGCCGAAAATCGGACCGAGCGACAGCTCGGACACTCTCGCGGACCGGCCGGGCGAGCTGGACACCGATACCGACGCTGAATTCACTGGTGAGCGCGTCACCGCGGGCGTCGATCCGCGCGCCGACCTGAACGAAGCAGAGTACGGCCCCAACCGCGTCGTCGGTCCGGGCGAAGCGGGCCT
>CAYOVM010000010.1:5256-8117 GCA_964407355.1 uncultured Enterobacteriaceae bacterium
TCGCGCGTCTCGATCAGGAACTCCACCTCGGGACTGCGCACCGAGGCCGTGCCGAAGATGCGCTGGTGCTGGATCTCGACGATGTTGCCGCCGGCTTCGGCGATCAGCGTGGCGACCTTGGCGAGGCTGCCCGACACGTCGGGCATCGTCACCCGCAGGCGCACGAGGCGCGCGTCGCGCACGAGACCGCGCATCAGCACGGAGGCGAGGACACGGCTGTCGATGTTGCCGCCGGAGATGGGCAGGCCGACGCGCTTGCCCGCGAAGCGCGCCGGATGCTCGAGCAGCGCCGCCAGCGCCGCGGCGCCGGCGCCTTCCGCCACCGTCTTCTCGATCTCGATCAGCGCCACCACGGCGCGCTCGATGGTCTCCTCCTCGACGATGAGGACCTCTTCGACCAGGGATTTGATGATCCCGAAGGCGATATCGCCGACGTCCTTCACCGCGATGCCTTCGGCGATCGTGTCGCCGCCGACGTTTACCGGGAGGTTGTTGAGCCGTTGGTGCATGGAGGGATAGGTCTTCGACTCCGCTCCGAATATTTTTATATTCTTGTTCAAACCTCTTGCCGCGGTGGCGATCCCTGAAATCAATCCGCCCCCGCCCACCGGCACGACGAGGACGTCCAGGTCCGGCACGGCCTCGAGCATCTCGAGCGCGACCGTGCCCTGGCCGGCGATGATCAGCGGGTCCTCGTAGGGGTGCACGAACACGAGATGCTCGCGCCCGGCGAGGGCGCGCGCGTGCGCGCCCGCCTCGTGCAGCGATCCGCCTTCGAGCAGCACGCGCGCGCCGTGCACGCGCGTGTTCTTGATCTTCGTGTTGGGCGAGCCCTTCGGCATGACGATGGTCGCCGGAATGCCCAGGCGCGCCGCGTGGTACGCCACGGCCTGCGCGTGGTTGCCGGCGCTCATCGCGATCACGCCGCGGCCGCGCTCCTCCGCCGACAGCGAAAGCAGCTTGTTGAGCGCGCCGCGCTCCTTGAAGGAGGCGGTGAACTGCAGGTTCTCGAACTTGAGGAACACCTCGGCGCCGGTCAGCGCGGACAGCGTGCGGCTGTGCACGAACGGCGTGCGCTCGACCGCGCCGGAAATGCGCGCCGCGGCGGCGCGGATGTCTGTAAGCGAAACGGCCACGAGGGGGTCTGCGGAGTCTGCCGGCAAATCTTCCAGACGCCAGTCTACAATCTTCCGGTGGAAATCCTAATCGTCGGCGCCGGCATCGGCGGCCTCACCCTGGCGCTGTCGCTGCACCGCGTCGGCATCGCCTGCCGCGTGTTCGAGGCGGCGCCGCAGATGCGCCCGCTCGGCGTCGGCATCAACCTCCTGCCGCACGGCACGCGCGAGCTGGTCGAGCTCGGGCTCGAGGCGCCCCTGGCGCGCGTCGCGGTCGAGACGCGCGAGATGTGCGGCGTCAACCGCTTCGGCCAGTTCATCTTCCGCGAGCCGCGCGGGCGCTTCGCCGGCTATCCCTGGCCGCAGTGGTCGATGCACCGCGCCGATCTGCACCAGGTGCTGATGGACGCGGTCGCCGCCCGGCTCGGCGCGCAGGCGGTGACCACCGGCAAGAAATGCGTCGACGTGTCGCAGACCGAGCGCTCGGTCACGCTTCACTTCGCCGACGGCTCGCGCGCGAGCGGCGACGCGGCGATCGGCTGCGACGGCATCCATTCGGCGCTGCGCAAGAATTTCTTCCCGCGGGGGAGCGGCCTGCTCTACCAGGGAATCAACATGTGGCGCGGCGTGACGCGCTGGAAGCCCTTTCTCACCGGCGCGAGCATGATCATCGGCGGCTGGCTCGAGGTCGGCAAGCTGGTGGTCTACCCGATCCGCGAGCCCGACGCGCAGGGGCTGCAGCTCATGAACTGGGTGGCCGAGATCCAGTCGCCCCGCAACGTGATGCAGGACTGGAACCTGCCGGGAAAGCTCGCGGATTTCCTGCCGGCCTTCGAGAGCTGGCGCTTCGACTGGCTCGACGTGCCGGCCATGATGCGCGCCGCCGAGGCGATCTACGAGTACCCGATGGTCGATCGCGAGCCGCTCGCGTCCTGGACGCGCGGGCGCATCGCGCTGCTCGGCGACGCGGCGCACCCGATGTATCCGCGCGGCTCGAACGGCGCCGGGCAGGCGATCCTGGACGCGAGAGTGCTCGCTTCTTCCTTCAAAGAGCATCCCGACCCGCTGGATGCCTTGAAGAACTACGAAGCGATCCGCCTGGGACCGGCGAACGAGGTCGTGCTCGCGAACCGCTCGAGCGGGCCCGACAGCATTCTGCGCCTGGTCCACGAGCGCACCGGGGACCGGCCGTTCGCGCGCGTCGAGGACGTGATCTCGAGCGAGGAGATCCGCGCCATCTCCGAGAACTACAAGCGCGTCGCCGGCTTCGAGCGCGACAGCCTCGCCAGACGGCCCTCGCTGCTTTAAAGGGACCCGAAGTAGCTGCTTTTGCGGGCTGAAGTATTATCTGCGCGTGGGACTTGCAGACCGCTTCGCCCAGCTCGAGGACGCCCGCCTGCTCGCGGCGATGTTCGAGCGCGCGCCCGTGGGCATCGCCATCGCCGGCATCACCGGCCGCTACGTGCGCGCGAACCCGGCGTTCCTGCGCCTCCTCGGCTACACCGAGGAGGAGCTCCTGGAGCGCAGCATCCACGACGTGACCCACCCGCAGGACAAGGGCGAGGACCGGCGCCTGTTCGACGACATGGTCGCCGGCGTGCGCGACCAGATCGAATACGAGAAGCGCTATCTCAGGAAGGACGGCCGCGTCATCTGGGTGCGCAACACCGTCGCCAAGGTGCCCGACGAGGAGGGCGAGACGCGCTACGTCGTGGCGACGGTCGAGGACATTACCGTGCGCCGCCA
>CAYOVM010000010.1:8217-10438 GCA_964407355.1 uncultured Enterobacteriaceae bacterium
CCGAGTCGGCGCTGGGCGACGCGGCGCGCGACCTGCAGGCGCTCACCCGGCGCCTGGTCGAGGCCGAGGAGACCGAGCGCCACCGGCTCGCCGGCGAGCTGCACGACCGCGTCGGCCAGAACCTGTCCGCGCTCAACATCAACCTCGACATCGCGCTCGGCTCGGTCGCCAAGGACAACGTCGAGGTGAAAATGCGCCTGGCGGACTCGCTCGCGCTGGTGGAGGGGACGCTGCAGACCATCGAAGGCCTGATGGCCGAGCTGCGCCCGCCCCTGCTCGACGAGTACGGCCTCGGCGCGGCGCTCGGCTGGTACGCCAACGCGTTCTCGCAGCGCACCGGGGTGAAGGTGGTGATCGACAACCCGGAGGAGCTCGGCGCCAGCCTGCGTCCCGAGGCCGCCATCGCGCTCTTCCGCATCGCGCAGGAGGCGCTCAACAATGTCGCGAAGCACGCGCGGGCCAAGGTGGTGAGAATGCTGATCGAGAGGCAGGAGCGGGAAATCGTCCTCGCCATCGCCGACGACGGCCGCGGCTTCGATACGCGCGAGCGTCTTTCGCAAAGCAAGCGCTGGGGCATGACGACCATGCAGGAGCGCGCCGCGGCGGTCGGCGGGCGGATCGCCGTGGAAAGCGAGGCCGGACAGGGCACCGTCATCCGGGCGATCGTTCCGGAAGAGCAGGGCGACGCATCCATGAGGAAGATCGGCGTGCCGTGACGAGGATTCGCGTACCGTGACCAAAATTCGGGTATTGATCGCCGACGACCATGGCGTGGTCGCCGAGGGGCTGAAGCATCTGGTCGATGCGCAGCCCGACATGGAGGTGATCGCCTGCGTCACCGACGGCCGCGAGGCGGTGCGGGCGGCCCGCGACTCGAAGCCCGACGTCGTGCTGATGGATCTTTCCATGCCCGAGCTGAACGGCGCCGACGCCACGCGCGCCATCGTGCAGGACGATCCGGGCTGCCGGGTCATCGTGCTGTCGATGTACGCCGAGCGCGAGTACGTGCGCCGCGCGCTCAAGGCGGGCGCGCTCGGCTACGTCGTCAAGCGCTCGGCGGCGAAGGAGGTGGTCGACGCGATCCGCGCCGCCCACGCCGGCCAGCGCTACCTCAGCCCGCGCGTGGCCGACGTGGTGGTCGAGAACGCGGCCGCCGGCGACCAGGACGTGCTGCTCGGGCGCCTCTCGGCGCGCGAGCGCGAGGTGCTCCAGCTCATCGCCGAGGGGCGCACCGGGGCCGAGATCGCCGAGCGCCTCGCGCTGTCGCAGAAGACGGTGGAGACCTACCGGGCGCGACTCATCGAGAAGCTCGGCATCCGCGACGTGCCGGGCCTGGTCCGCTTCGCCATCCAGCGGGGGCTGGTCTCGCTCGATTGAGCCTTGTCGGTTATCGGCGACAGGACGCCAATATGACACGACTGTGAAATAAGGGGGCAGCGATACCCCCGGACGGACCGTCGCCCTACCATGACAGCGTCTGAAGTCCTCCGAAACTCAAGCCTGGAGACCCCTTCATGGGCGGTTCGATACTGGTAGTGGACGACGAAGCGGCGGTACGCGACTTGCTCGCCGCCAACCTGCAGCGCGCGGGGTACAAGGTCATGACCGCGGGCGACGTGCCCGCGGCCGAGGCGCTGGTGCGCGACTCGCGCCCCGACCTCGTGCTGCTCGACTGGGTGCTCCCAGGCGTTCCGGGCCTCACCTTCGCGCGGCGCCTGCGCAACGACCAGCGCACGAAGGACATCTCCATCGTGCTGCTCACGGCGCGGGCCGAGGAGCAGGACAAGGTCACCGCGCTCGAGAGCGGGGCGGACGACTACGTCACCAAGCCGTTCTCCGCGCGCGAGCTCCTCGCGCGGATCAAGGCCGTGATGCGCCGGCGCGCCCCGCAGCTCGCCGACGACGTGGTCGAGATCGCGGGCGTGCGCATCGACCCGGCCGCCCATACGGTGAGCGCCGACGGCAAGCCGATCGACCTGTGGACCACCGAGCTTCGCCTGCTGCATTACTTCATGACCCATCCGGGCCGGGTGTTCTCGCGCGCCCGGCTGCTGGACGAAGTCTGGGGCGAGCACGTGTTCGTCGAGGAGCGTACCGTCGACGTGCACATCCGGCGGCTGCGCCAGGCGCTCGCGCCGACCGGTCACGACAAGCTGATCGAGACCGTGCGCGGCACCGGCTATCGCTTCAAGCCCGAGACGAACACCGCCAACCTGGCCGC
>CAYOVM010000010.1:10538-14092 GCA_964407355.1 uncultured Enterobacteriaceae bacterium
GTAACCGACTTCGCCAGGTTTCTCGGCTTGTCGACGTCATTGCCGCGGCGCAGCGCGGCGTGATACGCCAGCAGCTGCAGCGGCACGGTGCTTACGATCGGCGAAAGCAGCCCCGGAAAATCGCTCATGCGGATGACGTGCACCCCTTCCTCTTCCGCCACGCTGGCGTCGCGATTCGCGAGCACGTAAAGCTCGCCGCCGCGCGCGCGCACCTCCTGCAGGTTCGACTTGAGCTTGTCGAGCAGCGCGTCCTTGGGCGCGATCGCGATCACCGGCATGCGCCGGTCGACGAGCGCGAGCGGGCCGTGCTTCAGCTCCCCGGCGGCGTACGCCTCGGCATGGATGTACGAGATCTCCTTCAGCTTGAGCGCGCCTTCCATGGCGATGGGGTAATGCACCCCGCGGCCGAGGAAGAGCGCGTGCTCGCAGCCGGCGAAGGTCCGCGCCCAGCCCATGATCTCGGGCTCGGCGCGCAGCGCCGAGGCGATCGCCGCGGGCAGCACGCGCAGCGCTTCGAGCATTTCCGCCTCGCGCTCGCGCGAAAGGCGCTTTCTCACCTTGGCGAGCGTCGCCGCGAGGGCGAGCAGGGCGGCAAGCTGCGCGGTGAACGCCTTGGTCGAGGCGACGCCGATCTCGGGTCCGGCGCGCGTGAGGAACTTGAGCTGCGAGCCGCGCACCAGCGCCGATTCGGGCACGTTGCAGATGGCGAGCGAGAACGGCTGGCCGAGCTTGCGCGCGTGGCTGAGGGCGGCGATCGTGTCCGCGGTCTCGCCCGACTGCGAGATCACGATGACCAGCGTGCGGGGATTGGGCACCGTGTCGCGGTAGCGGTACTCGCTCGCGATCTCGACGTTGCACGGGATGCCGGCGAGGCTCTCCAGCCAGTAGCGCGCCACCACGCCCGCGTGGTAGCTCGTGCCGCAGGCGAGGATCAGCGCGGAATCGACTTTCTGGAAGATGTCCGTTGCTTCCACGCCGAAGACCTGGGGATTCAAGGCATTTGTTCTGCAAACCCAATCCAGCGTGGCTTCCACCGCGGCGGGCTGCTCGAAGATCTCCTTCTGCATGTAGTGGCGGAAATTGCCGAGCTCCATCGCGTCGGCGGCGAGCTGGCTGACGTGCAGCGGGCGCTCCACCAGGTGGCCGCGCGCGTCGACGATGCGCACGCTCTTCAGCGTGACTTCCGCGCAGTCGCCTTCCTCGAGGTAGACGATGTTGCGGGTCACCTGCAAGAGCGCCGAGGTGTCGGACGCGGCGAAATTCTCGCCCTCGCCGATCCCGAGCAGCAGCGGCGCGCCCATGCGGGCGACGACGAGCTTTTCCTTTTCTTCGGAACGGATCACTGCGATCGCATAAGCGCCGACAAGCTCGCGTACGGCCGCTCGCACCGATTCAAAAATATCTTTCCCCTGGGAAAGAAAAGAATGAATCAGATGCGCGATCACTTCGGTGTCGGTGTCGGAAGTGAACTCGTAGCCCAGCGCCTTCAGGCGCGCACGCACCTCGTCGTGGTTCTCGATGATGCCGTTGTGCACCACGGAAACCCCGCCGCTGATATGCGGGTGGGCGTTGCGCTCCGAGGGCACGCCGTGGGTGGCCCAGCGCGTGTGGCCGATGCCGATGTTGCCCTCCAGGCCGTGCTCCCTGACGAGATTCCCGAGCTGAGAAACCCGTCCGCAGGAGCGCAGCCGTTTCAGCGACCCGTTGATGACCGCGACCCCGGCCGAGTCGTAGCCGCGGTACTCGAGGCGGCGCAGCCCCTCGATCAGGATCGGCACGACGTTCCGGGTGGCGACCGCGCCTACGATTCCGCACATGATGTTTTTTTCCCTCTGGATTTTCCGTGTTTGGTGAGGTGGAACAGCGCCGCGCCGGTGACGATCGCGGCGAGCGCGCCGATGAAGAAATCGGACACGTCCGCGGCGCGCGCCGGGATCGCGGCCTGGCGCAGCTCGTCGAGCATCGCGAGGCTCATGACGCCCGCCACCACGGGCAGCGGGCGGCGGCCGTCGGTCGCGATCCATGCGAGCAGCGTGAGCGCCGCGTACGCGAGGAAATGGAACATCTTGTCCCAGGGCTCGAACAGCTCGTATGGCAGCGAGCCCAGGGCGAAGATCTGCATGACCAGCACGCCCGCGCACAGGCAGGACCAATTCGATATTTGCGAAAGCCTAGTAAGCATTGCTTCTCCTGAGCACCACCACCGCGGTCTTGAGCACGATCTGCAGGTCGAGCAGCAGCGACCAGTTGCGCAGGTACTCGAGGTCGTACTCCACGCGCGCCTTCATCTTCTCGACGGTCTCGGTCTCGCCGCGAAAGCCGTTCACCTGCGCGAGGCCGGTGATGCCGGGCTTCACCTTGTGGCGGATCATGTAGCCGCGGATCAGCTTGCGGTAGAGCTCGTTGTGCGCGATGGCGTGCGGGCGCGGCCCGACCACGCTCATGCGCCCCTGCAGCACGTTGATGAACTGCGGCAGCTCGTCGAGCGAGCTCTTGCGCAGGAAGGCGCCGAACCTCGTCACCCGCGCGTCGTTGCGCGTCGCCTGCTTCACCACGTCGCCGTCCTCGGCGACGGTCATGGAGCGGAACTTGTAGACCACGATCTTGCGCCCGTCGACGCCGTAGCGGCGCTGCTTGAACAGCACCGGCCCGGGCGAGGAGAGCTTCACGCCGATCGCGATGGCGAGCATGAGCGGCGCGATGCACGCCAGGATCCCCGCGGCGAGCGCGAAGTCGCTGACGCGCTTCACCACGCCGTTCAGGCCGTGGAACGGCGTCTCGCACACCGCCACCACCGGCAGGCCGCCGATCGAGTCGACGCGCGCCTGGATGAGATCGGAGACGAAGATGTCCGGCACGAAATAGATGGAGGCGGTGGTGTCGCGCAGCTCCTCGAGCAGGCGCAGGATGCGCGGCTGCGAGGCCATCGGCAGCGCGATGTAGATCACGTCGACGCGGCTCGTGCGCGCGTAGTCGGCGAGGCCCTCGAGCGAGCCGAGGTTCTCCTCGGCGGCGAGGCCGTGCAGGCGCCCGGCGGCGCGGTCGTCGAAAAAGCCGGCGACACGCACGCCGAAGAGCGGATCCTCGCGCAGGCGCTCGGCGAGCCGCCGGCCGAGCTCGTTGGCGCCGGCGATCACGGCGATCTTGCGCATGCCCTCGACGGCGAGGATTTTCGGCAGCACCACCGGCAGCAGCCGGTGCGCGGCGAAGAGGGCCACGGGCGTGCCGAGCGCCCAGGCGGCGAGAACGCGCGGATCGAAGGCGCCGAGCGTGCCCGAGGCGACGCCGAGGAGCCCGAGCAGGCCGGCGATCGGGATCCAGCCGGTGACGATGTCGAGCGCGAGCGCGCCGGCGCCCGCGCCGTTGCCGCGCACCACGCTGCCGGGAAACGTCATGGCGAAGACGAGCAGCGCGAGGATCAGGCAGGCGCCGTCGAAGCGGCCGCCGAACCACACCGAGGCCGCGGCGAGCATCGCGACCGCCACCGCCGGGTCGATCGCCGCGCGCAGCATCGCCGCCTGCCCGGGCGGGCTCGAGACGAATCGGGCGGTATC
>CAYOVM010000010.1:14192-20135 GCA_964407355.1 uncultured Enterobacteriaceae bacterium
GGCGCGCCTGCGCCGCGACGAGATGCGCTTGCGCTTCGGCGGCGGTACGCGTCCTGGTTTCGGGTGTGGCAAGCAAGGCCACAGAAGGTTAGGCGCTCCCGGTTCAACGGTGATGTTGCGCAGGGCCGGTGAACGTAGGCTCATCGGACTAGCATTGAAGCGATGCGGCGGAGCAACGGCCGCATGGTCGACGTAGGTATATTGGCGCGCATCGAGAGCACATACCGAGCACATTCACGCACATCCAGCTGCCTCCGGCGGCGTAAAGGCAAAGGCAATCCATGCGAACCGAATCAACCGACAGCTTCGCCCCCCAGTCCGTGCAGATCATTGCGCAGGGCGCGGCGGTCGCTCCGATCACGCACGACGGCGGCAACGGCCACGCCCAATCCCACGCCGAGGCGGGCTCGTCGGCGACCGACTTCCTGCAGATCGAGTCGATCGTGCTCAACCTCGACGCCTCGCTCCGGGTGCACGGGCGCGCGCACTTCTTCAGCTGGACGCAGGGCCTGCTGCAAAGCCTCATCCGGCACGAGCTCCTCATCTGCACGCAGTGCCACGGCAAGCCGCCGGCGTTTCGCGCCGACGGCTTTTCCATGACCTCGCCCGACCCCGCGCTCTTCAGCGACATGTTCCTGCGCGACAACTCGGTGGCCCCGGCGCTCCTGAAGACGTGGGAGGAGCGCCGCTTCCAGCCGGTGGTGCTCGATGCGACCACGTCCGCGGGCAGCGGCCACGCCGGCGCGCCCGCCGGCGTCCCCGTGGGCGGCGGCGCGTTCTGGCGCGAGATCGAGCGCATCGGCGCGACGCAGCTTCTCTCGCACGGGGTGCACGACGCCGACGGGCGCACCGTGAGCCTTTTCACCTTCGCCTGCCGCCCCGGCACCATCGGCCCGCGCCAGATCTATCTCGCGCAGCTGCTCGCCCCCGCCCTGCACGCCGCCTGGGTGCGCACCCAGGTGACGCGCACCCCCGGCTCCTCCGAGAAGGTGCAGGGCGCGAGCGTGCTTACCGTGCGCGAGCTCGACATCCTGAAGTGGATCTACCTCGGCAAGAGCAACTTCGAGATCGGCGCGATCCTCAAGATCAGCCCGCTCACCGTGAAGAACCATGTGCAGAAGATCCTGCGCAAGCTGAACGTGGTGAACCGCACCCAGGCCATCGGCAAGGCCCTCGAGCTGCGCATCTTCAATCCATAATCAGGGACAGACCACGTTTTCCAGGAATGGGGCTTCGGCCCCATTTCTTTTTCCGGCGCCGGAAAACGTGGTCTGTCCCTGATTTCGCGGATCTGCGCTACAGGACGTCGCCGTTCATTGACCAATAGTCCTATCGGCGGATGTGCGGCGGAAGGCGCCGGTCCAGTACCGTAACAGGCCGCACCTAGCATTCCACCTCGCCATGAAATTCCTCCGCCGAGCTTTCGCAACCCTTGCCGCCATCGCCGTCGCGGGCGGCGCGGCCGCCGCGAATGATCGCCTCGCCGCCGTGCCGTACGCGCCGCCGGCGCAGCCGTCGATGTATTCGTTCGCCGACGTCTACAGGCTGACCGTCGCCGGTCCCGCGACCGCGGACAATCCGCTTGCCGCGCTCGCCGGCGCCGCGGCGCCCGACGCTTCGTCCGCGCGTCTGCCGAAAATCGCGGCGAGCGCCGAATACCAGCTGCGCGTCGTCTCGAGCGAGCCGCAGCCGCCGGTGCGCCAGATCTTCGCGGCCGCCACGGCGACGCCGGTGCAGGCGAGCTACATGTTCTCGATCGGCGCAATGCCCCAGCCGGAGCGGTGGCTCCTCATCCTGAGCGGCCTCGCGGCCGCGGCCTGGGTCGCGCGGCGCCGGCTGGGCAGCTCTTTTTGAACGCGCCCGCATTTTTGTGAAACGCGCGTCCGCAGCAGGCCGGGCGCACAAGCGGAGGATGATGATGCACAAGACAGGGTCTCTCGTTTCGTTGCTCGGGTGCGCGGCTCTCGCCGCGGCGCTCGCGGGCTGCGGACAGGGCCCCGCCGCCCCGGCCGTCGCGAGCAGCGCGCGCGCGCCTGCGGCCGCGGAGGCGCCGGCGGCGGGCAAGCTCGCCGCCAAGGTGAACGGCACGCCGATCAGCGTCCAGCAGCTCTCCGGAACGGGGAGCGGCGCGGCGGGGACGAGCGCCGGTGCGGGCGCAAGCTCCATGCAGGCGCTGGAGAAGATCATCGATCGCGAGCTGCTGGTGCAGAAGGCGCTCCAGGCGAAGCTCGACCGCGATCCGCAGGTCATCCAGGCGCTCGAGACCTCGCGCCGCCAGCTCCTCGCGCAGGCCTACCTCGATCGCGCCGCCGCCGCCGCGAAGAGCACGCCCGAGGAGGTGAGCGCCTTCTATGCCGAGAACCCGGCCCTCTTCGCGCAGCGGCGCATCTATCGCCTGCGCGAGCTGGTGGTCACCGCCTCGGCGGACCAGCTCGAGCTCATCCGCTCGGAAGCGGCCACCGCGAGGGATCTCGACGAGATCGCGGGCTGGCTCAAGTGGCGCAACCTCAAGGTCGGGCCGATCACCGGCGCGACCCAGCCCGCGGAGCAGCTGCCGCTGGGCCATCTGTCGCGGCTCGCAAGCATGCGCGAGGGCGAGATCGCCGTGTTCGCGTCCGCCCCCGGCGCGACGGTGATCCAGCTCGTGCACGCGCAGGACGCCCCGCTCACGGAGCAGCAGGCCGCTCCGCTGATCGAGCAGTTCATCGCGGGACGCAAGCGGTTGGAGCTCGCCGCGGCCGAAGTCCGTCGGCTGCGCGAGGTGGCGACTATCGAGTACGTGGGCGACTTTAAAAGGTAAACGCGAGGTGCAGATGAAACGCATTCTGATGGGCTTGGTGCTGATGGCGGTGGCTCTACCCGGTCTTGCACAGACCAACGAGAAGTCGGACGGCAAGCTCGGCGCCGGCGACGCGGTCCGCGTCACCGTGTTCCAGCAGCCGGATCTCACGACCGAGGCGCGCGTCACCGAGAAGGGCACGATTCCGATGCCGCTGCTCGGCGAGGTGAAGATCGCGGGCATGACGCAGGCCGAGGCGGCCGCGAAGATCGCGGGCGATCTCAAGAACGGCAAGTACCTGAAGAACCCGCAGGTGAGCATCGCGCTCACCACGCTGCGCAGCCGGCAGGTGTCGGTGCTCGGCCTGGTGGCGCGGCCGGGACGCTACGCGCTCGACGACACAAGCGTGCGCGTCACCGACGTCATCGCGGCGGCCGGCGGCATCGCGCCCGGCGGCAGCGAGACGGTCATCGTCACGCGCAACGGCCAGCAGGAGAAGGTCGACGTGCTGACGAAGAACTTCAGCCTGCAGAACGGCGACACGGTCTATGTCGAGCGCGCGCCGGTGTTCTACATCTACGGCGAGGTGCCGCGCAGCGGCGCCTATCGCCTCGAGCCCAACATGACCGTGATGCAGGCGATCGCGGCCGGCGGCGGCATCACGCCGCGCGGCAGCGACCGGCGCCTGAAGCTGCGCCGCGCGGGCCCCGACGGCAAGGTGATCGAGACCGACACCCGGCTGCAGGACAGCATCAAGGCCGACGACGTCATCTTCGTTAAAGAAGCGCTGTTCTAGGACTAGGGAAACCAAACATGGACTTCAACCAATTCATCCTGGCCCTGCGCGCGCGGCGCAAGGCCTTCGTGGTGATCCTCGCGGCCACCATCGTCACGGCGATCTCGATCGCTCTCCTGCTTCCCAAGTCGTACGTCTCGACGGCGACCATCATGCTCGGCGAGCGCGACGAGCAGTCGATGGTCGCGGGAAGCCGCATGTCGGCGCGCGAGCGCTCGAGCTACATCCAGACGCAGATCGACCTCCTGATGAGCGGCCGGGTGGCGAAGCGCGTGGTCCGCGACCTGAAATACGCGCAGCTCCCCGGCATGCGCGAGGCGTACGAGCGCGACACCGGCGGCCTCGGCACGATCGAGGACTGGGCCGCCAATTCGCTGCTGAAGCGGCTCAAGGCCGACACCTCGGGCAGCTACATGTTCACCATCACCTACACCGACTCCGACCCGAAGCTCTCGGCCGACGTCGTGAACGCCTTCGCCAAGGCCTACGCCGACACCTCGCTCGAGCTGCGCACCGAGCCGACGCGCGAGGCCGCGGCCTGGTTCGAGGACCAGCTGAAGGGCCTGCGCACCAACGTCTCCCAGGCGCAGCAGAAGCTGAGCTCCTACCAGAAGGAGCGGGGGATCACCTCCATCGACGAGCGCGCCGACGTGGAGGCGATCAGGCTGACCGAGCTCTCGACCCAGCTCATGGCGGCGCGCAGCGCCACCTACGAAGCGCAGAGCCGCTACAAGCACGCCGCCGAATTCCTCGCCGGCAACGCCTCGACCGGCGCCTCCGCGGTGACGGCGGACTCGCTGCCGGAAGTGATGGCCAGTCCTGCGGTGCAGGCGGTGAAGGCCGCGCTGGTGGCGGCGGAGACGCGGCTCGAGCAGTCGAGCTCCGACCTCGGCCCGAACCATCCCCAGTACCAGCGCAACGTCGCCGAGGTGCACTCGCTGCGCGAGAAGCTCGCCTCCGAGATGAAGAAGGTGGTCGCCGGCCTGCAGAACGCCGCGGTGCAGAGCCGCAAACGCGAGGACGAGCTGAAGGCCGCCTACGCCGCGCAGCAGGAGCGGCTCCTCAACATGCGCGACGCGCGCGTCGAGCTCGCGGTGATGGTGCGCGACGTCGAGAACGCGCAGCGCACCTACGACGGCGCGCTGTCGCGCTGGCTCACCAACAAGATCGAGAGCCGCGCCAACATGACCAACATCTCGGTGCTCACGCCCGCGGTCGAGCCGCTCGAGCCGAAGAGCCCGAAGGTGGGCCTGATCGCCGGCCTGTCGGTCGTCATCGGCGCGCTGCTCGCCGGCGTGGTGGTGTTCCTGCTCGAGACCCTGGACCGCCGGGTGCGCTCGCGCGGCGATCTCGAGTCGCGCCTCGCCGTGCCGTCGCTCGGCCGGCTTTCCAAGTGGCAGCCCACGGGCGGCCGGCTGCTGGCGGCGCCGAATTTTCCCGGCGGACGCGCTGCCCGCGCCCTTCCTCATCCCTGGTAAGTGAGAGACAACCATGCTAGCCAACCCGACTGACAACGTGCTGTCCATCGACAGCAGCGCCCGCGCCGTAGGCAGCAACTACGCCGGGCATCCCGCGCGCAACATCGGCGCCATCCTCATCGACGAGGGCAAGCTCACGCCGTCGGACGCCGAGCAGGTGCTCGCGCGCCAGCGCGAGCTCGGCTGGCGCTTCGGGGAGGCGGCGATCGAGCTCAACCTCATCACCGACACCGACCTGCGCCAGGCGCTCGCCAAGCAGTACGAGTTCCCGTACCTGGTGTCCGGCCCCGACGGCGTCAGCAAGGAGCTGGTCGCCGCCTGGGATCCGTTCCACCCGGTGGTCGAGGAGCTGCGCGCGCTGCGCACTCAGCTCCTGATCCGCTGGCACAACCCCGAGGCGGGGCGGCGCACGCTCGCGATCTGCAGCCCGTCCTCGCGCGAGGGGCGCAGCTTCATCGCCGCCAACCTGGCGGTGGTGTTCTCGCAGCTCGGCCAGCGCACCTTGCTGATAGACGCGGATTTCAGGGCGCCTCGCCAGCAGGCCATCTTCAACGTCTCGGACCGCTTCGGGCTGTCGTCGGTGCTCTCCGGCCGCGCCGACCTGAGCGCCGCGGTGCCGGTGACCGGGCTGACCGGCCTCGCGGTGCTGCCGGCCGGGCCGCTGCCGCCCAATCCGCTCGAGCTGCTGTCGCGCCCGAACTTCGCCACGCTGCTCGGCAAGGCGGCCGCCGAGTACGACATCATCCTCATAGACACCCCGGCGGTGACCGAGTACTCCGACGCGCAGTGCATCACCTTCCGCGCCGGGGACGCGCTGCTCATCTCGCGCAAGGACCAGACGCGCGTCGCCGAGACCGAGCGCGCGGTGCGCGACCTCACGGACGCGAGCG
>CAYOVM010000010.1:20235-36413 GCA_964407355.1 uncultured Enterobacteriaceae bacterium
CAGACGCGCGTCGCCGAGACCGAGCGCGCGGTGCGCGACCTCACGGACGCGAGCGCGCGCATCGTCGGCACCGTGATGAACGCGTACTGAGCCGCCAGGCCGGGAACGTGAAACGGCCGCCTGATCGCAAGCTGATGCTTGCCGCCCTGGTCCTTCTGGTGGCGGCAAGCTCGCTTGCGTCGAAGCTCGAAGCAGGATTTGCTCAAAAACAGCTGGTGATGTCCAACGCGAACCGGGTGCCCTGACCATGACCATTACCGCTGGAACCCTGCCGCCGCATCCGTCGCACCAGAGCGCCGGCCGGCATACGTGGATGCTCGCCGCCGCCGGCCTCGCCGCCTTCGGCGTGCTCTGCGGCGCCGCGCTCGCGATGGGGGAGCTGCAGGCGTTCTACGTGACCGTATCGCTGATCACGGCGATGGCGGTGCTGTTCGACTTCCGCATCGGCACGGTGCTGCTGATCCTCGCCCTGCCGTTCGGCAACACGACATACTTCCCGCACAACCTGTTCGGGGTGAGCGGCCTCAATCCGATCAACCTGCTGTTCGCCGCGACCCTCGCGTCGTACATATTGCGGCACAAGCTCTCGGGGCTGCTGCCCAAGCCGCTGGTGTGGCTGTTCCTCGTGCCGATCCTGCTCGCCGGCCTGATGGGCGTCAACCACGTCGACGACATCGCGCCGGCGCTCGAGGAGACGATGGCCTACCCGATCGTCAGCGGCATCGGCTACTACCGCGACTACGTCATCCGCCCGCTGCTGCTCGCGCTGATGGCGATGCTCCTCGGCGCGGCGGTGGCGCGCTCGCAGAAGCCCGAGCGCTTCCTCGCGCCGATCATACTTTCGCTGTGGGCGGTCGCGCTGCTGATGATCGGCTTTATCGTCGCTTCCGGGATCTCCCTCGGGCAGCTCGCGAGCCCCACGGCGCGCTCGTTCTTCAGCGAGATCGGCCTGCACGCGAACGACTTCGGCCGGTTCTTCGCCGGCGGCTGCGCGCTGCTGCTGTTCGTATGGTGGGAGACCCGCAACCCGACGCTCAAGGCGGTCCTCTTCGCCACGCTGTGCGTGTGCGGCATCGCGCTGATCCTCTCGTTCTCGCGCGCCGGCTATCTCGGCTTCGGGGTCGCGGCGGGCCTGTTCCTCCTGTGGAAGTTCAACGCCCGCTCGGTGGCCCTTGCCCTCTTCGGCGGCGGGCTCATGGCGCTGATGGCGCCGGGCTACCTCTGGCACCGCATCACCTTCGGCTTCGACGCCGACGCGAACACGGTCAGCGCCGACCGCCTCGACCAGATCTGGAAGCCGCTGCTGCCCGAGCTCTGGAACAGTCCGATCTGGGGCAACGGCATCGACGCCATCATGTGGTCGGCGCCGATGCGCGCCGGCGAGATGGCGGTCGTCAACCACCCGCACAACGCCTACATCCAGACCATGCTCGACATGGGCCTGCTCGGCCTGGCGGTGATCCTCTTCTTCTACTGGACCGTGTGGAAGGGCTTTCGCGCGCTGGGAAGCAACGCCTATCTCAGCCCCGAGCTGCGCGGCTTTTTCCAGGGCGCGGCCGCGACGCTGATCTGCATGCTGATCACCGGCTGGGCCGGCGGCAGCCTTCGGCCCGAGGTCAACTACTCCGTGCTGTGGGTCGCCATCGGGATGATGTACGGGGTGCTGGCGCGGAGGCCCGCGAGCTAAATGCCTAACGCAACGATGTTGCGCAAGGGCGTCCATGCCGCCGACCGCCCGGACAGCGCGTTGCCTTTCGCGGATGCGCCGCGCAAGCCGCACATCTGCTTCGTGGCGCCCTTCGCCTGGCCGGTGTTCTCCGGCGACCCCACGATCAAGCTGGTGGGCGGCGCCGAGGTGCAGCAGAGCATCCTCATGCGCCTGCTGCAGAAGAGGGGCTACCGCGTCTCGCTGGTGTGCATCGACTTCGGCCAGCCGCAGGGCGTCGTGGTCGACGGCATCACGGTCTACAAGACCTACCGCTACGAGGCCGGCATCCCGCTCGTGCGCTTCATCCATCCGCGCCTCACCTCGGTGTGGAAGGCGCTGGGCGCCGCGGACGCCGACATCTACTACCAGCGCTCCGCCGGGATGCTGACCGCGGTGGTCGCCGAGTTCTGCCGCCGCCGCGGCCGGCGCTCGATCTACGCCGGCGCCTCCGACCTGGATTTCCAGCGCGGCAAGCAGCAGATCCGCTATGCGCGCGATCGCTGGCTCTATGACTGGGGGCTCGCCCGCGTCGACCGGATCGTGGTGCAGAACCCCGCGCAGCTCGAGGCCTGCCGCGCCGCCTACGGGCGCGACGCGATGCTGATCCGCAGCTGCTACGCGCCGCCCGAGGGCAGCGCCGGCTCGCAGCCCGGGCGCGGCGACGCCGTGCTGTGGGTCGGAACCGTGCACGACTACAAGCGTCCCGAGATGCTCCTCGAGATCGCGCGCCGCCTGCCGCACCGGCGTTTCGTCATGGTGGGCGGCAGCGCCGCCCCGGGCGGGATGCTGCGCTCGGGCTACTTCGAAAGCATCCGCGACGCCGCGGCGCTCCTGCCCAACGTCGAGTTCAAGGGCTTCCTGCCGCTCGCCGAGGTGGAGAAGCAGTTCGACCGCGGCCACGTCCTGCTGAACACCTCCGTCTACGAGGGCATGCCGAACATCTTCCTGCAGGCCTGGGCCCGCGGCATCCCGACCGTGGCGACGGTGGACGTGGGCGCGAGGATCGACGGAAAAGAGCTCTACAGGACGATTGCCAGCGCGGAGGAGGGGGCGGCCGAGGTCGAGCGCCTGTTCGCCGACGAGCTGCACTGGGCGCGCGCCTCGACGCGCTGCCTCGAGTACTTCGAGCGCGAGCATTCGACCGGCGAGGTCATCGCGCGCTACGAGCGGCTGTTCGAAGAGCTCCTGCGATGAACACCGCGGCGAAGGCGATCGCGTGGCATGGACTCAAGCGCCGCGCGCTGTCCCTTGGCGCGCTGAAGGCGCTCGACCAGGCGATGCAGTTCCTGCTGCCGGTGGTGCTGGTGCGCGCGCTCGACACGGCGTCCTTCGGCGAGTACCGCCTCCTGTGGCTCGCGATCGCGACCGTGATGGCGCTCGTGACTTTCAACATGCCGGCCTCGCTCTACTACTTCCTGCCGCGCTCGGACGCGGCGAGGCGGCGCCTGTTCATCAACCAGACCATGGTGTTCCTCACGCTCGCGGGCCTGGTGTGCGGATTCCTCCTGAGCACCTGGAATCCGTGGCTGCCGGCGCCGATGCAGGCCCTCGGCGGGTACGGGCTGCTGGTGCCGGCGTTCGTCGCGCTATGGGTGGCGACGATCGTGCTCGACTACCTGCCGACGATCGAGGAGCGCATCGGCTGGCAGGCCTACGCCACGCTCGGATCCTCGGCGCTGCGCGTGGTCCTCGTCGGCGCGGGCGCCTGGTTCACCGGCGACATGCTGGTCGTCCTCTGGCTGCTCCTCGCCGTGGTCGTCGTCAGGCTCGCCCTGCTGCTCGCCTATGTTCGCCGTCACCACGGCCTCGCCGCGCCGTGGTTCGAGCGCGCCGCCTTCGCCGAGCAGCTGCGCCAGGCGGTGCCTTTCGGGGTCTCGGGCTCGCTCTACGTCTTTCGCGGCCAGGCCGACCAGTGGATCGCGGCGAGCCTGTTCGCCCTCTCCAGCTTCGCGGCGTTCACCATCGCGGCGCTCGTCGGCCAGGTGGTGCAGCTCGTGCGCCAGTCGGTGCTCGACGCCTTCATGCCGAGCATGAGCCGCATGCAGGCCGCGGGCGACGTGCGCGGGATGATGGACATGAACAGCCGCGCCAACGTGATGGTCGGCACGCTGCTCTATCCGCTGCTCGCCTTCGCCTTCGCCTTCGCCGAGGACATCGTCAGCGTGGTCTACACCGCCTCCTACGTCGAGGCGGCGCCGGTGATGCGGGTCTACATCGTCGGCATGGCGGCGATGGTGATCGAGATGGGCAGCATCGTGCTGCTGCTCGCGCAGGGCGGTTTCGCGGTGCGCATCGCCGCCGTCGCGCTCGCGGTCTCCGTGGCGGCGAGCTGGACCGGCGCGCACCACTTCGGCCTCGCCGGCGCCGCCGCGGGCAGCGTCATCGCCGTCTACCTCGACCGCTTCTTCATGCTGAGGCGCGTCTCGAGCCAGACCGCGATCCCGCTGCGCGAGCTGCAGGACTGGCGCGGGCTTTTCTGGACCCTGGTGTCGGCCGCGCTCGCCGCCGGCCTCGCCTGGGTCGTGGTCGGCACTTTCTTCTCGCAGCGGGGCGCGATCGTCCAGCTCACGGTCGGCGCCGCGGTGCTGGCGCTCGCCTACATGCCGATTCATTTCTGGAGAGCCGCCCGGTGAAGATCCTTTTTGTCACCGGCTCGCTGGTCCACGGCGGCGCGGAGCGCCACACCATCACGCTCGCCAACCGGCTCGCGGAGCGCGGCCACGAGTGCCACGCCGCCTACGTGAAGAACGACCCGAGCCAGCTCGAGCGCCTGCGCGGCGCGGCGAGCGTGACCTGCCTGCATTCCGAGCGCTACATCGACCTCGGCGCCATGCGCCAGCTCGCCTCCCTGATCGCGCGCCTGCGCCCGGGCACCGTGGTCGCGGTCAACGCCTACGCCATGCTCTACGCCTCGCTCGCGCTGCGCTGGGCGGGGATCCGTGCGCCGCTCGTCGTGACCTGGCACAGCACGCTCGTTCAGGGCGCGAAGGAGCAGGCGAAGATGCTCTTCTACCGGCCGTTCTTCTGGAGCGCCGACTGCCTGGTCTTCGTCGCCGAGGCGCAGCGCAAGCACTGGCTCGCGCGCATGGTCTCGGCGCGGCGCAACGAAGTGATCTACAACGGCGTCGACACCGCCCACTGGGAGCCCCTCGGGCCTGAGGAGCGCCGCCGCGTGCGCGTCGCGCTCGGCTTCGCCGACGACGACTACGTGATCGGGCTCTCGGCGGTGCTGCGCCCCGAGAAGAACCACCTGCAGCTCGTGGAGGCGATCGCGGCGCTGCGCCGGCGCGGCGTGCGCGCCCGGGCGCTGATGATCGGCGACGGGCCGATGCGCGGCGCGGTCGAGGAGCGCGCGCGCCGCCTGGGCGTCGCCGCGGACATCGCGATCACCGGCTTGCAGCAGGAGGTGCGGCCTTTCGTCGCCGCCTGCGACACGGTGGCGCTCACCAGCTTCACCGAGGCCTTCTCGCTCGCCGGCATCGAGGCGATGGCGCTCGGCAAGCCCGTGGTGCATTCCGAGGTCGGCGGCGCCGCCGAGATGGTCCGCCCCGGGCGCAACGGCTTTCTCTATCCGGTGGGCGACACCGGGGCGCTGGTCGAGCGCCTCGCGACGCTCGCCGACCCGGCGATGCGCGGCCGCATGGGCGCGCGCGCGCGCGAGGCGGTGGAGGCGCACTTCTCCGAGGCCGCCATGGTGGATCGCTACGAAAAGCTGCTCATCGAACTTGAAACCAAGAGGACCAAGCATGAACACGTACGAAGGACCGCAGGCGCGCATTGACGTGGTGGAGGAGCGGCTGAAAAGCCGTCCGCGCACCTGGCTCGTCACCGGCTGCGCCGGCTTCATTGGCTCGCACCTGGCCGAGCGGCTGCTCGCGCTCGGGCAGAAGGTCGTCGGGCTGGACAATTTCTCCACCGGCAAGCCGCAGAACCTCGCCCACATCAAGGCGTCGAGCGGCGCGCGCTGGGCGAATTTCCGCTTCATCGAGGGCGACATCCGCAGGATCGCCGACTGCCGGGAGGCCTGCCGCGAGGCGGAGCTGGTGCTGCACGAGGCGGCGCTCGGCAGCGTGCCGCGCTCGATCGACGACCCGGTCGCGACCACCGACAACAACGTGATGGGCTTTCTCAACATGCTGGTGGCGGCGCGCGACGCCGGCGTCGCGCGCTTCGTGTACGCGAGCTCGAGCGCCGTGTTCGGCGACCACCCGGCGATGCCCAAGGTCGAGCCGGTGATCGGCAAGGCGGTCTCGCCCTACGGCCTGTCGAAGCACGTCAACGAGCTCTACGCCGAGGTGTTCGCCCGCTGCTACGGCTTCGAGGCGATCGGGCTGCGCTACTTCAACGTGTTCGGCCCGCGCCAGGACGCGAACGGCGCCTACCCGTCGGTGATCCCGGCGTTCGTGACCGCGCTGCTGAGCGGGCAGACGGCCTACATCAACGGCGACGGCAGCTTCTCGCGCGACTTCTGCTACGTCGAGAACGTGGTGCAGGCGAACCTGCTCGCGGCGACGGTGGAAGCGAAGGAAGCGATCAACCAGGCCTACAACGTCGCCGTCGGCGGCGAGACCACGCTCAACGAGCTCTTCGCGATGGTGCGCACGCTGGCCGCGCGGCGCGACCCGCGCCTGCGCGGCGTCAATCCGGTCCACCGCGAGGTGCGCAAGGGCGACCTGCCGTACACGCGCGCCGACATCGGCAAGGCGGCGCGCCTGCTCGGCTTCGAGCCGAAGGTGTCGGTGATGCAGGGCCTCGAGCGCACCGTGAACTGGTACGCGGGCGAGCTCGACGCCGCGACCCCGGAGAGGAAGGTGGCGCATGCTTGAAGTCCTCGAAGACCTCCAGCAATCGACCGTAGATAAGGTTGTCGAAAAGCCGGCGCTCGCCACCGTGGCGCTCGTGGGGCTGGGCTATGTCGGCCTGCCGGTCGCGGTCGCGTTCGGCAGGGAGCGCCCGACGATCGGCTACGACCTTTCCAGGAAGCGCATCGACAACCTGAAGAACTTCGTCGATGCGACCGGCGAGGTCTCGACCGCCGAGCTGATGGCGGCGAAGCACCTCGAGGCGACCGCCGACCCGGCGGCGCTCGCGAGAGCCGACTTCATCATCGTCGCCGTGCCGACGCCGATCAACGCCGCGCGCCAGCCCGACTTCTCGCCGCTCGAGTCGGCGAGCGAGACGGTGGGCCGGCACATGAAGGCGGGCGCCACGGTGATCTACGAATCGACCGTGTATCCCGGCGCCACCGAGGAGGTGTGCGTGCCGATCCTGGAGAAGTTCTCCGGCATGCGCTGGCGCCAGGACTTCCACGTCGGCTATTCGCCCGAGCGCATCAACCCCGGCGACAAGCAGCACACCTTCACGAAGATCCTCAAGGTGGTCTCCGGCGACGACGACGCGACGCTCGAGAAGGTCGCCGACCTCTACGCCTCGGTGGTCAAGGCGGGCGTCTACCGCGCCTCGTCGATCCGCGTCGCCGAGGCCGCGAAGGTGATCGAGAACACGCAGCGCGACATCAACATCGCCTTCGTCAACGAGCTCGCCATCATCTTCGACAAGCTCGGCCTGGACACGATCGAGGTGCTGAAGGCGGCGAGCACGAAGTGGAACTTCCTGCAGTTCCGCCCGGGCCTGGTCGGCGGGCACTGCATCGGCGTCGATCCGTACTATCTCACGCACAAGGCGGAGCTGCTGGGCTACCACCCGGACGTGATCCTCGCCGGGCGGCGCATCAACGACGGCATGGGCAGCCACATCGCGCGCAAGACCGTGCAGCAGATGATCCACGCCGGCCGCAACATCAAGGGCGCGCGCGTCAACGTGCTCGGCCTCACGTTCAAGGAGGATGTTCCGGACCTGCGCAACTCGAAGGTGGTCGACATCATCCGCGAGCTGCAGGAGTTCGGCGTCGAGACCTATGTGCACGACCCGGCCGCGTCGAAGGACGACGCGCTGCACGAGTACGGCATTCGCCTCTGCGAGTGGGACGACCTGCCGGCGGCCGACGCGACCATCCTCGCCGTCGCGCACAGGCGCTTCCTCGACTATCCGGTCGCGGAATACGTGAAGAAGATCGTCCGCCATGGCTGCTTCATCGACGTCAAGGCGGTATTCGATCCCGCCGAGTTCCAGCGGGCGGGACTGAGGGTATGGCGGCTCTGAGAGAAATGGCCCTCACGAGCGCTCCCGCCGCGCCCGCCGCCACCGCCTCCGCCACGCAGCCGCAGCCGAGGAAGCTGCGCGTCGGCGTGCTCGCGGATGGGCCGCGCCAGCCGCGCTGGCTGATCGAGGCGTTCGCCAAGGTGGCGGCGTCGGAGTTCGCCGAGATCGTCATGCTCGGGTTCGCGCCGGGCGAAAAAGGCGCCGGGAAGCCGCCGGCGCTGCTCGATGCGTATTCCAGGTTCGACCGCTGGGCGTTCGCCGCCGGCCCGGCCGAGCTCGGCGAGCTCGCGCCGCAGGTCGCGCACCAGCGCCTTCTCGCCGCGCCGACCCCGGCCCGGCTCATCGAGCTCCAGCTCGACGTGCTCTTCGTGGTGGGCGCGCTCGACGACAGCGCCTACGACGGCGTGGCGCGCCACGGCGTATGGCGCTTCTGCTTCGGTCCCGAGCATCGCGACGCCGAGGCGCTGGCCGGCTGGCGCGAGGTCGCGGAGGACGCGCCGACCACCGGCTCCGGCATCCGGGTGCGCCTGTCGGCCGGCGCGCCGCCGCGGCTCGCCTACGAGTCCTGGTCGCGCACGTATCCGCTGTCGGTCGCGCGCAACCGCGACCAGCTCCTCGCCAAGACCTCCGAGTTCGCCTGGCGCGCGCTGCGCGAGCTGCAGCGCTCGGGCCCGGGCTGGCTCGAGCAGTGCCGGCTGGTGCGGGAGAACCGCGGCCAGGCGCCGATTTCCAACGGCGACGTCCTGCAGATGCTGCCGTCTCTCGGCGCGCGCCTGCTCAAGCGCGGCGTGGAGAAGGCGCTGAACGTGGAGCAGTGGTTCATCGCTTTCAGGTTCACCGCCCCGTTCACCGCCACCGCCGCCGAGGGCCGCGCCATCCCGGACGATCTTTCCGGCTATACGCGCATCCTGCCGCCGAAGGACCGCCTGTGGGCCGATCCGTTCGCGATCGAGAAGGACGCTCGCCACTACGTGTTCTTCGAGGAGATGCCGTTCGCCGGCGCGAAGGGCTACATCTCGATGCTCGAGATCCGCCGCGACGGCAGCTGGTCGGCGCCGGTGAAAGTGCTCGAGCGCGACTATCACCTCTCGTACCCGTTCCTCCTCGAGCACGGCGGCGAGCTCTACATGATCCCGGAGACCGCGCAGAACCGCGCGGTCGAGATCTACCGCTGCATCGACTTCCCGCTGCGCTGGAAGCTCGAGCGGCCGCTCATCGACGGCGTGCGCCTGGTCGACGCCACCTTCCATCGCGGCGCCGACCAATGGTGGATGTTCGCCAACGCGTCGACGCCGTCGTGGAGCCTGAACGACGAGCTGCACCTCTTCCACGCCGACGATCTGCTCGGCACCTGGCGGCCGCACGCGCGCAACCCGATCAAGTCCGACGTGCGCTGCGCCCGCCCCGCGGGCAACCTCTTCTGGCGCGGCGGCGCGCTCTACCGGCCGGCGCAGATCTGCGCGCCGCACTACGGCGCGGGCCTCTCGATCAACCGCGTGCTGCGGCTCACGCCGCACGACTACGCCGAGCGCCAGGTCGAGCGCGTGCTGCCGGCCGCGAGCCGGGGGCTGATGGGCATCCACACGGTGAACCGCGCGGGCGATCTCACCGTGATCGACGCCTGCGCGCTGCGCCGCCGTTTTGCCTGACCCGCGATGGGCGCGTTCCTCTACGTCAGAAAAGCACCCGGCGCCGGCGTCGAGGGCGTTCGCCGCCGTTACCGCGGCGCGCTCGCCAGCCTCGCCGAGAAGCATCTCACCGAAGGCCAGGCGCTGGACGGCGGCAGCTTCGTCCTGTTCCTCTTCCAGAAGAGGTTCGTGAAGAGCGAGCAGGCGGTGCTCTTCCCGGGCGGCGATTTCATCGCCGCGGTCGGCACGCTCTTCTACAAGGGCAAGACCGGCGCCGGCGCGCTGCGCCGCCTGTACGAGGACTTCGGCGGCCCGGCGGAGCTCTTCTCCGATCTCGCCGGCCAGTTCGCGGTGGTGGTGCGCAAGGCCGGCGCGCTCTACTGCTTCAACGACTACTTCGGCATCTATCACGTTTACGCCGACGAGAAGGCGGACGTCGTTTCGAGCTCCTTCCTCGCGGTCCTCGCCACGCTGAAGGACGCGCGGCTCTCGCCGCAGGCGTTCTACGAATACGTGTTCGACGGCGCGACCTACGGCGAGGAGACGCTCATCCAGGGAATCCGCCGCCTCGACGGCTCGCGGATCCACGCGCTGCAGCCGCACGCGCGGTCCGCGCCCAAGAGCTGCGGCCTCGCGCTTTCCGACCCGCCCGCGCGCTTCGACGACCAGGTGGACGCCGCCAACGCCGACCTCGTCGCCTACTTCGAGATGCTGCGCGGGGCCTGCGGCGAGCGGCTGCTGCTCGGGTTTTCCGGCGGCTACGATTCACGCCTGCTGCTCGCGGCGGCGCTCAAGGCCGGCGTGCGCCCGCGCCTCTTCGTCGGCGGGGCCGCGGGCTCGGCGGATGTCCGTGTCGCGAAGGCCGTGGCGGCCGGCCTCGAGCTCGGCCTCGAGCATCTCGACACCGCGGCGCTTTCCAGGCCGCCGGCCGATCGCTTTCCGCAGATCGTCGCCGAGAAGCTCGCGCACTACGACGGCGCCGGCATCCGCGGCGCGATCAACGACGGCGAGGAGTACCTGTGGCGCTGCCGGCGCATGGCGAGCGCGCCGCTCGAGCTGAACGGCGGCGGCGGCGAGATCTACCGCGATTTCTGGAAGATCCCGAACCGCCGGATCCCGATCACGGACTTCGTCGCCAAGGTCCTCGAGTTCAAGAACCTCGACAAGATCGCGGCCAGCGCGCCGCGCTTCGAGCGGGCCGCCTATCGCGAGTCGCTGGCCGCGAAGCTGAAGGCGTCGCTGGGCGGCGCCTCGGACAGCATGGACCGCGAGCAGGTCGCCTCGCTCTACACGATCCTGCGCTCCAGCGCGTTCGCCGGGCCGACCGTCAAGGAGATGAACCTGCTCGGCCACAGCCTGCTGCCCTTCGCCGAGCCGAGGCTCTCGCTGCCGAGCTACCGCGTTCCGCTCGAGCACAAGATCTACGGGCGTCTCGAGTCGGAGATGATCCGGCGCCTGAATCCGGCGCTCGCGGCGTTCCCGAGCAGCTATGGGCACCGCTTTACCGAGCCGCTGCCCCTGAAGAAGCGCGTGAAGGAAACGCTCGACCGGCATTGCCGCAACGTCGTGCCGCTGCCGCTCATCTTCCTCGCCTACAGCCTGCTGCGGAAGAAGAACCAGTACAACAGCTCGCCGTACTACTACTCGGAGAGCTATCTCGAGACGCTGGTGGATCCGCGCAAGCTGCGGGTCGCCGAGTACGTCGACATCGCGCGGATCCGCGCCCTCGACGACCCGTTCGTCCTCAGCCGCGTGCTGGCGGTCGAGGTGCTTCTGCAAACCCGCGGCCCGGCGCGCCAGGGCGGCGCTATCGACGATGCCGCCGCGCGGCGCGCGGCATGAAAAGGAGCGATCCATGGAAACCACCCCTCTCAGGCTGGTGATGCTCGGCGTGGCCCCCGAAACGCGCGGCAGCGTCGCCGCCGTCGTCGAGGCCTACCGCGCGCACGGGCTCTTCAAGCGCTGGCCGATCGACTATCTCGCCACCCGCGGCGGCGCCGGGCCGCTCGACAGCCTGCTGCTCGCGCTGAAGGCGCTACGGCGCTTCGTGGCGCTCCTCTGGCAGTACCGGGGTGTGGTGCTCCATGCGCACACCTGCTTCAACGCCGGTTTCTGGCGCGACGCCGTGTTCATGGCGCTCGCGCTCGCGGCGCGCTGCCCCGTGATCCTGCACCTGCACGGCAGCGGCCTGGAGCGCTTCTACGACCGCTCCGGCGCGCCGGCGCGCGCGCTGTTCGAGTTCTTCCTGCGCCGCGCCGCCTGCGTTGTGACGCCCTCCGAAGCGATGCGCTCGTGGATCCGCGGCGTGGCGCGCGGCGCCAACGTCGTCTACGTGCCGAACCCGGTGCCCGGCGTGCAGGCCGAGCGCCACGAAACGGGCCAGAACCTGGTGCTGTTCCTCGGACGCCTCGAGGCGCGCAAAGGCGTCTTCGACCTGCTCGAAGCGGTCTCCGCGCTGCGCGCGACGGTGCCCGACGTGCGCCTGGTCTGCGCGGGCGAGGGCGATCGCGGCGCCGTGGTGCGCTACGCCGAGCGCCTCGGCATCGCCGACGCGGTGAAGTTCACCGGCTGGGTGGGCTCCTCGGGCAAGCGCGCGCTGCTCGAGAACGCCGCAGTGCTCGCCTTGCCTTCGTACGACGAGGGTCTGCCGATGAGCGTGCTCGAAGCGATGAGCGCGGGCGTGCCGGCGGTGGTCTCGCCGGTGGGCGCGCTGCCCGAGGCGGTGGTGGACGGCGTCAGCGGCCTGCTCGTCGCGCCCGGCGATACCGCGGGCCTGAAGCGCGCGCTCGGCAAGCTCCTGCTCGATCGCAAGCTCGCCGAGCGCATGGGCGCCGCGGCGCGCGAGTCGGTGCGCCTTCGCTTCGCGCCCCAGCGCGTGATCCCGCAGCTCGAGGATCTGTACGAGGCGGCGGGTCTGCGTTCGCAGGAGCGGGCGACACGCTCCGTGGACTTGAAAGAGGCAGCCTAAAAAACCATGGGCGCCATCGCCGGCTGGATCGCTCCAGCGCGCCGCGCCCGCGAAGAGGACGCGCTCGGGCCGATGCTCGAGGCCCTTGCGCACCGGCGGGCGCCGGGCGAGGCGCTGTCCGGTCTCGCCGAGCGCGGCGTGCGCCAGCAGGTAGTGCTCGGCACCACGCTGCGCGACGATGCCGCCGGCATCTCGGTCGCGCTCGACGGCACGATCGCCGGCGCCGCGGAGCTGCGCGCCCTGCTCGCGAAGCACCGCTACGCATTCAAGGAAAAAACCGGCGCCGAGACGCTGCTGCGCGCGTACCAGTACTGGGACAAGGACGTGGTGAAGCACTTGCGCGGCCCGTTCGCCTTCGCGATCTGGGACTCGCGCAAGGAGCGCCTGCTGCTCGCGCGCGATCGCTTCGGCGAGAAGCCGCTGTTTCTGCGCGAGCAGGACGGCGCGCTCTATTTCGCCTCCGAGATCAAGGCGCTGCTCGCGGCGCCGGGCGCGAAGCCCGAAACGGACCTGCGCGCCGTCTGGGACTGTCTCGCGCACGGCTACGTGCCGGGCTCGCGCACCCTCTTCAGCGGAATCCGCAAGCTTGCGCCGGGCACGTACGCGGCCTGGCAGCTCGGGCGGCTGAGCGAGGTGCGCTACTGGGTCGCGCCGGATCGCGACCCGCCGCTCGGGCGGAAGAACTTGCGCAAGGACGCGCCCGAGGGCGCGGCGTTCGTCGAGCGGCTCGACGAGGCGGTGCGGCTGCAGCGCGAAGGCGGCGCGGGCCTGCTTCTCTCGGGCGGCCTCGATTCGGCGGTGCTCGGCGCGCTGATGGCGCGCCAGGGCGGCGAGCTCAAGACCTTTTCCCTGGGCTTCGAGGGCGACCCGCGCAGCGAGCTCGGCGAGGCCGCGGCGGCGGCGAAGCACTTCGGCGCGCGCCACCGCGAGATTTCGGTCGCGCCAGGCGAGCTCGTCGCCGCGCTGCCGAAGCTCATCGCGCAGCGCGACGCGCCGCTCGCGCGGCCTTCCGACCTGGCGGTGCACCGGCTGCTGACCGAGGCGGGGACGAGCGTGCGCGTGGTGCTCACCGGCGACGGCTGCGACGAGGTGCTGGGCGGCTACCGGCGCTACATCGCCGAGCGCGCCGGCGTGCGGGTGCGCGGCGGGCGGATCCTGACCGACGCCCAGCGCGACAAGTTATCGGTGTTGAAATTGAACGGCTCGGGCGTCGCCGGCGGGCCGCCGTTCGACGCCGATCCGCGCTCGAGCAAGCTGCGGCGCCTGTTCTATTCCGACCAGACCGGCCGGCTGCCCGACGATCTCCTCGAGCGCGGCGACCGGCTCGCGACGGGCGCCTCCCTCGAGCTGCGCGCGCCTTATCTCGATCACCTTCTCGCCGAGTACGTCTCGGGCCAGCCCGACGAGCTGCGCGTGCGGGGCCTGTCGACCAAGTGGGTGCTGCGCGAAGCCGGCCGCGAGCTGCTGCCCCCGGAGCTGCGCAAGCGGCCCAAGGCCGGCTTTCGCATGCCGGTCGCCGACTGGCTGCGCGGCGAGCTGCGCGAGCCGCTGCTCGAGCACCTGCAGGGCGCCGGCTCGCTCACACGCAAGTACTACGACGCGGGCGCGCTGGATCGCGCGCTCGACGAGCATTTGAAGAACAAGCACAACCACGAAAGCCTGCTCTGGACGCTTCTCAACCTGGAAATCTGGCACCGGACCTGCGTCCGCGCCTGAAGCGCACGCTGCGCACGCGCATCGAGCGGTTGCGCTGCATGACCCCGCTCGAGATCGGAAAGCGCGTGCTGCGCGCGGTCCGGGCGCGCGCGGAGAGCGTGCGGCCGCACGCAGAGCCGGTTCCAGAGCCCGATCTATCGATTCCGGCCAAAGCCTGGCTCCACGCGGACAAGGGCATCGCGCCGGCCGCCTATGCGGCGGCGGCGGACCGCATCGCCGAAGGCTGGCTCGACGTGCTCGCGATGCGCGACGTGGATCTCGGGTCGCCGCCGCGCTGGAATCGCGATCCGCGCACCGGCATCGAGGCGCCGCTCGAGCACGGCAAGCGCCTCGACTACGCCGATCCGGACCGGGTCGGCGACATCAAATACCTGTGGGAGCCGAACCGGCACCGCCACCTCGTGACGCTCGCGCAGGCGCATGCGCTGACCGGCGAGCGCAAGTATTTCCAGGTCCTCGCGGAGCACCTCGACAGCTGGTTCCTCGCCTGCCCGTATCCGCTGGGCGCCAACTGGGCGAGTGCTTCGGAGGCGGCGGTGCGGCTCGTCAACTGGTCGGCCGCGTGGCAGCTGCTGGGCGGCGCCGCCGCGCCGGTCTTTCAAACCGAGGCCGGCCGCGAGTTCCGCGCGCGCTGGCTGCGCTCGGTCTACCGGCACCTGGGCTTCATGCGCGGCTGGCTGTCGCTGCACTCGGCCGACGGCCGCCTCATCGCCGAGACGGCGGGGCTCGTCATCGGCGCGCTGACCTGGCCGCACTGGCCGCAGTCGCGGCTCTGGCTCGCCGCGGGCAAGGCGCTCCTCGAGCGCGAGGCGCTGGCGCAGAACGCCGCCGACGGGGTGAATCGCGAGCAGTCGCTCGCCAGCCAGCAGCTCGCGCTCGAGGCGCAGATCCTGTGCCTGCTCGCGGGCGCCGCGACCGGCCATAAATTTTCCGCGGCCTACGAGGCGCGCATCGAGGCGATGCTCGATTTCCTCGCCTCGATCATGGACGCCGGCGGCAACGTGCCGATGTTCGGGGATGCGGACGAGGCTTGTGTTCTCAAATTAAAGCCGGGAAGAGAAACTTCTTCGCCGTACAAATCGTTGCTGGCCACCGGCGCGATCCTGTTCAAGCGGGGCGACTTCAAGCTGAAGGCGGGCAAGCTCGACGACAAGACGCGCTGGCTGCTGCCCGATGCGCAAGCCCGCTTCGCCGGGCTCGACAGCGAAAGGACGCGGCTGCCGCTGCGCCAGCAGTTCGCGCACGGCGGCTACTACATCCTAGGCTGCGAGTTCGACACCCGGAACGAGATCCGGCTGCTCGCCGACGCCGGGCCGCTCGGCTACGGCGCCGGCGCGGCGCGCGGGCATGCCGACGCGCTCTCCTTCACGCTGTCGGTGGGCGGCCGGGAATTCCTGATCGATCCGGGAACCTACGCCTACCACGCGCAGGCGCGCTGGCGGCGCTACTTCCGCGGCACCGGAGCGCACAACACGGTGCGCATCGACGGCCTGGACCAGTCGGTGCAGGCGGGCAGCTTCGTCTGGCTGCGCAAGGCGCGCGCGGGCTGCAGCCTGTGGCTCTCGTCGGCGCGCAAGGACAGCTTCGAAGGCTGGCACGACGGCTACATGCGCCTGCCCGATCCGGTGAAGCACCGGCGGCTGATCGAGCTAGACAAGCGGGCGCGGCGCATCCTGGTCGAGGACACGCTCGAGATGGAGGACGAGCACGACGTGGAGGTCTTCTTCCACTGCAGCGAGCTCTGCGCGGTGGATGCGGTTCCGGGGGGCTATCTGCTTTCCCGGAAATCCGCTTCAGTGAAAATCCTCATGCCTGAAGCGGCGAACTCGGCGAGCCGGGTCTACCGCGGCAGCGTGGCGCCGATCTTCGGCTGGGTGTCGCGCGCCTTCGACTCGCGCGAGCCCGCGTCGACGATCGTGTGGCGGGCGCGGCTAACCGGCCGCGCGGTACTTCGCACCGAAATGGCTGTGAAGGCTGCGGCCTAGCAGGGTGCCGT
>CAYOVM010000011.1:0-2249 GCA_964407355.1 uncultured Enterobacteriaceae bacterium
GGCGCATGGGCGACACGCCGCCGCCCGGCGTTTCGGGCATCGAAGTCCTCGTTCCGGGCGAGGCGTGCGGCGCGGTCGCGATCTGCATCGACCGCGAATTCTTCCGGCAGAAGGCTCGCGAGGCGCTCTCGGCGGAGGCGGCGGCCCGGCTGGTCGAGCCCGTCGGGCCCTGCGTGGCCGCGGATCCTCTCATGCGCGGCGTGGCCGATACGCTGCGCGCCGAGCTGCGCTCGCGCTCCGGGCCGAGCGTCGCCTTCCTCGAGTCGCTCGCCGGCGTGATCGCGATCCACCTCGCGCGCAGCGACCATGGCTCGCGCCCGTCGCTACGCGCCGGGCCGGGACTCGCGCCGGACAAGCTGCAGCGGGTGCTCGCGTTCGTCGAGGAGCGCCTCGCCGAGCCGGTACGGATCGAGCGGCTCGCGGCGGCGGTGCATATGAGCGCGTTCCATTTCGCGCGCCTGTTCAAGCACGCGACCGGGCAGCCGCCGCACGCCTACCTTACGACGCGGCGCATCGAGCGGGCGAAGGGGCTGCTGGCCGACGCCTGCGTGCCGCTCAGCCATGTGGCCGCGAACGTCGGATTCCAGACCCAGGGGCACTTCACGGAGGTGTTCCGCCGGCACGCGGGCATGACGCCGCGCCAGTTCAGGCTTCAATGGACGCTTGCAACGCTCGACCACGGTGAACCGCAGGGCGCGGCGCGCGCTGAACGCGCCGCCGATCAGGCGAGACCCTTCATTCCCTTCGAATAGAGCCGGAAGCTGTTCTTGCCGCTCTCCTTGGCGGCATACATGGCGATGTCCGCGCTCTTCATCAGGCTGTGCTCGTCGGCCGCGTCGGCGGGATACATGGAGGCGCCGATGCTCGCGGTCACCTGGCGCTCCTCCCCGGCGATCTCCACCGGCCTGGTCACGGCCGCGAGGATCTTGCGCGCGGCGGCGGCGACCTGCTCTTCGCTCGCGACCTCCTGCAGCAGGACGATGAACTCGTCGCCGCCCAGGCGCGCCACCACGTCGCTCGCGCGCACCGTCTTTTTCAGGCGGCCGGCGATCGTCTGCAGCGCCTGATCGCCCGCCTGGTGCCCGAGCGTGTCGTTGATGGCCTTGAAGCGGTCGAGGTCGACGAAGAGGACCGCGAAGCTCCTCTGGTAGCGCTGGGACGTGTCGATGGCGTGGTTGAGGAGCTGCGAGAAGAGCGCGCGCTTGGGCAGCCCGGTGAGCTCGTCGTGCGTCGCGAGGTAGCGCACGCGCTCCTCGGCGCTGCGGCGCTGCGCATCCTTCGCGAAATTGTCCAGCCCGAACACCACGTTCTCCGCCATGCGCTCGAGCAGCTTGACGATCTCGCCGTCGAAGGCGCGCTTTTCGGCGGAGAAGAAGAACAGCACCCCCGCGACCCCGCGGTCCCGGAGCAGCGGGATCGCCGCGGCGGCCGCCACGCCGGCTTCGCGTGCATAGGCGAGCCATGGCCGCAAGCGCGCGTCGTTCTCAAGATCGTTGCTGATGCAGGACGCGCCGGTCCGGAAGGCGCTGCCCACCAGCCCCCGCGCCTCGGCGGCGGAGGTTTCGCCGAGCGGGACCTTCAGCGCCAGCAGCTGCGGCGGCTGCAGGCCGCTGATCGCCACGACTCTCGCGAAAGCTCCGCCCGGCTCCGGCTCCATCACGGCGGTCGTAAGCAGCTCGCCCCCGTCCACCGCCGCCCCGCACACGCGCCGGTAGAGGTCTTCGGGGGACGTCGCGCGCAGGATGGCCTCGTTGGTCGCGCTGAGCGCGGCGAACATGCGGCTCGAGCGGCGCATATCGGCCTCGACGGACTTGCGCGCGGTGATGTCCCGGCCGATGCCGCGGTAGCCGGTGAAGCGCCCGTGGGCATCGAACACCGGCTCGCCGCTGAGCGACAGCCAGACCGTGCCGCCGTCGGCGGCGGGCCGCTGGACCTCGAAGTCGCGAAACGCTTCGTGCCTCGCGAGCTGCGCGCGATGCTTCTCCCATTCCGCCTCGGTGACGTTCAGCGCGGGCAGCTCCCAGCGCTTGCGTCCGAGATAGCCGGAGGCGTCGAGGCCGGTTTTCTCGCGGAGCTGGGACGATACGAAGGTGAGGCGCAGCTGGTCGTCCTGCTCCCAGTACCAGTCCGAAGAAAGCGCGGTGAGGCTGCGAAAGCGCTCCTCGCTTATGCGCAGCGCTTCTTCGAGGGGGTTTCGCTTCGGGATCATGGCTGCATGGTAGGAGCTCGGGTCGGCGAAGTCCTATAGG
>CAYOVM010000011.1:2349-8605 GCA_964407355.1 uncultured Enterobacteriaceae bacterium
GCCGCGGCCCGGAGCAGCGCGCCGGCGATGAATGCGGCGGCGAGCGCGATCTCCGGTAAATGCCGCTGGAGCATTGAAGCGCGCGCGCGCGGGAATCGTCCCGGCGAAAATGCCGCCTGGGCGCGAGAGGCCGCCTGGACGGGTTCGGGCGCGATGATCGGCTCGTTTGCCGCAGGCGGCGGCTTGATCGTCGCGGGCGGCGGCGCCTTGACGGCCGGAGCAGCCTGGGCGGCGTTGCGCCGCGAGCCGTACTTGTTGGCGTAGACCCAGGTGAATTCGGCGCCGAAGAGGAAGATCTGCGCCGAGTAATAGACCCAGATCATCAGCAGCGCGAGCGAGCCGAACAGGCCGAAGCTCGAGGCGATGTCGCTCTTGCCGAGATACAGCCCGATCGCCCATTTGCCGATGCTGAACAGAAGCGAGGTCGCCGCCGCGCCGCGCCAGACGTCGCGCCACGGGATGTGCGTGCTCGGCATGAACTTGTAGATCACCGCGAACGCGAGCGTGAGCACGCCGAAGCTGACCGCGAGGTCGAAGACGTGGGCCAGCGCTTCCCAGCCGCCGAACATGGGGCTCCACCATTTGCCGAGCGTCGCGAGCACGGTGCTGAAGACGAGCGAGATGATCATCAGGAAAGCGATCGCGAGGACCATGCCGAAGGTGAGAAGCCGCTTGCGCAGCCACAGCCAGAGGGCGTTACCCTTGGGCTTTCGCGCCTCGGGCACGCGCCAGATGATGTCGAGCGCCGCCTGCAGCTCGGCGAGCACCGTCGAGGCGCCGAAGAGGAGAACGAGGATGCTGACCGCCGCGGCGAAACCGCCGGTTTTCGGCTCCTGCGCGTGCTTCAGCATCTCGTCGACGGCGCGCGCCGCGTCCTCGCCCATGAGGCTGGAGAGCTGCTCGAACACCGCGCCCTGCACCTGGTCGGCGCCGAAGAACAGGCCCGCCACCGTGATGATGATCACGAGCAGCGGCGCGAGCGAGAAGACCGAGTAGTAGGAGATCGCCGCGCCCATGCTCGGCGCGCGGTCGTTCGACCACGAGCTCGCGGCTTCCTTGAGCAGCCCGAGGACTTGCTTGGGTCGCATCCCCCTGACTTAGCAATCGCTGTACCCGGAGGTGCGGGGCACTTTCCTTCGCGGCGCGGGTCTTCCTTCCATGCAAGCGGTCACGATCGTCCCTCGAAGCGCCGGCTCGCTCGGCCTGGCGGATATCGCCGAGCCGGTTCCGGGTAAAAACGACGTTCTGGTGAAGACGCGCGCCATCGGCATCTGCGGCACCGACCGCGAGCTGATCGACGGGCGCTACGGCGAGGCTCCCGGAGGCGAGGCGCGCCTGGTGCTGGGACACGAATCGCTCGGGCGCGTCGTCGAGGCGCCGCCGGGATCGGGCCTGTCGAGGGGCGACGCGGTGGTCGGCATCGTGCGCCATCCCGATCCGGCGCCCTGCGAGAGCTGCGCCGCGGGCGAGTGGGACATGTGCCGCAACGGCCGTTATACCGAGCGCGGCATCAAGGCGCTGCACGGTTTCTGCAGCGAGCTCTTCACTTCCGAAAAGGAGTTTCTCGTCAAGGTGGACCCCGCGCTCGGCCTCGCCGCCGTGCTGCTCGAGCCCGCCAGCGTGCTCGCCAAGGCGTGGGAGCACATCGAGCGCATCGGCCGGCGCGCGCGCTGGTCGCCGCGGCGCGTCCTCGTCACCGGCGCCGGCCCGGTGGGATTGATGGCGGCGCTGATGGGCGTGCAGCGCGGCCTGGAAGTGCACGTGCTGGACCGCAACGAGCAAGGCCCGAAGCCGGCTCTCGTGCGCGAGCTCGGCGCAAAGTACTTTTCACGGCCCAGCGAAGAGGGCTACGACATCGTCATCGAATGCACCGGCGTCCCGGAAGTGCTGAAGAAGATCCTCGGCGCGCAAACGCCGAACCGCATCGTCTGCCTGACGGGGCTCTCGCCCGGGAGGAGCGAGTCGGCCATCGACGTCGCGCCGTTCAACCAGGCGATGGTCCTCGGGAACCAGGTGGTGTTCGGGACCGTCAACGCGAACCGGCGCCACTATGAGGCCGCGGCCGATGCGCTCGCGCGCGCGGACCGCGCGTGGCTGAACCGGATCCTGACGCGCAAGGTGCCGCTCGCGAGCTGGCGGGAAGCCTACGAGAAACGTCCCGGAGACGTGAAAACGGTGCTCGTCTTTGAAGATTGAGGACTATGCGCTGATCGGCGATTGCCACAGCGCGGCGCTGGTCGGGCGCAACGGCTCGATCGACTGGCTGTGCTGGCCGCGCTTCGATTCCGCCGCCTGCTTCGCGGCGCTCCTCGGCGAGCGCCGGCATGGCCACTGGCGCATCTCGCCTTCGTCGCGCATTTCTCCCGCGTCCGGCGGCGAAGTGATATGCCGCAGCCGGGCGTATCGTCCCGGCACGCTGGTGCTCGAGACCGAGTTCGAGACCGCCGAGGGCGCGGTGACCCTGGTGGACTTCATGCCGGTGCAGGATCGCCAGTGCGACCTGGTGCGCCAGGTGATCGGCCGGCGCGGCCGCGTGACGCTCGACATGGAGCTGGTGCTGCGCTTCGACTATGGCGCGTCGGTGCCGTGGGTGAGCCGCCTGCCCGACGGCAACGGCGTGCGCGCCATCGCGGGACCCGACATGGCGGTCCTCAGGACGCAGGTCCCGCTGCAGGGCCGGGACTTGACGACGGTCGCGCATTTCACGGTCGGCGAAGGCGAAACCGCGACCTTCGTCCTGACCCACAGCGCCTCGCATCTCGAGGACCCCGCGCCGCTCGACGCGGCGGCGGCGCTGCGCGACACCGAGGCGTTCTGGAAGAAATGGAGCGATCGCTGCACCGTGGGCGGCAAGTGGCCCGAGCCGGTGGGCCGCTCGCTGATCACGCTCAAGGCGCTGACGTACGCCCCGACCGGCGGGATCGTCGCGGCGCCGACCACTTCGCTGCCCGAGAAGCTCGGCGGGGTGCGCAACTGGGACTATCGCTACTGCTGGCTGCGCGACGCGACGCTCACGCTCCTCGCGCTGATGAACGCGGGCTGCTTCGAGGAGGCGGAAAGCTGGCGCGGGTGGCTGCTGCGCGCGGTGGCCGGACTCCCCGAGCAGGTGCAGATCATGTACGGCATCGCCGGCGAGCGGCGCATGCCCGAGTGGACGATCGACTGGCTGCCCGGGTATGAAGGGTCGGCCCCAGTGCGCGTCGGCAACGCCGCGGCGTCCCAGCTGCAGCTCGATACGTTCGGCGAAATGATGGACGTGCTGTACCAGGGCTCCAAAGGCGGCCTCGCCCGCAACGAAGCGACGTGGGGCCTGCAGATCGCGCTGCTCGAGCACCTCGCGAAAGTATGGCGCTCGATGGACGAAGGCATCTGGGAGGTTCGCGGCCCGCGCCGGCACTTTACCTATTCGAAGGTGATGGCCTGGGTGGCGTTCGACCGCGCCGTCAAGCTGGTCGAGCAATTCGGCATGAAGGGCCCGGTGGGCGCCTGGCGCGAGCTGCGCAAGATCATTCACGACGATGTGTGCCGCAACGGCTTCAACGCCGCGCGCGGCTCCTTCGTCCAGAGCTACGGCTCGCAGGAGCTCGACGCGAGCCTGCTTCTTATCCCGATCACCGGTTTCTTGCCGGCCTCGGACCCCAGGGTGGTCTCGACGGTGAAGCAGATCGAGGAAGAGCTCGTGATCGACGGCTTCGTGCACCGCTATCGCACGCGCGAGTCGATCGACGGCCTGCCGCCGGGCGAGGGCGTGTTCCTCGCCTGCAGCTTCTGGCTCGCGGACAACTTCCTGCTCCAGGGACGCGTGGAGGAGGCCCAGGCGCTTTTCGAGCGGCTGCTGAAGCTGCGCAACGACGTCGGCCTGCTGTCGGAGGAGTACGACCCGGTGGCGAGGCGCTTCCTCGGCAACTTCCCGCAGGCCTTCTCGCACGTCGCCCTCATCAACACGGCGATGAACCTCGGCGGCGCGCGCAAGCCGGTCGAGCAGCGGGCGGAAGAGAACGCGAAGGCCGCTTAGCCGCGAACCGCCGCCGGCGCATGCCATCTTCGGAGCCCGACGCGCAGGCCTGAGAGGGATTC
Source organism: uncultured Enterobacteriaceae bacterium (assembly GCA_964407355.1). Lineage (GTDB taxonomy): Bacteria > Pseudomonadota > Gammaproteobacteria > Burkholderiales > SG8-39 > SCGC-AG-212-J23. Next base: position 6,427 of record CAYOVM010000011.1, read on the forward strand.
CGGCCGCAAGCGGCATGCCCGAGCGTCGCAACGCGCTGATTTGCGTAGGCGCGGCGCGATATCTCTACGCCGCGATGCCCGAATCTTCTACACGACGAGGTCGCCCTCCGCGACTTGAGCGCGGCAGGCGTGCGAAGGATGATGCGCTCATGCGCACCGGAGCCTCCGCCGCCGAGAACTGCCCAGTCGCCTCGCATTCGCGCGCGACGACCTGCGTACGAGCGCTACATCGCGCTTGCGTAGTGCTGGGCGGGATCGAGCCGCTGGCGAGCCACCTCAAAGTTTCCGACTACGCGTTGCGCACCTGGCTCGAAGGGCGCGAGGAGCCGCCCGAAAATGTCTTCCTCGCCGCGGTGGAAATCATTCTCCTCGCCGCCGAAAGAAGCCCCGGGCCGGCCAGCTGACCCGGGGCCGAGGGGCCCGGGGTAAGGGGATTCCTGTCGATGCGCGCGACGCAACGCTGTCGCGCGCCGAGCGATTGTGCCGTTCGCGGAGTTACGTGATGATGCGCGCATCAATCTTGCGCGGGCGGTTGCGTTGGCGATCAGCGTTCAGAGTCGGGCATTGCGAAAGGCGGCGGAGCTGGCCGGCGGGCAGAGAAAGCTCGCCGAGCGCCTCGGCGTGAGCGTCGTGGAAATCGACAAGTGGACCTCCGGCAAGGCGCCGACGCCGCGCGAGATCTTTCTGCGCGTGGTGGACCTGATCATCGGCGAGATCACCTCCGCCGACGGGTCGGAGGACCCGGACGAGCCGCCCGAGAGCCGCTCGTCGGCGCCGTTCCACCGCGACCGGGACTAGCTCCCTTCGCTAGCTCGCCTGGAGCCGCGTCTCGAGGCGCTCGCGCACGAGATCGATGTGCTGGCGCAGCGCATACAGCTCGTCCGTGTAGGCGAGCGGCACGGCGATGCGCGACGCGCGCGCATCGAGCTTGTCCAGCTCGGCGAGCAGCTCCTTCGCCGGCGCCTCCTTCTCCTCGCTGCGGTCCTCGATGCGCCGCAGATGCCGGTACCAGCGGAAGATGCGCGAGCGCACGCGGAACTGGTAGAGCGGCGGCAGGATGCGCGAGAGCGGGACCAGCACCACGACGATCGAGAACAGCGCCACCCACATGCGGTCGATCAGGTTGGCGAGCCAGAACGGCAGGTAGCGCTGGAGGAAGGGCGGCCCGGTCTTGTAGAAGCGCTCGGCCTCGCCCGCCAGCGGGAACTCGGTGCGCTCCGGGGTGGGGAACTGCCCGGCGCGCGCGATCCAGCCGGCGTTGCCGTGGATCCTCGCCGCCGCCTGGACGAAGAGCTGGATCAGCGCCGGATGGGTGCCTTCGCGAGCCACGAGCGAGGTGGTGGTCGCGATCAGCGGCTCGTCCCGCGGCGGCACGTCGCGCGCGAGATCGGCCACGCCGCGCGGCAGAAGCACCGGACTGATGAAGGGATAGCGCCGCGCGTAGGCTTCGGCCTGCGTGAACTCGAAGAGCTTCACGCCCGGCGTCTGCAGCAGCATCTGCACGATCGGGGACTCGGGCGCGCTCACGAGGAGCATCGCGTCGATCTCGCCGGCGAGCAGCGCCTGCACCGCGGGCGTCTCCTCGAGGGTGCCGCGCCGGATCTCGTCGCGCTCGATGAAGTTCGCCGTGAGCAGCTTGGCCGCGAGCCCCGGCGAGCCGCTGCCCCGCGCGCCGACGTTCACGCGCCAGCCGCGCAGCTGCGAAAGCTGCTTCAGGGCCGCCTCGCGGTTCAGCGATCTCGCTTTCTCGGTCCGGTAGAAGAGCCACACCGGCTCGTAGAACAGGCTGCCGAGCGAGACGAGCTCCACCTCGCCGTCCTTCTCGTCGAGCCTCTGCGCCGCTTCGCTCGAGCCGCCCTGCACGAAGGCGAGATCGACGGGCGTCTTCATGTCGTGGAGCAGCCGCAGGTTCTCGCGCGAGCCGCTCGAGGGCTGCAGCTTCACGCTGATGCCGTAGCGCTTCAGCTCCGCGGCGTAGCGCTTGCCGAAAGCCTCGTAGGCGCTGCCCGCCGGCCCGGTGGCGAGCACCACGTGCTTCGGCGGGGTCGGGTCGAGCAGGATGTACGTACCGACCAGCAGCGCGATCGCGATCAGGACGAACGGCCCGACCGTGGCGGCGAGCTCGCGTATGGATAGCAGGGTTTCGCGGACGACGCGCGGCATCTCGACTCTCCCGGAA
>CAYOVM010000011.1:8705-9994 GCA_964407355.1 uncultured Enterobacteriaceae bacterium
CGTGGTTTTGGACCTGCGCCGGCCTGCCGGCCGCCTGCGTGCGGGCGACGAAAGCCGCGTTGTCCCGCGCCTGGAAGCGCGCCGCCGGAGAAATGTTGCGAGGATGGCTGCCATGGTGCGCGAAGGCCGGTCCCCTGAATCCCCGGTTGACCACGACCACATTGGTTACAAAAACCGGGCTGGGGCGCCACGGCCGCCAGTACACGGGACGGTAGCCTGGCCACCACCAGCCGCCATAAACGACCAGCGGATCGTAGTAGGGGACGTAGTAGATGTACGGCGTCGCCGGGGCGACCGTGATTCCCTGGTCCGTGGCCTGCACGCTCTGGTAATTGTCATTGCGCAGCGCGCCCGAGTCGTAGGCGCGCTGGCGCAGCGCCTGCACCGTGCCCATGACCTCGGCCGGCTGGCCCAGCCAGGCGTTGCCGAGGTCGAAGGTCCACTGCGGGCTCTCGGCCATGCGCTCGAGCAGATCCGGATAGGCGACCAGCGCCTTGACGCTCGGCTGCCACCCGTACCCCTGCACCGCGCGCACCGCGTCATCACCGGTCATGCCGCGGTTCACCCGCGACCATTGGCCCGCCTCGGCCACCTCGGCCGGCGCGCGCGAAGCCTCGAGCACGAGGCGCACCACGTCGTCCGGATACAGCGCGATCGGCGCGATCAGCGCGTCGAGCTCCGCCTGCCCATAGGGCGCCGGGCGCGGCGCGTCATAGGCCTGAGGCTCGCCATAGGCCGGTTGCTGCCCGGCGGCTTGCGCCTGCGCGAGCCCCGGTAAGAATGACAAGGCCGCGCAGAAAAGTGGGATGGGTAAGCGCATCTGGTTCTCTCAACGAATAAGACTACCGATCCGATGTAATCGGCTCGCGTTAATGTGTAAGCAGATGTTCAGGCATGAAAGCTGCAGCTTCCTTGCCAACACTACGTTATGGAGACGTCATGAAATTCGCGATTGCAGCACTGTCGGCGGCGACCCTGAGCCTTGTGCTTGCCGCAGGCGCGCAGGCCGACACCAGGAGCAGCAACGACAAGGCCACCATGGAGCGGAAGAACGACGCTTCGAGCCCGAAGCTGGACGAAGAGCGCTCCGAATCTTCGCAGGGCCAACCCAATACCGTCGGCGGTGCGGCCATGCGCGGCGACGACAAGGCGCGCGACAAGGCGAAGTCGGCGAAGAAAGCCGACAAGACGACCTCGAGCGCCGGAAGCAGCGCGCCGGGGCAGGACGCGCAGAAGGAAGCCGCGTTCAAGAAGCTCGACCTGGACGGCGACGGCTCGATCTCGAAGGC
>CAYOVM010000011.1:10094-29931 GCA_964407355.1 uncultured Enterobacteriaceae bacterium
AGGAAGCCGCGTTCAAGAAGCTCGACCTGGACGGCGACGGCTCGATCTCGAAGGCCGAGGCCGCCGGCAACGAGAAGCTGATGAACGGCTTCGACGACGCCGACCGGGATCGCGACGGTAAGCTCAGCCGCACGGAATACGACAACGTCGGCACGCCTTCCGCGGCCAAGGCCAAGGCGAAAAGCGCCAAAGCCAAAGCGCAGGCCAAGGCGAAAACCGCCACCGAGCCGCGCTGAGCGCGTGAACTAGGCCGCAGACCGTCACACCGATAGTCCGATCGGCTCATACACCGTGGCGCCCGCACGGGCACGCAAACTGCATGTAACAGGTAGCATTTTCCTCTCGAAAGGAGACTCTCAATGAAACTCGTAAAAACCGCAGTAATGGCGGCATCCGTTTTTGCCCTCGCGGCCGGCTCCGCGTGGGCCGCAGACGCAGATAAGCCCATGGACGGCAAGAACAGCGACGGCAGGATCTCGAAGAAAGAAGCTTCGAACGCGTCGCGCTCCGACGAGTCGGGCTTCGCCAAGCTCGACAAGAACAAGGACGGCTACATCTCCAAGGCGGAAGCCAAGGGCGAGGCCGAGCTTTCGACCAACTTCGACAAGTGGGACCTGAACAACGACGGCAGGATCAACCGCGCCGAGTACCTCGCCGCCATGGCGAAGGAAGACACCAGCAGGGTGGCCGGCAAGGTGAAGGACAAGTTCAACAGCAAGGACAACAGCACCGGCGGCTCGAGCACGTCCGGGAAGTAGCGCTCAGCTTCGTTCCGCGAAAAAGCCGCTTCTCTCCGGAGGGGCGGCTTTTTTTTCGTCCATCTTCGCCGTGCAGGCGATCGCGGCCTTCACCGGCAGATGGTCGGACGCCGCCACCGCCAGCGCCGAGCGGTGCGCGCCGAAGGCGAGCAGGGCATGGCGCGGCCGGACCCAGACGCGATCGAGGGCGAACAGCGGCCAGCGCGACGGAAACGAGCGCTCCGCGGGCGAGCGCCCGAGGAGGGCGTGCATCCAGCGCAGCGGCCGACCCAGCGGCAGCCATTCGTTGATGTCGCCGAGCACCACCACGCGCTCGTGCAGCGGAGTCTCCTTGATCAGCAGCAGGAGCTTCTTCACCTGGTAGCGACGCTCGGCCGGCGGGAGGCCGAGGTGGGTGACGATCACGCGCAGCTTCTCGCCCGCGACCTCGAGGTCGGCGTCGATCGCCGCGCGCGGCTCGCAGCCGTCGAGCCCGAACTCGTGGCGGCGCACGGCGAGCACCTTGCGCCGGGTGAGCAGCGCGTTGCCCACGTGCCTCTCGTGCCAGGTGTGCGGCGTGCCCTCGACCAGCTCCATTCCGGTCATCCGGGAGAGGAGCCGCGCGTGGTTGACCTCCTGCAGCCCGACCGTGTCGCAGTCCAGCTCGCCGATCACCGCGGCGATGCGCGCCGCGTCATCCTTCCCGTCACAGCCTACGCAGCCGTGGACGTTGTAGGAGGCGACGCGAAAGCAGTCAGCGCGGCTGCTCGCGGAGCTCACGCCCGGAGGCGGCGCCGGACGCGTCCATGCGCCGGGCCATCTTCGTGAACCAGCGCTTCACGGCGATAATGCCGCCGCCGAGCAGAGCCACGCAGCCGCCCACCACCCACCAGTTGAACTGGCCGCCGCTGAACGCGGTCTCGAGCTGGTCGGCGAAGATCGTCGCGGCCAGGGTTCCGGGCAGCATGCCGATGGCGGTGCCCGCCGCCAGGTGCCAGAGCTTCAGGCCCACCGCGCCGGCGACGATGCCCTCCACCGCGAACGGCGCGATGGGCACGAGGCGCAGCAGCGTCATGGCGAGCAGGCCGTGCTTTTCAAGAACCTCGACCATACGGTCCAAGCCGCGCCCGCCGAGGCGGCGCACCGTGTCGCGGCGCATTCGCTTGCCGACGTAATACGTGACGACCGAAGAGAACACGATGCCGATGAGCGCGTAGAGAAAGCCGAGCCAGGGCCCGAAGGCCACCACCGCCGCGAGCGTGATGAGCGGGCGCGGGAACATCACGAAGCAGGCCGGCGTGTAGGCGAGGATCACCACGAGGGGCGCCCACGCACGGCTGCCGAACTCCTTCGCCCATGCGATGGCGTTCTCCGGGGTCACGATTTCGGCGAGCGGCGTGAAGCGCCAGATCGCCACCAGGATGCCGATCGCCGCCGCGAACGCAGCGAGCTTGCCCCAGGCGGGCTTTGCCTTCGGCTCGTCGCCAGGCATGTCGCGGTCGAGCTTCAGGACGTCGAGGGAGATCGGCTCGTCGGGATCGGCGATCGAGGCCACGTTGACGAGCGCCTCGGGCCACTCGCGCATCTCGGCCAGCTCGCGCAGGCTGCGGCCGTCGCTTCGCAGCGCCGCGATCGCGCCGTGCAGCGAGCCGTCCTCGCGCAGCCGGCGCTCGAGCGCCTCGAGCGGCACGTCGAGGTGCTCGGCGAGCAGCGCGTCGCGATAGCCGCGGATCCGCTGCGCCACGCGGGCGTCGCCGCGCGCCTCGATCAGCACGTCGCACTCGCTGTCGACGCTCATCGAGCGGTTGCACAGGTTCGCCGAGCCGACCCGCAGGTAGCGCTCGTCGACGATCATCAGCTTGGCGTGCACGTCGAGGCAGCAGCTTTCCGCGAGGCCGGGGATGTGCGGGTGATAGACATGGAAGCGGCCGTGGCGGTCGGCCGCCTTGAGCTGCGCGATCAGGCGCGTGCGCAGCACGTGCATGGTGGCTTCCTCCAGCCAGCCGTGGCTCAGCAGTCGCAGCACCAGGACGACCTCCGGGCCGTCGGGCTCGGCGAGGCGCTCGGCGAGCGCCGCGGCGATGCGCGGCGCGGTGAAGTACTGGTTCTCGATGTAGATCGTGCGCCGCGCGGCGCGGATCATGTCGAGATAGAGCCGCTCGACCTCGCGCACCGCGGGCGCCTCGCCGCGCGGCGGCATGGTGCGGGCGATGCCGACCTCGATGTCGGTGAGGTCGGGCGCGAGCCCTTCCGGCCAGGGATCGCTCGCCTTCGGATCCGTTCCCGCCACCGACCGCAGCTCGCGCCCGGTCGCGAAGCGCCAGCGCTCGCGCGCGATCGCGGCGAGGGCGCGCGCCGCGTCGCCGTCGACGGCGAGCATCAGGTCGTGGAACGGCGGGTAGGGCTTGCCGTTCGCGACGCGGCGCGGATCCTGCGCGAGGTGCTCGGGCGTGTCCCAGCGGCGCAGCGTGAGGTCGATGCCGCCCACGAAAGCGACGGCGTCGTCGATGAGCACGATCTTCTGGTGCTGGCAGCCGGCGACCGGATGCGTATCGTCGTAGCGCAGCCGCACGCGCCGGTGCGGCGTCCAGCCGAAGCCGTAGAGCGGGGGGATCTCGCGGTCGGCGCCGAACACGACGGGATAGTCCCAGTTCAGCACGTTGATGCGCAGACCGCGCCGGCGCAGGACGAGGAAATTGAGGAATTCGCCGAGCACCGCCGGCGGCGCGCCGCGCGCCACCGGATCGAAGTGCAGCCGCGTCTGGCTGTTGAAGTCCCAGGCGAGGATCGTGATCGAGCGCCTTGCGCGCAGCGCGGCGTCGTGGAACGCACGGAAATACGCCTGCGCGTCCACGAGAAGCGCGACGCGGTCGGCACGCGCCACCGCGCTGCAGTTGTGGCCCACGCGCAGCAGGCTCGCGTTCTCGCCGCTGCCGGAGCGCGCGTCCCGCGGCGCCTCGCGATCCGCGCGCGCGGGGGCCTTTCCCAGCCGTGAGCGCAAGTGGAGAACGCTGCCCAAAGTGGTTTACCTTCGGGCGCCGGTTTACCTTCGGCCCTGCATCTGCGCGGCCGGCGAGGGGGCGCCGTTGCTCACGCCGGTCGCCGGATTGATCGTAGGCGCGGCGGGCGTGACGAGCGATCCCGACGTGTTCAGCGGCGGCGTGCTCGGCGGCAGCGGCGAGTCGCTCGTGTTGCCCAGCCGGGTGTTGTCGCTGGTGAAACGCACCACCGGCGCGACGTTGCCGGTGGGGCTGGCGGAGGTGCCCGGCGTAGCGGCGCCGATGCCGAGGCCCGTAGTCGCGCCCGTCGTCGTCCCGCTCGTGCTCGCGCCGGTGCTGGCGCTCGCCGGCAGCGTCTGCGGTGTCACGGGGCGGATGTCGACGATGAGGTTGTTGCCCGGATTGTTGGTGCCCGCGGCCGGGGCCGACGGGCGCGGGACGTTGGCGAGAACGCCGGGCTGGACGCCCCCGAAGGTAAGGGTCGGCACCAGTGCGCTGACCTGCGCGGTTCCCGAAGGCGTCGGCAGCTGGCCGCCGGTGAGGACCACGCCGATCTGCTGCGCAGTGGGATTGGCGATTCCGCGCGAGATCAACTGCTGGCGCGCCCCCTCGAGCAGCCGCGCGACCTCGGCCACCGACAGCGCGCTCGCCGGCGTGAAGCTCACCGTCTGGAGAAAGCCGTCCGGGGTGAGCGTCGTAAGCGTGACGGGGATGCCCTGGAGCAGGCCGTTCACCAGCGCCTGGAAATTCGCGTCCGAGCCCGCGAACGCGCTCAACTGCGGCGCGAGACCGAGGACCTGCTGCGCGCCGGTATTCGGCGCGGTCTGGGCCGTAGTGTCGGCGATGACGCCGGTCTGCAACGCGAGGATCAGTGCGGCGGATGCCGCCATGCGAATCGGCTTGGCCATGGGGAGAGTCCTTTCCGGAGGTGCGAGCAAAACTGGTGCCTGCCGCCGCGCCTCCGCACTGCGGCAGTGCGGCAGCGACGCCGCGCTACACGGTAATTGCCTGTTTGCACGCAGGAAGTTCTATTCTGCGGCGGGCACGATCGTTGCACTATCGGCAGGGCATGAGCCGAATGACCCGGTGGATCGTTTCCGTCATAGCCGGGATTGCCGCTCTGCCTGCCGCCTATGCAGCGAACCTGCTGATATGCGAAGCAAGCCCGATCGGCAACCTGGTCGCTGTCGCGAACGCGCTGACTCTGATTCCCTGAATCACATTCTCAAAAGGCGCCGCGCGTTGCCGTTCAGGATCTTCTCGCGGTCTTCCGTGCTGAGCGGCACGTTCTCCATCCACTTGACGCCGGGCGGGTTCGGCACGAACGGGTAGTCGACCGAGAAGAGGATGCGGTCCACGCCCATCTCCATCACGCAGCACAGCAGCGCCGGCGTGGAGAAGTTGCCGCTGGTGGTGATCCAGAAGTGCTCGCGGAACGTGTCGCGGAACGGGCTGGCGAGCTTGCCCTGCCTGGAAAGGGCCATGTCGATGCGCCACAGCGAGAAGGGCAGCGACTCGCCGAGATGGCCGAGGATGATCTTCAGCCGCGGGTAGGCCTCGAAGACGCCGGAGAGCACCAGGCGGATCCCCTGCGTGGCGGTTTCCACCGTGAAGCCCCACGCGGCGGTCAGCAGACCGGGGAATTGCTCGAGATAGTCCCGGTAATACGCATCGACCACCGCCTTGTGCGGCACCGCGGGATGCATGTAGATCGGCACGTCGAGCGCCTGCGCGCGCTCGTAGATCGGCCAGAACCGCTTGTGGTCCAGGAACTGCCCTTCCTTCGTCAGGCCGTGGAGCATCGCGCCCTTGAAGCCGAGCCGGGTCACCACGCGCTCGAGCTCATCGGCGGCGGCCTTGGGATCGGCCGTCGGCAGGACGGCGAAGGCCTCGAAGCGGCCGTTCGACGCTTTCACTTTTTCGGACAGGCGGTCGTTGGCGTCGCGCGAAAGGGGAACCGCGAGCTCGGCGTCGAGCTTCTGCACCGCGGGCGCGCCGTGCGAGAGCACCTGCACGTCGATGCCGGCCTCGTCCATCTCCTTCAGCCGCAGCGCGCCCAGGTCGGCGAGGCGCTCCTGCAGCGCCGGCACCTTCGCTTCCGGCCCGCGCTCGCCGAAGTGCCTGGCGATTTCGGCGTCCAGGTAGTGCTCTTCCAGGGCGATGACAGAACTTTTTTTCATGGTTGGGCTTTCACCGTAAAAGCGAGGAGGATAAAAATCATTGCCAGCAGGGCGAGCGCGCTCAGCGCGAGCGACCAGTGGATGCCGATGATATTGCCGGCGAAGCCGACGGTCACGCCGCTGAAGGCGCGCATGCCGAGGGCCGACATGCCGTAAAGGCCGATGACCCGGCCGCGGATCTGCGCCGGCGCGTGCAGCTGCACCAGGGTCTGCGCCATGGCGTTGAACGACAGCTCGAGGAAGCCCGCGGCGAAGAGCAGGAAGAGGGCGAGCGGATACGAGCCGGTCGCGGCGAAGGCCGCGATCGCGCAGCACCACAGCATGGCGAGCACGAACGCGCTGCGTGGATTCGCCGGCAGCAGCCCGCGGCTCTCCAGCAGCAGGCCGGCGACCAGCGCGCCCGCTGCGTCGGCGGCGAGCAGCATGCTGTAGGCCGCCCCCGGATCGCCGTGGCCCAGGTCGTGCGCGAACTCCGGCATCTGCGCCTGGTAGCCGTTGCCCACGAAGAGCGAGGCGCCGCCGGCGAGCAGGATCATGGAGAGGGCGACCGGATTCGCGGAAATCTCTTTTATCGTGCGCGAAATATCGGCCAGTCCCTTCAGCGCCCGCTCGGGCAATTTTTCTTTCCTGAACGCCGGGCCGTACGGCGCCTTCCACAGCCACCACACGAGCGGCACGTAGATGAGGACATTGAGCAGGATGCCCCAGGCGGGCCCGAAGAGGACCATGATGCCGGCGCCGACCGCCGGGCCGAGGAGCAGGCCCAGCCAGCGCGAGGTGGCGTTCAGCCGCACGGCGCTTTGCAGCTCGTCGCGCCCGACGATGTCGTGGATCAGGAGCTGGCTCGCCGGCTGCCAGAACACCCCGGCGAAGCCGTGGATCACGAGCAGCACCATCGCGTGCCACATCTCCAATTCGTCCGTCAAAAATAAAATTCCCCAGCCGAGCGAGGCGAGCATGAAAAGCCCCATCCCGAGCTGAATCAGCCGGCGAGGGTCGAAGCGGTCGGCGAGCGCGCCCGACCACACCGAGAAGAAAAGGAACGGCAGCCAGTGCGAGAGCATCGCGAAGCCGCCGAGCGCCGGCGAGTGGAATTTCTGGAACAGGATCCAGTAGCTGATGACGTGCTCGACGCTGTCGGCCATCATCGCCAGCGCGGAGAAGGCGAAATACGGACGGAAGCCGGGATGGCGCAGCGCCGCGAAGGCGCGAGGGGTTTGCCGGGCTACTTCCAGAATCGTCTTCTTCTGGCTTCGATCATCAGCCAGCCGCCGAGCATGCCCCCGAGGTGCGCGAAATGCGCGACGCCGGCGGCGGTTCCGGTCACGCCGAAGAACAGCTCCAGCACGCCGAACACGATCACGAAGACGCGCGCCGGCATCGGAATCGGCGGAAACAGCAGCACCACGCGGCGGTGCGGGAAATACCAGCCGAAGGCGAGCAGCAGGCCGAAGACGCCGCCCGAGGCGCCGACCATCGGCGCCGGCGCCGCGCCCATGAGGCTCGTGATCAGCAGATGGGTGAGGGCGGCGACCACGACGCTCGCCAGGTAGTAGAGCAGGTAAAAGCGCGAGCCGAAGAGGCGCTCGATCTCCGAGCCGAACATGTACAGGCCGAACATGTTGAAGAAGATGTGGGCGATGCCGCCGTGCAGGAAGCTGTAGGTGACGAGCTGCCACGGCATGAAGTGCTCGTCCGGCCACAGCGCGAACCAGGCCACGAACGGCCCGCCGACGAAATTCTCGAGCAGGAACACCGCGACGTTCGCGATGATCAGCGCTTGGGTGACGGGAGGAATGGTCTTCTCCTGAAGGTCATACGCGGATGATAGGCTAGCCGCCAACCAAAGGGAGGCCGCAAATGCAAACCAGGTCCGGCCGTATAACAATCCGTTCAGCGTTCGCTGATTAGCCTTGTCGACCGGCGGTCCACGATGGGCTTGACCGCCGTTCTTCTTCCGGGGATGGACGGCTCGGGCGAATACCGTTCCGAGTTCGCGGCCGCGCTCGCTCCGGAAATCGACTCGATTGCCGTCTCATACCCGGACCGCGAGCTGAGCTACCGCGATCTCGAGGTATTCGCCCGCGAGGCGTTGCCATCGCGCCCGTATATTCTCGTAGGCGAGTCGTTCTCCGGCCCGATTGCGATAGCGCTCGCCGCCTCCGCGCCGCAGGGACTGCTCGGCGTCGTGCTGGTGTGCTCATTCGCCAGGAGCCCCGCGCCGCTCCCGGCTTTTCTGCGGCCCATGGCGGTGCACTTTCCGCTGCGCCGGGTGCCTGCGTGGATCGCGGGAAAAATGCTCCTCGGACGGTATTCGACGCCGGAATACCGCGACAAGCTTTCTTCGTCGATGGCGCGCGTCGGCGCCGCGGCGTGGCGCGCGCGGATGCGCGCTGTTGTTTCCGTCGATGCAATCCCGCAACTGCGCCGAATCGACGTGCCGATCCTGTATCTGCGGGCCTCCGAGGACCGGGTAGTGCCGCCGGCCGCGACCGATCTGGTCGTACGCAACGCGAAACACCCGCAAATCGCCGATCTCGAGGGCCCGCATTTCCTGCTCCAGGTCCGGCCGCGGGAATCCGCCGCACACGTCAAAGCGTTTGCCGGGCGTCTGGCGGGGTAGGTCTACAGGATCATCTGCGTCTGGATGGTGAGCGAAAGCAGCTTGCCGCTCTCATCGGTGATGCGCGTCTGCCAGACGTGGGTGCGCTTGCCTTTGTGCAGAGGCGTCGACTCGGCGCGCACCTTGCCGGAGCGCGCGGCGGCGAAGAAGTTGGTTTTCGATTCGAGCGTCGCCGTGCCCTTTCCCGCGGACGGATTTTTCTCGAGAAAGGCGAGTGTGCCGGCGGCCCCGGCCGTATCGGCGAGCGCCATCAGCGTGCCGCCGTGGATCGAGCCGCCGAGGGTGCTCACCTGCTCGCGGAGCTCGAGCTCCGCGACCACGCGATCGGGACCGGCTTCGAGGAATTCCATCCCGAGGTGCGCGGCCAACCCGAGCTTCAGGTTCATTTCCATCCAGGTCCTCCTGTCGAGCTCGGGATAGTGCCTGATGGACTATTTCCTGGGAATGAAGTTTGCAAGGTACCCCGAAGGCATGGACTCCAAGGAAGACATCGTTTGCTGCCAGACCTGCGGCCTGGTGCAGCAAGTGGAGCCTCTACAGCCTCACAAAGCAGCCGAGTGCCCGCGCTGCGGAGCGGTCGTGAGCGAGCACCGGGCGAGCAGCGTGGTCCCGACCGCGGCGCTTTCCCTCGCGGCCCTGATCCTTTATGTGCCGGCGAATATTTATCCCATTTTGCGGATGGAGCGCTACGGCGCCTATTCGGAAAGCACCGTCTGGGGCGGGGTCGTAGGCCTCGCGAGCGCCGGATACTGGTTCGTGGCGACGGTCGTGTTCGTCGCGAGCATGGTGGTCCCGCTGCTCAAGCTCGCCGGGCTCTTCTACCTGGCGGCCAGCACGCAGATCGACGGCGCGCGCCGGCGCCGGCTGCGCACCCGGATCTATCGCTTCATAGAAGTGATCGGCCCCTGGGCGATGCTCGACGTCTTTCTGCTGGCGGTGCTCGTCGCCCTGGTCCGTCTCGGGCAGCTTGCGACCGTCATGCCGGGGCGCGGCCTGTTCGCGTTCACGGGAATGGTGGTGCTGACGATGCTCGCGTCGGCCGCTTTCGATCCGAGGCTCATCTGGAAGACCAAAGAGAATCCGAATGACTGGCGAAGAGCTCCCCAGAGCGCGAGTTAGGCGCCGGCGGTCCTGGCTGCAGGTCATGTGGATCGTTCCGATCGTCGCCGCGGCGGTGGCGGCATGGCTGGTCTACGACCGCATGCGCCAATACGGACCCGAGATCACGATCCAGTTCAGGGACGGCGGCGGCCTGCGCGCCGGCCAGACTCCGATCAAGTACCGCGGCGTGCAGGTCGGCGAAGTGACCGGCCTGCAGATCAGCGAGGATCGCGAGCACGTGCTCGTGAAAGCGCGGCTGCAGCGCGCGTCGGCGTCGCTCGCGAGCGAAGGCGCGGTGTTCTGGATCGTGCGTCCCCAGGTCGGCTGGGGCAATGTCACGGGGCTCAACACCGTGATCAGCGGGCCCGAGATCCAGATTCTCGCCGGCAAGGGCGACAAGCCGGCGAAGGAATTCGTCGGCCTGGAGCGGGCGCCGGTGGCGCTCGGCATGCCCGGCCTGAAAATCATCCTCAAGGCGGAGCGCCCGCTCTCGCTGCGGCCCAACTCGCCGGTCTACTTTCGCGGCGTCGAGGTGGGCGTGGTGCAGGACATCGACCTCTCGCGCGACTCGACCGCCGCGGAGATTCACCTCATCATCTGGCAGCGCTACGCGGCGCTGGTGCGCACCGGTTCCGCTTTCTGGGACACGAGCGGCGTCACGGTAAGGGGCGGCCTGCTCAAGGGAATGGAGATCGACTTCGAGTCGCTCCGCGCCCTGCTCGCGGGCGGCATCGAGTTCGCGAGCCCGGAAAAATCCCCGCAAGCGAAGCCCGGCGCAACCTTCTTCCTGCATGCCTCGCCGCAGAAGGAATGGCTCAGCTGGTCGGCGAAGGTGCCCGTCCCGCGGGAAAAATAGCTAGAGAACGACGGGCTTGTCGGGAAGCTCGTTCGGATTCGCGGCGCGCGCCGGGAAGTGCTTGACGAGCAGGCCGGTGGTGCGCTCGACCGCCTGCAGCGCGCCTTCGGCGAACCGTCCCGCCCTGAACGCGTTCTCCATTTCCCGGCACACCGCGTCCCATTCGGCCTGCGCGACCTTCGCGGCGATGCCGCGGTCGGCGACGATCTCGATCCTGCGGTCGACGAGCTGCACGTAGATCAGCACGCCGCTGTTGCGCTCGGTGTCCCAGACGCGCAACAGGGAAAACAGATCCTCGGCTCTTTGCCGTGCCGCTCTTGCCGGTGCTCCCGCGCCTTTTGAAATTAAATACTGCAGGGGCAGCGACGCTTCCACCGCGAAGCGCAACTCGCCCTCGTGCCTCTGCTCCGAGGCCTTGATCGCGTGCTCGATTTTTTTCAGGACCGAGGGCGTGAACGGCCGGCGCGCGATCCAGTCCGGCTCGAACAGGTGCTTCAGGATCTGGAGAGCGCCCATTACCAGCTTCCGCTCGCGCCGCCGCCGCCGCTCGAGCCGCCGCCGCCGCTGAAGCCGCCGCCGCCGCCGAAGCCGCCACCGCCGCCGCCGCCGAATCCGCCGCCGCCGAATCCGCCGCCGAATCCCCCGCCCCCGAAATCGTCGCGGCCCGACCAGCCCCCGCCCCATCCGCCTCCGCTCCCCGGGCGGCCGCGGAAGGCGCTGGGACCGGCGAGTCCGAACACGAACGCGGCCACGCCGGCGATGACGCTGATGAATAGAGAGCCGATGACAAGCCAGGTGAGAAAGCCGGCAAGGCCGCCCGTGAGCCCGGCGCCTACGGCGCGGCCGAACAGGGTGTTGAGGATTCCGCGAACGACCAGCAGCATGATGAGCGCCGGGATGAGCCACTCGATATGCTGGAAAAACGGCGATTCCTGCCCGGCGTGCCGCGGAGGAGGCAGCGGCTCGCCTTCGATGGTGCGCATGACGCGGTCGAGGCCGGCTCGGATGCCGCCGTAAAAGTCGCCCTGCTTGAAGCGCGGGGTGATGTCGTCCTCAATGATGCGCTTCGCCGCCGCGTCCGGGATCGTGCCCTCGAGCCCGTAGCCGATCTCGAAGCGCAGCTTGCGGTCGTTCTTCGCCACGACGAGGAGCACGCCGTCGTCGACGCCCTTGCGGCCGAGCTTCCAGCTCTCCTGCACGCGCACCGCGTACTGGTCGACCGTCTCCGGCTCGGTCGTCGGCACCAGCAGGACCGCGATCTGGCTGCCCTTGCGCGCTTCGAATTCAGCCAGCGTCTGCTCGAGCGCGCTGCGCTGACTCGGGTTCAGCGTATTCGTCAGGTCCGTGACCCGCGACTTGAGCGGCGGAACCGAAACCGCCGCCGCCGCGATGACCGGGAAAAGCAGTGCGAGCAGAAACCTCAAAGCTACTTGCCGAAGTCGACCTTCGGCGGCGCGGCGATGGCCTTCTCGTTGTCGACCGTGAACTGCGGCCTGTCGTTGAAGCCGAACAGCTTCGCGGTCAGGTTGGTCGGGAACGAGCGCACGGTGACGTTGTAGTCCTGCACCGCCCTGATGTAGCGCTGGCGCGCGACGGCGATGCGGTTCTCGGTGCCCTCGAGCTGCGCCTGCAGGTCGCGGAAGTTGGCGTCCGACTTGAGCTGCGGATAAGCCTCGGCGATCACCATCAGCCGCGACAGGGCGCTTGTCAGCTCGCCTTGCGCGGCGGTGAATCTCTGGAACGCCGCCGGATCGTTGACGAGCTCCGGCGTCGCCTGGATGGTGCCGACCTTGGCGCGCGCGTTGGTCACGTCGATGAGCACCTTCTGCTCCTGGGCGGCGAAGCCCTTGACCGTGTTGACGAGATTCGGGATCAGGTCGGCGCGGCGCTGATACTGGTTGAGCACCTCGGACCACGACGCCTTGATCTGCTCGTCGGCCTGCTGCAGGGTGTTGTAGCCGCAGCCGCTGAGAGCAAGGATGGAAACGAGGAGGGTGGCTACCGCTAGCAGTCGCTTCATGGCTTCCCTTTTTGAAACCCTGGATGAAAGAAATGCGGCCGGTTTTCCGGATTTCAAGGCCGCTCGCCTCCCGCGGCGAGCGCGCGCTCGATGCGCTTCGCCGTCGCGGGATGGGTGGAGAAGTAGTCCTTCGAGTCGCTGCCGGCCTTGCCGCGCTCTTTTTCGAACAGCGCCATCATCTCGGCGAAAGCCTTCGGCGAGATCGAGACCTGTTTCAGGCGCTGGAACGCGTAGTCGTCCGCCTCGCTCTCGAACTCTCGCGAGTAGCCGCTTTGCAGGAGCGCGGTGGGGAGGGTGACGGCGAGGCTGCTGATCGAGACCGCATCGCCCAGCAGCGCGGCGCTGAGCGCGGCGACGCCCGTCGCCTGCAGGCCGAGGCGCAGCCCGTGGCGGTGGCGCACGTGTCCGATCTCGTGCGCGAGCACCGCGGAGATCTGATCGTCGCTCGTCGCGAGCTTCACCAGCGCATCGGTCATGAGGACCGTGCCGCCCGGAAGCGCGAAGGCGTTGGCGCCGATGCTGCAATCGCGCAGCTCGAGGCGGTACGCGTGCCCGTCGTCGAGCCCGGCGGTCAGCGCGGCGAACCTGTCGCGCAGCGCCTGCTGCCGCGTCGCCTCGAGCTTGCTTGGCCGGCAAAGCGGCTTGTCGATCGCGCCGAGGGTCTGCTCGCCGAGCGCCGTCTCCACGCTGGCCGGCACGAGCCCGGAGGCGAATTTTGCCGCGAGCGGTATGCCGTCCACGACCAGCCACCAGGCAAAGAGCGCCACCGCGGCGACGCCCGCGAGCGCGTACGGCCAGCGGCGCTCGAGGCCGTGCACCCAGCTCTCGAGGCGATGGGCCCGCGGAAAGAGCGCCTCGACGGCGGCGTGATCGCCGGTCTGGAGCTGCGCGCCGTCCGGCAGGCGTAGCGCGCGCACCGCGCCCGGCAGCGGCGCGTCGGCCGAGATGTCCGCCAGGGGAACCTCGCGGTTCACCTCGGCACCCGAGATATGCACGCTGTGGCCGAGCCCGCGCACGCGCACGGCCTTGCGCGCGGAAGTCCGGCCGTCGTAGTAGACGGCGTCGAACTCGATCACGCCGTCGCTCGCCAAGGCGTCAGAGGCCGAAGTCGACGTCGAACATCTCGCCGACTTCCTCGCCGGTCGCGCTCAGCTGCTGCGATTCGCCCTGCACGAAGCTGTCGAGCGGCCCGGCGGCGATGACGGTGAGGCGCGAGGCGCGGTAGCGCATCGTGCGCACCACCGCCCACGGCGTAGCGAGGCCGAGCGTGAGAAGGATCGCGACGATGTTGCCGACATAGAGCCGCATCAGCCGGCGCGCGCTCAGCACCGACTCGAAGCGCACCGGCCCGACCCGCAGGTTGTTGAACACCGCGTTGATGGTCCGCGCGCGGATGTAGGCGTAGAGAATGAACATCATGCCGTAGGTGAGGAACACCGCGGCGAAGCCGAAAAACGGCGCGGCGTTTTTTGCTTGTTCCCCGGCAAAGGCCCCCACGACGGCGACGAGGGCGATGATCGCGCCGACGGCTGTGAAGCCGATCAGGCTTAGCCCCCAGGCGGCGAAATACGCGTTGACGAAAGGTCGTCCGAAACCTTCGCCGAGCGTGAAGCGGGTCGCGCCGTAGGCATGGTTCTCCGCCACGAACCGGGTGAGGCGGCGCTTCATGAAAGGAAACGCGATGAAAAACGTCACGAGCATCAGCAGACCATACCCGAGCACCAGCTTGAGGCATTCGTTGTAGCCGCCGTGGAAGCGCAGTCGGATGTTGCGGTAGGCGCTGTTGTACGCGTTGAACGCCAGCGAGCGGACCATGAGCCACGGCGCCGCGACGGCGAGCGGGATCCAGAGGATGAACTGGTAGAGCGGCGCGAAATGGCCTACGGCGTAGAAGGCGCCGAACAGCGCGACGGCGATCAGCCGTCCCTTGAGGATCGCGACCGGGCTGGCGAGGTACTCGAAGCCTTCGCCGTCGATGCGGGTATGGCTGTAGAAATAGCGGCGCTTGCGCACCTTCGCCCACGCCGAATAGATGCCGAGGGTGGCGATGGTGAGCGCGAGGTTGACGATCCAGATCCGGAAGTACTCGCCGGCGCCGGCGGTGAACTCGACCGGGTAGCGCACCTCCTCCGTGTCGGGGCGTACTCCGGCATCGGCTTCGACCGGCGTCTCGTCGGCGCCCACGAAGCCGCGGCTGACTGGCGGCAGAGACATGTTCCCCCCTTCCTGCTTTCCTACGGCCATTCTAGAACGATCGCCCGCCGCGCGGGTCCAACCGCCGAGAGACGAGGCCCGCCATGAAATTTTCCGCATTCCTGACCGCGGCCGCCGCGGTCGTAGTCGCTTCGGCCCATGCCGAGCCCATCGCCGACCGCGAGCGCGCCGCCGCGGCGCAGGCGCAAGCCGAGCAGCAAAAGCAGATCGACAAGGCGAGGGACAGGTGCCTCGCGAATCGCGGCGCCGACTGCGACACTCTCGAAGGCCTGAGGGAATGGCTGCTGCTCGACCGCAGCCGCGCGGAAGCGGTGCTCGACCGGGTTTCGCCGAACGCCTCCGGGGGCGCCTCCGCGCCGATCACGGTCAACCCGTCGGCGCCGCAGACCTCGCCCAGGAACCAGTAGCCGGGCGCTAGAACTTCAGCGCGCGCTGAACGCCGGGACGCGCGCCGATTTCAGCGGCCCAGCGCTCCAGGTGCGGCATGCCTTCGAGCGTTTCGGGCACCGCTCCCTTGGAACGCACGTAGCCGGCGTACAGGGAGAAGTCGGCGATGGTCACTTCGCCGCCTGCAGCGTACTTGCGCTTTCCGAGCAGATCGTCCCAGACCTTGAACAAGCCCTTGAGCCGGCCTTTGAACATGTCTGCGGTGGGGCCGTGCGGCTCCTTGCTGCGTATGATGCCGATCACGGTGCCGAGGATCGGGGTGATGTCGGTCGAGGCGCTCATCAGCGCCTGCAGCATCGCCGGGCGCGCCGCCGGGTCCTTCGGCAGGTGCTTGCCGGATTTCTCGGCGGCGTACATCAGGATCGCGCTCGACTGCGACAGCGTGACCGGCTTGCCGCCGGGGCCTTCGGCGTCGACCATGACCGGGATCTGGCCCATCGGGTTCAGGGCGAGGAACTGCGGCGTCTTCTGCTCGCCTTTCTGCAGGTCGATGGGATGAAGCTTGTAGGCGAGGCCGCATTCCTCGAGCGCGATGCGCGCGCGCATGCCGTTGGAAGTTCCCGCCGCGTAGAGGTCGATCATGGCCGTCCCTGTTAATGTCAGTCGATCTTTATACCCGCGGCCTTGATGATCGGCCACCATTTTTCGATCTCCGCCCGGTGATACGCGCCCAGCGCTTCCGGCGTCTGCTGCTCGGGCGGCGCGATCTCCAGGCCCAGGTCCGCGAGGCGCTGGCGCGCCGTGGCGTCGGCGAGAGCGTCCGTCACCGCGCGGTTCAGCCTTGCGATGCTCTCCCGCGGCGTGCCTCGCGGCACCCAGGTGCCATACCAGATGCTTATGTAGAAGCCGGGAAGGCCGCTCTCGTCCACCGTGGGAATCTCCGGCGCCGCGGCCGAGCGCGCGCGCGCCGTGACGGCGTACGCCTTGATCTTGCCGCCGCGCACCTGCGGCATGGAGTTGGACATCTGGTCGACCATCATGTCGATCTGCCCGCCGATGAGGTCCTGCATCGCCGGGCCGCTCCCCTTGTACGGAATGAACTGCAGGTCCGCGCCGATCGCATTGCGGAAGTACACGCCGCTGATGTGCGTGCCCGAGCCCGCGCCGGCCGTGCCCACATTGACGCCGGCGCGGCTCGCCTTGATCCACGCGATCAATTCCCTGAGATCGGCCGCCGGGATCGCGGCCTTGCCCACGACAAGCATCGGATTGGCGCCGATCATCGCCACCGGCTCGAGATCCTTCTGCAGGTCGTATTGCAGCGAATAGACCGCGCCGTTGACGACGTGAGTGCCCCAGTGGCCGATGCTGACCGTGTAGCCGTCGGGCGCGGCGCGCGCCACGCGGCCCACGCCAAGGCTGCCGCCGGCGCCGGTCGTGTAGTCCACGATCACCGCCTGGCCGAGCGACTTTCGCATCGGCTCCGTAAGCACGCGCGCCACCACATCGACCGGCCCGCCCGCCGCGAACGGCACCACCATCGTGATCGGCCGCGACGGATAGTCCTGCGACAACGCATCCGGAATGCCTTGCAGAAGGCACAGCAGGAAGAGGAACGCGAACGGCGACTTCATCGGATCAGGCGAGGCGCTTCAGGACGGCGAGAGCGCGCTCCATGGAAAAATCGTAGGCCTTGCGATCGAAGGCCTTCGGGCTGCCCTGCATCATGTAGCCGTGCTGCGCGCCGGGGACGACGTGCAGTTCCACGTTCTTCATGCGCGCCGGCAACGCGCGATAGGCTTCGAGCACGGGCGCGGGCGCCGCGTGGTCCTGGTCGCCCCAGATGATGCACACCGGCCGCTTCATGCCTTCGAGCTCCTTGATGTAGTCGAGCATCTGCGAGCCGTGGCAGGAGATGCCGGCGTCGTAGCCCAGGCGCTTGGGCGCGAGGATGGCGTACGGGCCGCCGTAGCAGAAGCCGATCACCGCGGCGCGGCCGTTGTAGAGCGGCTGCTTGCGCAGCACCGGCAGCACGTCGGCGATGTCCTGCTCGCCGGCCCGGATCTTCTCGAGGCGCGGCTGGCCGCGCGGCGCGGAGCGCGGATCGTCGCGCGCGAGCGGGCCGGGCACGGAGCGCCAGAAAAGGTCCGGCGCGGCGGCGATGTAGCCGTGCGAGGCGAACTCGTCGGCGATGGCGCGCAGGTCCTTGTCGACGCCGTGGATCGCCGAGGCGAGCACGATCGCGGGAACCTTGCGCTCGCCCTTGGGGGTCACGATGTAGCAGTCGAACTCCGGGCCCTCGCTCGAGCGGATCTTGATGTCGTTCCTCAGCAGCATGTCTCCTCGCGTTCGCAGAAAAATTCTTCGGCGATGTTTCGTGTCAGCGCGGTTTCCCGCCGGCCAGCGCCGCCAGCACCAGGTCGGCGAACTTTTGCTGGTCCCAGATGCAAGGATAGCGCGTGAGCCCGAGCCGAACGAGCACCAGGTCGCGCGACGGAATGATGGTGACGAACTGTCCCTCGTAGCCGACCGCATGGAACGTGTCCGCGGGGAACGGGCGGCTGTCCGCGGCGCAGCGATAGCCTCTCGAGATGCGCAGCCAGAAATGCGCCCCGTACTGCCGCTCGGCCGCCGCCGGCGCGGGCGTGCGCGTGTAGTCCACCCAGCCCTGCGGAAGGATGCGCTCGCCCGACCACTCGCCGTCGCGCAGGTACAGCAGACCGAGACGCGCCCAGTCGCGCGCCGTCGCGTACATGAACGACGAGCCCACGAAAGTCCCGGAGGCGTCCATTTCCATGACGGCGCTCGCCATGCCCAGCCGCTCGAAAAGCGCGCGGCGCGGAAAATCCGCGTAGTCCGGCTCGCCCACGATCCGGCGCATCGCGCCGGCGATGATGTTGGTCGTGCCGCTCGAATAGCTCCAGCGCGTCCCCGGCGGCGCTTCCAGCGGCCGGGCGGCGGCATAGGAGCCGGCGGCGGGCGCGCCGAACAGCATCTGCGACACGTCCGCGAGCGGGTTCCGGTAGTCCTCGCGAAACTGCAGCCCGCTGCTCATGCGCAGGAGCTGGCCGAGGGTGATGTCGCGGCGCGGGTCGCCCGCTTCGCGCCATTCCGGTATCCCGATCGGCTCGTCCAGCGCGAGCTTGCCCTCCCGCACCAGCACGCCGACGAGCGCGTTCACGGCGCTCTTCGTCATCGACCAGCCGGGCAGCGGCGTGTCCTTCGTGAACCCGTCCGCATAGCGCTCCGCGACGAGGCGGCCCTTGTAGAGCACCACCACGGCCCGGGTGCGGCGCGCATGCGCCGGGTCGGGCTCCGAGAACGCCCACTGCAGCGCGGCATCGAGGCGGGCGCGGTCCGATTCGGGCGGGAGCGGCTGAAGCCTGTCGAGCCCGTCCGCCGCCCGCGGCTCGGAGGCACGCGCCCGGCGCGCAGGCGCGGGCTGCTTCGCCGATTCGTCATGCACGATGGCGCAGCCTTGTCCTTCCCGGTACGCGGCATTGCGCCGGCCGAGCCCGAAGAGGCTCGCCTGCACTTCGCGCGCCGCGCGGTCCACCTTCACGTCGGCGTATCGCAGGAAATAAAGCGGGTCGGCCGCGACGTCGACGGCGAGAAGCGACGGCAGGTCGCGCTGCGATACGAAAATTCCCGAGCAGACGATTTTCGCGGCGTAAGCCGAGCCGATCGCGGCGGCCCGGTTGCCGTAGTACAGCGCCGCGATCGCCACGACGAGCGCCGCCGCGGCGACGGCGGCGACGGCTTTTTTGCGCGCGATCTTCAACTAGCGCAAGATCGCCGCGACCAGCGCGGCGCACGCCACCAGGAGGCCGCCGAGCCCGAGCCAGTAGGCGATCGAGGCGCGGCGCGCGATCGCCTGCAGCTGCTCCGCCATCTGGCTGACGATCCGCGCCTGCTCGGTCTCCGCGCTTTCCAGCGCCGCGAGCCGCTCGGCCACGGCGGCGAGCTGCGTCCTCACGTCGGCGCCCGGATCCACGGACGCGGTTTTCCTGGACGACCAGTGACTCCACAGGTCCTTGGCGGTGACGACGACGGTCGGAAGGGCCTGGAGAATCGTGCTCCAGGGGACAGGGGGCACGGCCATGGTTTCAATTCCTCGTGGCGTAGAAACGTTGCAAAGCGTCGGCGGCGCGCGCTGCCTCGTGCGGCGTCAGTCCTGGATTTCCGCCTCGACGAGCTGTCCGAGCAGCAGGAGGGACTGCTGCCAGCCGAGATAGCAGGCCTCCACGGGAATGCTGGCGGGAATGCCCTCCTGCACGATATTCACTTCGGTTCCGACGATTACCTTGCGCAACGCGATCGTTGTCCGCATTTCCCCGGGGAGGTTCGGATCGTCGAATCTGTCGGTGTGGACGATGCGCTCGTTGGGCACGAGCTGCAGGTACTCGCCGCCGAAAGAGTGGCTGTGGCGCGTGGTGAAGTTGGTGAACGACATTTTGTACGTGCCGCCGACCTTGGCATCCAGATGGTGAACCTTGCCGGTGAAGCCGTGCGGCGGAAGCCATTTGGCCATCGCGTCGGGATCGAGGAACGCGCGGTAGATTCGTTCCGGCGTGGCGCGCAGCACGCGGTGAAGGCGGACGGTGTTCTCGGACATGACGCAGACCTTTCGAGTTCGCGGGGGGATTCAGCTACAGCCGGTTGTAGGCCGATGCCGGAATGCGGACCGTGAGAGTGGCAAGGTGCACTTCACGCAGGAAGT
>CAYOVM010000011.1:30031-35623 GCA_964407355.1 uncultured Enterobacteriaceae bacterium
GCCGATGCCGGAATGCGGACCGTGAGAGTGGCAAGGTGCACTTCACGCAGGAAGTACGCCAGCCCGACCACCAGGGCGACCATCGACGCCGTGAAAAGCGAGCCCACCAGCCACTTCAGCTGCGTCAGCACGAGAACTTCCACGAAAAGCGCGGCGATCACCATGCAGATCAGGAGCGCCGATAAGGTGCAGGCCGTGATTGCGGCGCTTGCGAAATGGCGCCTGCGGTCCAGGGCTCGAAACTCGGTTTGAAGGGTCTCCCCGGATTGAAGCTCCTCCGGGACGGGGTGCTCGGTGAGCTGGCGGCCGCGGTCCACGATGCGAGCGAGGCGACCGAGCATGACGCCGAGCAGGCCGGCAATCCCGGTGAGCAGGAAGACCGGCGCCAGCGCGAGCTGGATGGCGTGCGCGACGTCGCCTACGTTCGCTACGGACGTGAGCATGGTGTGGACTATATCAAGCCCCCTTGTCAGGGGCCAAAGTCAGAGCATGACTTCGACTTCGGCGTCGCCTTCGCGCGAGAGAAGGCTGACGGCGACGCTTTGCTCCTGGCGGCTGAAGAGGAGGTCGAGGCGGCTCGCGCCGACCTGCAAACGGCTTACCTTGAGCCAGTCGAGGAACGGCGGCAGGCGGGGGCGGTGGAGGGTGACCATGGCGCCGTCGGCGTCGATCTCGAGGCCGAGGCAGGCCTGGAGAAGCGCGAAAGGCGCGCACGCGGCCCAGGCCTGCGGCGCGCAGGCGACCGGATAGAGCGTCGGCGATTTGTCGCGCTTTCGCTCGAAGCCGCAGAAAAGCTCGGGCAGGCGGCGAAGGTGCATGTGGGCGCCGGCGTCGAACATGGCGCAGGTGAGACCGAGCGCCTGGCCGGTGTGGCCGTAGCGCGCGAGGCCCATGCCGATGAGCGCGTTGTCGTGCGGCCAGACCGAGCCGTTGTGGTATGAGGTCGGGTTGAAGCGCTTTTCCCTCGCGCTCACGGTACGCACGCCCCAGCCGGTGAAGAAATCGCGGCCCGAGAGGCCCGTCGCGACGCGCGTCGCGCGCCCCGGCCCGGCGATCCCGGTGAAAAGCAGCTGCCCGGCGTTGGAGCTGCGCACGCGGCAGGGCTGCTTGTCGCCGTCGAGGGCGAGGGCGTACGTACCGAGCTCCTCGCACCAGAAGGCCTCCTCGAACTGCCGCTGCAGGCGGTCGGCGCGCTCGCGGGCGTCGCGGCAGGTGACCTGGTCGCCGAAATCCGCCGCCATCTCGGCGGCCAGGCGCAGCGCGAGATAGACGTAGCCCTGCACTTCGCACAGCGCGATGGAGCCCTCGGCGAGGCGGCCGTCGGCGTGAAACACGGCGTCATCGGAATCCTTCCAGCCCTGGTTGCGCAGGCCGCTCTCGCGCATGCGGCTGTACTCGACGAAGCCGTCGCCGTCGCTATCGCCGTAATTCCAGATCCAGTCGAGGGCGGCTTTGATGCTCGGCCAGATCGACTGCAGCGTCTCGAGATCGCCGGTGCGCCGCCAGTACAGGCCGGCGAGCGCCACGAACAGCGGCGTCGAGTCGATGGAGCCGTAGTAGCGCCCGAACGGCACCTCGCCCAGGTTGGCGAGCTCGCACTCGCGCAGCTCGTGCAGGATCTTGCCCGGCTCCATGTCCGCCTCGGCCTTCTCGGCGTCGCCCTGGTAGGCGGCGAGAAAGCGCAGCACGCCGCGCGCGACCGAGGGATCGAGCCACAGCATCTCGAGCGCGGTGATGAGCCCGTCGCGGCCGAAGGCGGTGGAGAACCACGGCACGCCGGCATAGGGATAGGGACCGTGCGCGGTCTGCGTCGCCAGCATCGCCAGATCGGCGCTCGAGCGCGAGAGCACCGCGTTGACCGAGTGGTTCGACGTCTCGATCGCGGCGGCCCCCAGCCGTGCGCGCGCGAGGGTCCGCCGCGCGCGGCGCATCGCCGGGAAGAAGCGCGCCGGCTCCGGCCGCGGCCCGGCGCCTTGCTCGCAATGCACGGTGATCGCGATCGCGCGGCGCGCGCGCGGCTCGAGCTCCAGGTCGAACCCGGCGCGCGTCGAAGTCAGGGTCGAGGGGGTGGGGGAGAAACAAATACGCGTGTTGCGCGCAATGCCGTCGAGCGAACCGTAAACGAACGCCACTTCGCCGGCGCCTCGAAGCTCGCAGGCGATGCTGCCCCGGCGTTTGCGAGGCGTGCCGCGGATCTCGAAGATGTCGGCGAAATCGGCGGCGAACTCGATCGCGAGGCGAAGCCGCGTGGGCCGGTCGGCGTAGCTCGAGATCGTGAACAGCTCGTAGCAGCCGGCCTGCCACAGGAATTTGGCGCGCGCGAGATGGAAGGTGTCCTTCGCGAGCACCAGGCGATCGTCCTCGTACATGTCGGGGTTGGTGAGGTCGACGTCGAGGAGCACGTTGTCGGGCTGCACGGTCGAGCTGAGGATGAGCGGCCGGTGGCCCTCGAGCGTGAGGTGCAGGCGCGAGAGGAAGCGCGTGTCGTGGTGGAAGAGGCCCGTCGGGCTGCGCTCGAGCTCGTGCACGTCGCCGAACTCGTCGAACATGGCGAAGGTGTCGCCGTGCTTGAGCGTGCGCCGGCTCGACGCCGCCAGCGTGACGACGCCCGGAACGAGGAAGGTGGAAGCGGGGGTTTCGCCTTCGCGCTTCATACCGCCTTCAGGGCGCGCGAGCGGCCGAGCGCCCGATAGACGGAAAGATAGTCGCGCGTCATGCGCGCCGCGGAGAAGCGCTCGTCGAAGCGGTGGCGCACCTGCGTGCGGTCGAGAGCGGCGGCGCGAGGCGCCGCCGCCACCGCGGCGTCGATGGAGTCGACGATGAACCCGGTGACGCCGTCGTCGACGACCTCCGGGACCGAGCCGTGGCGCCACGCGATCACCGGCGTGCCGCAGGACATCGCCTCGATCATCGCGAGGCCGAAAGGCTCGGGCCAGTTGATGGGGAAAAGCAGCGCCGTGGCGTTGCCGAGGAACGCCGGCTTGCCCGCCTCGTCGACCTCGCCGACGAACTCGATGCGCGGGTCTCGCAGCAAAGGCACCAGGTACTCCCGCCAGTAGTGCTCGTCATCCTTGTCCACCTTCGCCGCGATGCGCAGCCGCAGGCCGCTGCGGCGCGCGATCTCGATGGCGCGGTCGAGGCCTTTTTCCGGCGAGACGCGGCCGAGGAAGGCGAGGTAGCGGCCCGCGCCTCTCGGCGCCGCCGGATTGAGCGGGCAGATTTCAGCCGGCAGGCCGTGGTACACGGTGCCCGCCCAGTTGGCGTTCGGGGCCGCGCGGCGCTGGCTGTTGGAGATGGACACCAGCGGCATCTCGGGAAACTCCCTGAAGAGCGGCGGCAGCTCGGGCAGGTCGAGCCGGCCGTGCAGCGTGGTGACGGTCTTCCGCGCGAGCGAGCGGAACAGCGGAAAGTGCACGCTCTCGACGTGAAAGTGCAGCACGTCGAATTCGTGCGCGCGCTGGCGGACGCGCTCGAGCATCACGGAGAGCGAGGGCAAAGCGTCTTTCGTGCGCGGATCGAGCCGCAGCGCGCGCGGGGCGCAGGCGACGAGCTTCGCGCGGGTCACCGAGTCGCCGCTCGCGAAGAGCGTGACGTCGTGCCCGAGCCGCACCAATTCCTCGGTGAGGTAGGAAACGACGCGCTCTGTTCCTCCATAGAGCCGCGGCGGCACGCTTTCCGCGAGCGGGGCGATCTGGGCGATTTTCATCCCTGAGAGCCGCTTGCAATTCCCGTGCCGCGGGCGCGGGGCAGGAATTTTCCCCTTGAGGTATATTCATAGCGCGCCGATGCCGCGTGGGGGACGTCGGCAACTACGGGAGAAAAAGAAAATGCGCATCAGAACCACCATTCTGGCCGGCGCTCTGGCGCTTGCCACCGGCAGCGCCGCGGCGGCGGACATCAACAGGGGCTTTTACGGCGGGATCGGCCTCGGCAAGTCCAAGGCGACGCTGAAGGGTGATGACTTCAGTCTGAGGACCGCCGGCATCCAGGAAAACAGGGACGACACCGACGCCGCCTACAAGTTTTTCGCCGGCTATCAGTTCGGCCAGTACCTCGGCGCCGAGGTGAGCTACACCGATTTCGGAAAGTTCGCCTATATCTACAACGCCACTCCGATCGGGCTCGGCGAAGCGAGAGTGAACTACAAGGCCACTTCCTGGGCCGCGTCCAGCTTGGGCAGGATTCCGCTGGGCCAGAGCAAGTTCTCCCTCACGGGGCGCCTCGGCGTGGCGTTCAACAAGGCTGAGCGTTCTGCGCTCACGGGCGGCGGATTTTCCACGTCACCGGCGATTCCCGCGGCCACCAAGCGGAGCTTCGGCCTCCTTTGGGGCGTCGGCGGCCAGTACGATTTCACGCCGGCCCTGAGTATGCGGCTCGAATTCGAGCACTATGGGAAATTCGGCGAGGCGCAAAGCAACCCGGCCATCTTTCCCCAACAGACCGGCAGAGCGACTATTCACATGTATTCGCTGAACTTCATCGCGCGGTTCTAGAGGATGTAACAACTGGCTTTGTTACACCGCAGTGCACAAAGGTCGCGTACAATGCGCGACCTTTTGTTTTTGTAGGGCTTTTCATGCCGCGCGACCTTCGCAATATCGCCATCATCGCCCACGTCGACCACGGGAAAACCACCCTGGTCGACAAGCTCCTGCAGCAGTCCGGGACCTTCGCCGCGCACGAGCACATCGAGGAGCGGGTCATGGACTCGAACGACCTCGAGCGCGAGCGCGGCATCACCATCCTCGCGAAGAACTGCGCGGTCCGCTACAAGGGCACCCACATCAATATCGTCGATACGCCGGGCCACGCCGACTTCGGCGGCGAGGTGGAGCGGGTGCTCTCGATGGTGGACGGCGTCCTGCTCCTGGTCGACGCGGTCGAAGGCCCGATGCCGCAGACGCGCTTCGTCACCCGCAAGGCGCTCGCCCTGGGCCTGAAGCCGATCGTCGTGGTGAACAAGATCGACCGCCCGGGCGCGCGCCCGGACTGGGTGATGAACCACACGTTCGACCTGTTCGACAAGCTCGGCGCCACCGAGGAGCAGCTCGATTTCCCGGTGGTCTACGCCTCGGCGCTGCTCGGCTTCGCGAAGAACAACCTGAACGACGAGGCGACGGACCTCAGCGCGCTCTTCGAGGCGATCCTCAAATACGTCCCGGTGCGCGACGAGAATCCGGACGAGCCGCTGCAGCTGCAGATCTGCTCGCTGGATTACTCGAGCTACGTCGGCAAGATCGGCATCGGCCGCGTGCGCCGGGGACGGGTAAAGCCGGCCCAGGAAGTCCTGCTCCTGAACGGAAACGCCGCGCCGCTGAAGGCGAAGATCAACCAGGTCCTGATGTTCGAGGGCCTCGAGAGAAAGCCCGTCGCGGAAGCCCAGGCGGGCGACATCGTGCTCATCAACGGCATCGACGAGGTCGGCATCGGCGCGACGCTGTGCGACCTCGAGCATCCCGATCCGCTGCCGCTGCTCAAGGTCGACGAGCCGACGCTCACCATGAACTTCCTGGTCAATGCCTCGCCGCTCGCCGGCAAGGAAGGCAAGTACGTCACCAGCCGCCAGATCCGCGAGCGCCTGGAGCGCGAGAC
>CAYOVM010000012.1:0-32845 GCA_964407355.1 uncultured Enterobacteriaceae bacterium
GCATCCGCCTCGCCACGCAGAAGCAGGACCGGAAGCTGCAGGAGGCGCTGGGGTTTGCCGGGAGCCTGCGCTAGACCCGATGCTTCATTTTGTCTTCGAGACCCGGCCTCTCGTCATCGCCTTCTCATAGCTCTCCGGCCAGGAAATATCGAGCGTTCCCGCGGAGGGCCGGCGATACGCGGGGCCCTTTTCCAGCCGGACGTTCTGGTTTGAGGAAGGGCAGCTGGCTTCGATTGCCGCCCACTCCAATACGCCTTCCCGGGCGAAAGGGTAGTCGGGGCTGTCGTACCAAAGATGGGGGATGTATCCCCACTGCTTCAGCACAGCTCGTTTCTGAAGCAGGGTCGCGTGGCATACGTCCAGAATCTTCAGTTCATATCGACCGGTCGTCGTGAATCTCACGTAGTCACCGTCGAATCCGGCCGTCTCGCGATATTTCTTCGTGAAGTGCAGCAGAAATCCTTTGGTCGGGAGATCCAACTCGTTGCCGATCCTGGCAGGATCAAGCAACAGAGAGAGACGTGATCCTTCCCGCGCGCCGACGAAGGCCGTACGCAGATCCGCTGCGCCCAACCGTAGGATGGAGTCCGCGTCCTCATAGAGGTCCGCGACACCGATCCAGAACCAGACATCATCGATCTTTTTGAAGGATCTGCCTGGTGACTCCCCGGGCGAAGGTAGAACTTCCCCGGTTACGCTTGCGTGGACAAGGCTGCCAGGCCCGATCACCGGCCCCTGCCCCATCTCGAGGACCGCAAGCTGGAATCTTGAAGAGGGCGCCGCGAGACTTCCTTTCGGAGCCGCGCCGGAGCTCGCCGGCTTCCAAGGCCCCATCTGCACGCTCTGGTAGAGATCCCCGCAAGCTGAAAGAAGCAGCGTCAAAAGACCCGCTGGAATGCACCGCTTCATTTTTCTGGAAGCGGACCGTACCGGCTTTCGTATTCCTTCATCAGGTTGCCGAGAAGCTCGGTGAGCCGCTTGGCGGCGAAGGGGCTCAGCACTATGCGGTGGTTGAGCTCGATCTCGAAGGCGTCCTTGGCGGCGCGGTCCCAGGTCTTGTTCACGCCGAAGTTGATGACGACTTCCTCGCGCGTGCTGTTGGCGTTGCAGAAATTCGCGTAGGAGCTGCGCAGGTTCGTGGTGTCCCACTTCACCGCCGGCCGGCCTTGCTGGACTCCGCCGGCGGCAGTGGCTGCGGGGCTTTTCTGATCGGCCGCTTTCGCCATTTCGCTTTCCTTGGACGTGTGAGGTACCGGCAGTTTAAGCCGTCTTGTCCCGGTCGACGACGACCTTGAGGCCGGTCGTCTTCGCGAGGTCGCGCGCCTTGGCCGAGCTGCCGAAGCCGAGGAAGTCCGCGAGCCAGCTTCTCACTGTGCGTTCCTTCCTGTTCTTTTCGTCATCGTCCGCGCCGTACGAGGTGGACCAGTCGATCACCGGAGCAGGCTGGGCCAACGGGCCCGCGTGGCGATTGAAGGCAGCGCCTGCGGCGAAGGTCGGCGCGCCGACGGGAAGCGCCGGCTGCGGCAGCTCCGAGCGGACGGTGATGCTGGCGCCGCGATCCTGCGGCGCGGTCGCCGCCTTGGCATCGGCGGCGTCGATCTCGAAGTAGGTATCGACCAGGCCGACGGTGCCGCCGTCCTTGAAGGTCGCGGTGCCGTGCTCGAGCAGCCAGTTGCCGTTCTGCTGCTCGGGCGCGAGCACGTAGCGCGTCGAGAGGGACGCCACCCCGCGCTCGGCGAGATTCGACAGCTCTCCGGCGTCGGTGCGATGGTTGCCGTTCAGGTCCTGCCAGAGCTTCAGCTCGACAAAGCGCTCGTCGCTCGCGTCGACGCGCCCGTCGAAATTGCCGTCGAAGGCCGCGAGCTTGGCAAAGCCCTCGCCGATCGCGCCGCCGAAGAGCTCGCTGCGATCGTCGATCACGCCGTTGCCGTTGAGGTCGATCGCGAGGAACGCGTCCTCGGTCGAGATCCAGCCCGAGCCGATCGCCTCGCCGGTGTTCAGCAGGTCGAAGGTTCCGGTGCTGTTCGCGAGCGAGACCGTCTGCACGCCGTCGCCGTTCAGGTCGAGCACCAGCGGGCTGCTGATGTTCGAGTTGAGCACGGTCACGGTCAGCGTGCGCGACTTGGTCGCGGTCTGCGCCGTGCCGGCCTCCGTCGCCTTCGCGACGACGCTCAGGTTGAAGCTGCCGATGAAGCCCGAGGGCGGCGTGACGTAGAGATTGTCGAGATTCCAGGTGCTGACGGTCGCCACCGTATTGCCGGACGTAGCCGTAAAGGCGTGCGTGCCGTCGGAGAGCTTCGCGCCGACCGGGATCGCCCCGACCGTCACCGCCAGCATCTCCGAGCCGTCGGCGTCGACGAGGCCTGCCGCGATCGCGGAAAGCCGGATCGGGCTGTTCGAGTAGCCGGTGTTCAGCGGCAGCTCTTCGACGAGATGGATGTCGTCGATCATCGCGCCGCGCTCGCCCGCGTTGTGGCAGGTCGAGCCCTCGCCTTCCATCACGACGGTCAGGTGCTGGAGCGTGCCGTTGCCGGTGAACTGGAACGAGACGGTCTGCCAGTTGAGCGAGGTGTTGGGGCTCGTGTTCGCGTAGGTGCCGACCCGCACGCCGTCGAGGTAGACGCCGATCCGTGTGCGCTCGGCGTCGTAGCCCAGGCGACCCGCATAGTCGAACGTCAGGGTGTAGGTCGCCTGCGTGCGCGTGCGCACCAGGCGCTCGATGCCGAAGCCCTGGTGATTGACGCCGGTGTCGCCGAGCTCGAGCCAGTTGTTGCCGTCGCCGCCGGCGGCGTAGACCGTCCGGCTTTGGTTGTTGGCGTCCTTCATCCGGTCGCCGGAGCTCCAGATCACGAAGCCGTCATCGCGCCCGTAGCCGGATTGCCCGTAGCCGTATTGGCCGTAGCCGTATCGGCCGTATTCATCTTCCGTGACCGCGTACCAGCCCTCGAGCGGGCTTTGGGTGACGAGCGTGAAGTTGTGGTTGCGGTTGGCGACCGTTTCCCAGCTCGTGGCGAAGCGCTCGCGGGCGGCGCCGGCCTCGTCGGGCGGATCGATCAGCACCAGGGTCGGCGTGTCCGCGACCGGCGCGATGTCGATCGTGACTGTCGCCTGGCCGCTGAGCAGGACGCCGTCGGAGGCTTGATAGGTGAAGCTCGCATAGTCGCGCTTGCGATTGCCGGTCCCCGCGACTCCGTAGGCGTCGAAGCCCGACTCGTTCGCATCCGGCCCGAAGACCAGCCCCCCGGCCTCGATGTCGGCCCGCGAGACGACGTCGCCGGCGGCGACCGCGACCCAAGCCGCGCCGTCGTAGCGCTGCAGCTGCCCGTCGAGGGGCAGCGAGGCGACGACGATGGACAGGCTCGAGCCGGCGCTGTCGCTGACGTGGAAGTCCGCCCAGCGGAACACGTAGGGCGTGTCCTCCGAGCCGATCACGGTCGAGGACACGGCCACCGGCGCGGTGTTCACCGGGGTCACCGTGAGGATGACCGTGGCAAGGTTGGAATCGAGCTCGCCGTCGTTGGCGCGGTAGGTGAAGCTGTCCGGGCCGCTGTAGTTCGCGTTCGGCGTATACGTGTACGTGCCGTCCGCGTTGGCGACGAGCACGCCGTGCGCCGGACCCGAGACGATCAGCGTCGAGAGGGCGGCGCTGTCGATGTCCGTCGCATACGCGCGCAAGTCGATCGCGAGCGTGGATCCCTCCGCCAGCGCGAACGTCGCATCCGAGGCGACCGGCGCGTCGTTGACCGGGGTGACCGTGATGCTCACCGTGGCGACGTTCGAGTCGAGCTCGCCGTCGCTCACCTTGTAGGTGAAGCTGTCCGCCCCGTAATAGTTCGCGTCCGGGGTGTAGGTGAACGTGCCGTCGGCGTTCCGCGCCACCGTTCCATGCTGCGCGCCGGCCACCAGCGCCGTGGTCAGCGTCGTGCTGTCGACGTCGGAATCGTTCGGCCGCACGGACACCGTCACGGCGTTGTCTTCGGCCGTCGTTGCGGCATCGTCCACCGCCACCGGCGCGTCGTTGACCGCCGTAATGGTGATCGACACCGTGGCGATGTTCGACTCCAGCTCGCCGTCGCTCAGCTTGTAGGTGAAGCTGTCCGCGCCGTTGAAGTCGGCGTCCGGCGTGTAGGTATAGCTGCCGTCGGCGTTCGCCGTCAGTACGCCATGCGCCGGGCCCGAAACGATCTGGGCGGTAAGCGCGGCGCTGTCGATATCCGAGCCGTAGCCGACGAGCGCGATCACATGCGGGGTATCCTCGGCCGTGGTCACCGCCGCATCGGCGGCGACCGGCGCGTCGTTCACCGGGCTGACCGTGATGCTGACCGTGGCGACGTTGGAATCGAGCTCGCCGTCGTTCAGCCGGTAGGTGAAGCTGTCCTCGCCGTAGTAGTCGGCGTCCGGCGTGTAGCTGTACGTTCCGTCGCCGTTCGCAAAGATCACGCCGTGCGCCGGCCCCGCGACAACGTGGGTGGTGAGCGCGGCGCTGTCGACGTCGCTGTCGTTCCCGCGTATATCGATCGTCGCGGTGCCGTCTTCGGCGACGGTGACCGTGTCGTCCTGCGCCAGCGGCGCATCGTTCACCGGCGATACCGTCAGGAACACCGTCGCACTTACGGTTTCGTGGCCGTCGGTGACGCTGAAGCTGAAGCTGTCCTCGCCGTAGTAGTCCGCGCCCGGTGTATAGGTCACCGTGCCGTCGGCATTGAGCACCACCTGGCCATGCTGGGCCGCGCCGAGCGCCGACAGGGCGAGGGTGTCGCCGTCGACGTCGCGCGCGTACGCCAGCAAGCTAAGCGCGACCGAGCCGTCCTCGTCGAGCGTCGCCGCCGCATTGTCGACGACCGGCGCATCGTTCACCGCAGTGACCGAGATCGTCACCGTCGCGACGTTGGAGTCGAGCCCGCCGTCGTTCACCTTGTAGCTGAAGCTGTCGGGACCGTTGAAGTCGGCGTCGGGCGCATAGGTGTAGCTGCCGTCGGGATTCGCCGTCAGCGTTCCGTGGGACGGGCCGGCGACGATCGTCGTGGTGAACTGGCTGCTGTCCACGTCGGTGACGAAGGCGCGCGGATCGACCGTGTGCGGCGTGTCCTCGCCTGTGGTCAGCGAAGCGTCGGCCGCGACCGGGGCATCGTTCACCGGGGTGATCTCGATGCTGACCGTGGCGACGTTGGACTCGAGCTCGCCGTCGCTGAGCCGGTAGGTGAAGGCGTCCGCGCCGTAATAGTCCGCGTCCGGCGTGTAGGTGAAATTGCCGTCGGCGTTCAGGACGACGACGCCGTGCTGCGGACCGGCCACCAGCAGCGTGCCGAGGCTCGGGCTATCGATGTCGGAATCGTTCGCCCGCACCGCCACGGTCACCGCCGTATCCTCGGCGCTCGTCGCGCTGTCGTCGCGCGCCACCGGCGCATCGTTCACCGCGCTGACCGTGATGCTCACGGTCGCGACGTTCGACTCGAGCTCGCCGTCGCTCACCTTGTAGGTGAAGCTGTCGGCGCCGTTGAAGTCCGCGTCCGGCGTGTAGACATAGCTGCCGTAGGCATTCGCCGTGAGGACCCCATGCGCCGGGCCGGCGACGATCAGCGTCGTGAAGACGGCGCTGTCCACGTCGGTCGCGTACGCGCGAGGATCGACGAGCAGCGTCGTGTCCTCCGCCGTGCTGACCGTCGCGTCCGCCGCCACCGGCGCGTCGTTCACCGCGGTCACTGCGATGGTCACGGTCGCGACGTTCGACTCGAGCTCGCCGTCGCTCACCTTGTAGGTAAAGCTGTCCGGACCGAAGTAGTCCGCGTCGGGCGCATAGCTGTACGAGCCGTCCGGATTCGCCGTCAGCACCCCATGCGCCGGGCCCGATACGATCAGGGCGGTGAGCGTGGCGCTGTCGACATCCGAGGCGTAGTCGCGAAGCTCGATCGTCCGCGCGGTGTCCTCCGCGGTGCCGACCGCTGCGTCCGTCGCGACCGGCGCGTCGTTCACCGGCGTGATATCGATGCTGACCGTCGCGACGTCGGAATCGAGCTCGCCGTCGTTCACCCGGTAGGTGAAGCTGTCCGCGCCGTAGTAGTTCGTGTCCGGCGTGTAGCTGTAGGTTCCGTCCGCGTTCGCAAGAACCGTCCCGTGCGCGGGACCGGCGACGACCTGCGTCGTCAGCGTGGCGCTGTCGATATCGCCGTCGTTCGCCCGGACATCGAACGTCGCCGAGCCGTCTTCCGCCAGCGTGACCGTGTCGTCGAGCGCGACCGGCGCGTCGTTTACCGGGGTCACGGTGATCCGGACGGTCGCGACCTCGGAGTTGTCCGTGCCGTTGCTCAGCCGGTAGGTGAACAGATCGGCGCCGAAGAAGTCCGCCGCCGGCGTGTAGCGGAAGCTGCGGTCGGCGTTGATCGTGACGGTCCCGTGCGCCGGACCCTGCACGATCACGGGCTCGAAGCCCTGCAGATCGGCGTTGACGTCGTTCGCGAGCGCCGCGATCCGCACCGGCGTGTCCTCGGGGGTCGTCGCGGCGTCGTCCTGGAGCTGCGGCAGGTTGGTCAGGCGCACGTCGCGGATGGCGACGTGGCTGTCGGCGGCGCCGAAGCCGAGCAGATCGAAGTACAGGCTGACCGCCGTGCCGGCGGTCAAGCCACGCAGATCGAGCGTGTAGCCGCGGCTGCCGTCCGCGTTGTCCGTGACTTGCAGGCCGCCTGTGGCGCGCCGGGTACCGCTTGCCTGGATATTCAGCAGAGCATCCGAGCGCGTCAGATCCAGCGTCGCCATGAGCGGCGCCCGCGTGCCGGCGTCGAGCAGCGCGACCTCGAACGCATCGCCGGGGCCCGATACGCCGCCGTGCAGCGAAAGGCCGGCGACCGTGAACCGCAGGAAATCGTCGTCCTGGCCGAGGATGAAAGACTGTCTCAGCCCGGACTGCGCCGTAAGCGACTCGCTCAGCAGCGCGGAGCCGCCCTGGACGGAAACCGTTCCCCGCGTGGTCCAGCCGAAGCTCGCGTCCCCGGCGGTCTCGTCCACGAAGTCGCCGTTGACGATGCCGGTCGGCAGCACCACCTGGCTAAGGGAGGTGGCCTCCGACGACGCAGTCGAGGGACCGGACGTATTGGTCCCCGTATATACCGTCGCCGCCTCGCTCTGCGGTGCCGCGGCGGGCATCTCGGGCAGGCGCCTCGTGCCAGTGCTCAGGAACGCCTCCATCAGCGCGCCCGCGCCGTCTTGGTGCGCGACGTGCTCGAGGCCGAGCACGTGCCCGAACTCGTGGGCGAGCGCGGTGAACAGATCGATGCGGCCCTCGGCGCCCGAGCCGGCCATCGCAAAGCCGTCGGCGAACTCCTCGCTTGCCGTCGGCGTCACATCGATGAACCAGCCCATTCCTGCGGCGTCGATATCGAGCGTTATTTCGTTGCCGACAGTTTGCGCTGCGATGTGATCGGGCAGGTCGGCGATGCGGACCACCGCGTTCGCGAGGATGTCAGCCGCGCCTCCGGCAGCGCTCCAATACTGACGTACCGCATCGGCGACTGCGTCGATATTGGAAAGCGCGAGCGGAGCGGGCGGCACGTCGGTGGGCACCACACCGTCCACCGACAACGACGAGGCCCCCCAGATACGGACATCGTCCAGCCGGACGTCGACGCCCGCGGCTTTGTCCGCATTTCCGAGAATCGCCTCAAAGGTCAATTGGCCAGGCTTATTGCGGATTGAAGCAAGGTTCAAAATCGTCTGCTCGACAAACGAGCCGTCGGACCTCGCCAGGGCCGCTAGTGAAATTTCGCCCAGGACACGGCCAACGCCGTCCTCGACATACTCGATCCGCAGCTTGCTCGCCGGATCTGTCGCCTTGGTCGCAATCTTGACCGTAAGCCGGTCCGCAGTCGCGGGCGCGACCATCCGGTTATGCGCAAGGTAGTAGGCATTTCCGGCCGAAAGCGAATACGCCTGGTTCCGCTCACCACTGAAGTAGTACGTGGCGTAGGTTGTAGCGAGCAAATCATCCGGGCTTGCGACGCTGATTCCGAGCGCGAGGTTGACCTGCCGGATGACGTCCGCCCGCGAAACACCCGCGGCCGACGCCAACCGAGCCACCAATCCGCTCAGCGCGCCGGCATCTTTCTGCCGGAACGAGATCAGGGCATCCGTCACTGCGTTGGTGAGCTTGGCCGGAACTTGCGTCCCTCGTGCGGAAAACCAGATGGAGGGCGGCAAACCCCTGAAGCTCGCCAAGGGCTCGCTGTTGATTCCTGCGACGATGCCGGCGTAACTGCTGGCGAGCGCCTTGTCGATCTCTCCGGTCACCGAGACGTTCACAAGCCTGAAGAGCTCGCCGATGAGTGCGTCGGCGCCCGAGGCCGTTTTCAGCCCCAGCAATGCATTCTTCACGGCCGAGTTGACGTCCACCTCCGTAATCCTCGGCTTCAGGTCCAGGAATTGGGCGCGGTTGAGGATCTGCCCGTTGTGCATGCTCCAGCCCGGCACGTCGTAGGTCGGCAGGAATCTGCCGTTGAAAGGCCGGTTGCTTGCGTCGAAGTCGCCATCGTAGACGCCGGGCACGACTTCCCGATTCGCGAGCACGGGGTTCAACCCACGCTCGGTGTTGTCCAGCGCCTTGCTGGTCGTACTAACGGGCGTGCCCTGGAACTGAAACGCCGAGCGGAACTTGGACCCGCCGCCAAGCACCGAGTAGAACCATCCGGTTCCCGTCCCTTCGAAGGAGCGTGACGCCTTGATGGCGTTAATCGCTTCGGCAAGGGTCATCCGCGTTTGCCCAGCCTCGCCGAACCGGCCGACGTACCAGGGGATCACGGCGGTTGCCGGGCTTGGCGCAACCGGGAACCGGGCTTGGGCAGGGTCCAGGGCGAACCGGTTGCCGATCCACCGGAAGATCGGGGTCTTCGTACTGTTGTCCACGCTCTCGACGGACAAAGCCGCCGTTCCTATGTACCAGTCCTGCACGCGGCCGTGAGGAACCGCCGTCATGATGTCCTCGTTCGGACCGAATCCGGGCATGCCATCGAGAAGCCAGTCGATATTTGCTCCGCTGGCCCCAGGAGCGAACGGACCGAAATAATTCGTCGGATTGACCAGCGAGCGGCCGTTCGGATTGAACATCGGTACGCGGCTTACATTCGCCTCCGGCGCCAACCGCTCGTAGTAGTTGTCGACGAACTTGAGGTTGTCCCACGCCATGACGTTCGGATCGCCGTGATCCGCGTTGAGGAGGCTGCCGAAATTCAACGACGGCTGGTTGAAGTCGTGCACGTCCAGGCTGGTCATCTGCAGGTCCGCCACCTGAATGCCGAAAAAGCCGATCCGTTGCGCGATTTCGGAGTTCACCACGGTCCCGCGGCTGTGGCCGATGAGCTGCATTGGCGATTTGAACAGCTTGCCGCCCAGGCTCGAGTCGAGCCTTACGAGACTGGCGAACAGCGCGTCGGCGGCCGCCTCGGCGAAGCCGGTCGTGCTCAAGCCGGACTCCTCATACCAGTCGGACACCAGGAAGATCGGCTTGCCGAGGAAATCGGAAACCTGCTTCCCTTCGTCGTTGCGCCAGAGGCCGGTCAGCTTGTCGTACACGAAAAGCCCGCCTTCGGTCAGGCCCGAGAGCTCCGATCCCAGCCGGTACGCCTTGGTACCCTGCGCCGACGCCGACTCGACCGGCGGCTGAAACCCGTGCGTGAGCAGGGTGACCGCGGCAAACTGGTCCTGGCTCGACGTGAGCGTCTTGGTCTTGAAGGACGCCGAGGCACTGATGATTTCTCCGTCGGCGCCGGCTTTGTACTCGACGCCCCAGAAATACTGCTGCGACGCCGTCAGCGCGAATTCCTCGAACTGCCGAAGATCGATGGAATAGCCCAGCTTGCCGTCCTGATCGAGGGTGGGCTTGATGCCTTTCTTGACCGGGTCGAAGCTCATGACGCGGGTGGCATACGTGTCGCGCTTTCCGGGCTGCCCGTCGATCTCGGGGAATAGATCCAGCTGGTCCTGCGTCATGCCTTCGAAGCCGGCGACGGAATGCTTGGGGAACAAACCGTCGTTCGGCCCGAAGGTGCTGATGTATAGCCGGACCGAGGGCGTCTCGCCTTTGTGATGGCCTGGATCTTCGATCTCGAAAGTGAAGGTCGGAAGAATCGGCTGATCTGCCCTGGCGAACTCATTGCGCTCGATCGGCTTCAGGGTGATCGCGGCAAGTTTCTCTTGCCCGCCCACGCCGTATACCCAGCCCATCGGCACCCGTACCGGCAATTCCCTTCCCGGCTGGCCGCTGACGTCGGCATCGATCGGGAAGCGGTTCTTGTCCGCCGCTTGCTCTGAATAGTCCTTCAGCTTGTCCACGTCGTAGATCATCAGGCCCGAAGCGCCGTCCCATTTGGTAAGGGTGGCGTAGAGGAGCTTGCCGTCGGGAGAGATGTTCAGGCCGTACAGCGAGCCTTCGAGAATCGGCGTCGTGGCGCCCATGTAGACCGGGTTGTCGCCGAAGGGATCCTTGATCACGGCGATCTTGCCGCCGATCTGCTTTAGGGCGATGTTGCGCGCGATATCGCCGTCGCCGGTCGAGAGCAGCGTCGGTTTGGTCAGGTTGTAATCCGCGACGAACGCGTACTTCTGGTCGGCGGTCACCGCGATGCCGTGCGAGCGATCGATGTTGAGCCAGTACTTGCCGAGCGTGTAACGCTCCGGCGCCATCTCCAACTGCGCAGACGACTTGACGCCGGTGAGCGCGCCGTCCTTGTCGAACTCGAAGGACAGGGTCGAGAAGCCGCGGTTCTTGCTGATGGAGCTCGTCACCGCCAGCGACTTGGCCGCCCCCCCGGCGTCCATGAACATCGTCGTCACGCCCTCGAAGCCCTCGGCTTTTCCGATTTTCTTCACCGTCGAGGCGAAGCCGGTCTTGGCATTGACTTTCTGCAGATCGATGACGAGCAGATCGCCTTCTTTCCTCTCGCCACGCGGGAAAAGCGTATACGGCTGTTGCGGACGCGACGCGATCAGATAGCGTCCCTGCCCGACCACCTCGAGCGCGTAATACCCGTACGGCGCCGCATTGATGTCGGGCGACGAGAGCTTCAACAGGCCCTCGGTCCTGTGGAAAGCCTTGGAGGCCGGATCGATGTCGAAGCGGTAAATCCCGCCTTGCCCCTGGGCCGCCGCGGCCCCGTAGCGCTCGCCCACGGCGACAAACAGCTGGTTGCCGGCGATGGTGAGCGACGTGATGCTTCCGGCGGAATTCAGGATGTTGAGCGTGTCGAACACCTTGAGCGTCGCGGTGTCGACGACGTAGATCTTCCCGTCCCGGCCCGCGACATAGGCGCGCGTATTGTCCGCGGTGAATACGATGCCTTCATTGCGCCACCCGAAGAGCTGCAGCGGCTGGCCCTTTTCGTCGACCGTGATTTCCTTCAGCTCGGTCATCCCCCGCAGAACCTTGAGGGAGTTGGCGAGCGTCACGATCTCCAGGCCCTGCTTCGGCTTGATCGTCACCTTCTGGCTGGACACTTCGACCTTGGACTTGGACGGCGCGCCGGAGGCAGTCGGCATGCCGCTCTGCAACACGCGCACTACGCGGATCTCCGCGAGCGCTGGAGCGATTTTCTCGGGCAGCGTAACCGTCAGCGACCCGGCGGAGGCCGAGGCTTTCACTTTCACCGGCTCGCCGCCCCGCATCGAGAAATAAACCCACAGCTCGCCGACTTCTTTCCCGTCCTTCTTGTACTCGAGATCCGTTCCCTTGATCGTGACGGTCTTGAAATCGTTCTCGTCCAGGGATACATCGGTGATGATCGGCTGCGGAACGCTCGCGCCCGAAGGAATCGGCGGCAGCGCCTGGTTCAGGTCGATCACGATCCTGCCGTCGGCGCCGGCCTGCGGCAGGGTCACGACGGTCTTGTAAGTCTTGATCGGCGTGGAGCGGTAGAACGACATCGCTGCCGTGGTGCCAATCGCCAGAACGCTCAGGCCCGCGCTGAACCCGGCGAGCGAACCTCCGGTCATGATGCCGACGTTCATCACCTCGTTGAACACCAGCGCCGGGCTGGGTATGACGATGGCGCGTATCGAACCGTCGTCCTGGGCGCTGCCCTCCACGTAATCCTTTCTTACTGCGATCGCGTACAAGCCCGTATAGGCCACGCCCGTGTAGGGTGGCGACGAGGTCCGCGCCACACCGTCGGCATCGACACGACCGCTCTCTACGATCTGCCAGAAGTTCCGCTCGGCTCCCGTATCGTCGATGAAGCTCGAATACTTCATAAAGTAAACCGGAGCGCCCACCGGCGTTCCGGCGGCGACGCGCATCGCGAGCTGCACGGGCTGCGCCAGTTCCTCGTCTCCCATGGACAGCTGGAACGCCGCCGCGATGTTGAACTGCTCGGTCGGCGCCGGAATCGGCAGGGCGTCGACGGCGACTGTCTGCACGGAGACCAGCGTATCGCCCTGCAATGCACCGGGGCCGACCTGCACCAGCGAGCCGTCATCGGCAGCAACCAGGCCGCCTTTCTCGGCCGACACGGTTTGCGGTCCGGCCGCAGGAGTCGGCATGACCCGGATTTCGATGTTCCGCTGCAAGCCGTTGTTGATTACGCTGACCCGACTGACGCCTTCGGTGCCGGCAAGCACAAGCCCGTCTGCCGTCACGCTGAGGACATTGTCGTTTTCGACGTAGTACGTCGTCCCCGAAGCGGCAGAGGAGTCATTTCCGTCGAGCGTGCCGTTGACGACGATCTGCCTCTTTCCGGTCCCAGCCGCCAGAGCGACGCTGCCCGGATAGACCTGATACACCTGATCGTCGGCGAATTGCAGGAATTCGTCGGCAGGGTCGGTACCGACCCTCACTGCGTTCACCGCTTGGATGCCATGGGTGCGCACGATCAGCGTGGCATTGCCCTGCCCTTTCGCGCGCATCAGGCCGTTCGCGGTGATGTCGGCGATCGCGGCGTTGGTGCTGGAGAACTGCAGGTAGCTTGCCGGCAGCACGACGCCGCGCTGGTCGGCGAAGTCGC
Organism: uncultured Enterobacteriaceae bacterium; assembly: GCA_964407355.1. GTDB lineage: Bacteria > Pseudomonadota > Gammaproteobacteria > Burkholderiales > SG8-39 > SCGC-AG-212-J23. The sequence goes on from CAYOVM010000012.1 coordinate 12,981, forward strand.
CGGTGATCTGGATCTTGCGCGTCTCGCCCTTCATCAGGAATCCGACGAGCGATAGATCCAGGCGCACCAAGGCAGCGTTGCTGACATTGACGCTGACCTGGGCCGGTGCGGATTGCGCGAAGCCGTCGTCCGCGACCACGGTGAAGGTCGCCGCGCCGCTGTAGCCGGCTTCCGGGGTGAACAGCAGCGTTCGCCCGTCGCCCGAGAGCTTGGCCGTTCCGTGGGTCGCACCGAGCACGCGCCAGAAAACGCTATCGCCCTCGAGGTCCTCCGCGACCGCGTCCAGGCCGACCCGGGTCTCGAGGTCGGTATGCGTGAGCACACCGGGCGCGGCCTTGTTGACGGGCGCCTGGTTCGCGCGCCAGCCGTAGTTGGCATAAAGGATCTGCCGGTCGCTCTGCGTGACCAGGCCGTTGCCGTCGAGATCGCCGTTTGCGGCGGCCGCCGCAAAGGCTTGCTCCCATGCGCTGCTGTCGAGCCCGTCGACCGCGCCATCGCGGTTCAGGTCGCCGGCCAGCGAAACGCGCGCCTTCGCGGCGCCCACGCCGGAGAGCCGGATGAGCTTCAGGCCGGCTTCGGTGACGCGCACGAGGGTCGTCTTTACCGCGCCATGCACGGCCGTGCCGAGGACCGTGCCGCCGGCGACTTCGAGGGCCGCCTGCGGATCGGCCGCTTCGCTCTCGATCGCGATGATCACCGCCCCTTGAGCGCCGGGGGTCTTGATCGTCGAAGCGAGCTCGGACTCGCGCACCGTGAAGGCGAGCGTGGTCACCGTGCCGGCGGAGAGCGAGCCCTGCCAGGCGTTCGCGTCCGGACCGCTCGTCCAGTTCACCGCCGCGCCGAGGTTCGCCGTCAGCGTGTCGGTGAAGAGGTGGCCGGCCGGGTCGTACCCGTACGGCGTGCCGGTTCCGGCGGCGTCGAGGCGACGCGCGAGAATCAGGCGATCCCGTGTGTCGTAGCGGTAGGCGAGCGTCTGCGATGTGCCCGCCGAGTCCGGACCGGTGACGCGCACGATGCGGCCACGCTCGTCGCGGAGGAAATCGACGCGCGCGCCGGCGGCGCCCGGCCCGACGGCCGCGACGCCGGCGTCCGTCACCAGCCACTGTGCGCCATCGAGGAACATCACGGCCGTTACCCGGCCGGCGCCGTCCAGCTCGTAGCGCGTCCCGTCCGGTCCCGTCAGCGTGTAAGCCTCCGGCACCCAGGGCAGCCCGGTCATCAGGCTGTAGAGCTTTCCGCCCTGGCGCTGCAGCGCTTCGCGCGTGCCGCCTTCGGCGGTGTGCGCCTTCAGCGTCCAGCCCTGGTCGTTGGTGAAGACCGGGAAATAGACGACCGGCGCGCCGGGCACGAGGCTCAGCGGCTCCTTTACCGTGGAGAGCGTGAAAGCGAGGTTCTGCTGCGCCGCGGCGCTCGCGCCGAGTCCGACCGGCGTTTGCAGCCACACGCGCGCGCCTTCGCGCCACGCGACGGCGCCTTGCGCGGTCGCGGCGGGCTGGTCGTCGGTAAGCCGCAGATCGAACCCGGGAAGGCGCCAGTTGCCGAAGTCGCCCGCGAAGCTGTCCGCATTCGCTTCGAGCTCGCGGGTCAGGTCGAGCGTGTGACCGGCAAGCACAAAGCTCGCGTCGCTCGCCCGCGCGACGACGAGGTTCTTCTGCGCGCTGTCGATGATGACGCGCGCGCCGATCTCGGTCGTGCGTCCGGCGAGATCCCAGGCGCTCAGGCGCAGGGTATAGACGCCGTTGGCGAAGAGCGCCGGATCGATATTCCCGAGCGCGATGAGCGCGTCGGTCAGAGTCGCGGCCTGCGAGCCGGCGGCGAGCGTCTGCCATTGCGCGGAATTGGCCGGCGCGATCTCGAGCAGGTAGCCCATCAGCTGGCGCTCCTGCAGATGCGCGGCAAGCGCCGTCGATTGCTTGATATCGACCGGTTGCGCATCGGCGCTCGCGCCCGCCAGCGCGCCGCTCCAGGCGACGAGCGGCGCGAGCGTGTCGGCCGGATCCTTCACGCGCAGCGACTGCGTCTGCGTCGCGACGAAGCCGTCCGCATCCATGGCGGTGACCCGGATGTCGATCAAGCCGGGGTGCGTAGGCGTGAGCCGCAGGCGTCCGGCGCCATCGAGCGCGACGCTCTGCCAGTCGGCCGATCCGATGCCGGCGCCGCGCACCTGCACGGCGATGGATTGAACCGGCGCATAGGCGTCGGCGCGAATCGTGGCGACGACGAGCTGCCCGGGAACGACCGGCGTGCTCGGCGTGGACGAGACGAGGATCTTCGGCGCGTTCGCCTGCGCCTCCGCGACCACCCGCAGGGTGAAGGTTTGCGTGGTCGTGTTGAGGCCGTCGCTTGCGCGCGCGGTGACCACGAAATCGCCGACCTGCCCGGGTCCGGGCGTCCAGTTCAGGCGATGCGTGACGCTGTCGTAGCTCGCGCCTTCCGGCAGGCCGGAGAAGCTCACGACGAGGGCCTGGGTCTGCGCCGCGCCGTCGTCGTCGCTCACCGCGATCGCGCCCGAGGAGGAACCGCCCAGGGAAATCGGCAGGCTGAAGCTGCTGCCCACCACGGCCGCGTGATTGCCGGCCGATATTCTCGGCGAGCGGTTGACGTCGAACACCCGCACCTGGACCGTTTGCTGGCTGGAGGCGCTGCCGTCGGTCACCGCGAAAGTGAAGGTGAAGGCCTCGCTCTGCGCCGTGGCGTTGTCCACGACATCCAGGCCCGGCGTCCATTCGAAGTAGCCGGTGCTCGAGTCGAAGCTCACGCCCTCCGGCGTGCCCGAATCGTGGAGCAGCGCCATGAGCAGCGCGTCGCCGTCCGCGTCGACGGGCCGCAGGGTGAAGCCGAGCGTGTCGCCTTCGCTCACCAGCTGCAACGGCATCGGCAGCAGCTTCGGCGTCTGGTTGGTGTTGGCGACGTTGACCTGGAAGTCGAGCGCGACCGCCGCCGCGCCGTCCCCGGCGCGGACGGTGAAGCGATACTGGCCGGGCGCGGCGCCGTCCTGGTTGTCGGATTGCGCGGCGAATGCGTCGGGCGTCCAGCGCAGGACGATGCGGCCCGAGCCGGCGGCGACCGCCGGCGACTCGAGCACCATGCCGTGCGGCAGATTGACCGCAGTCCAGTCGAGCACATCCAGGTCGCTGTCGCGCGCGAACACCTCGATCGCGAGCGGCACGCCTTCGGCGGCCTGCACCTGGAGGCGCGTTGTAGAGCTTGCGGCGACGTTGACGCCGTTGACCTGGGCGCCCAGCAGCTCGGGGGCGGCGTTGGCCGCACGCACCACCACGCGGATCGTATGCGTGGAGACATTGGGCACGGGGCTCGCGTCCGGGTCCGGCGCGATGCCCGCGTCCTGCGGCGGCAGGCCGCTGTCGGCGACCCGGATCTCGATGTCGCGCGCGCCGATGTCGGCGGCGGTGGGCGTCCACGCCAGCAACGCCTGGCCGTACAGCGCCTGCGGCGTCAGCGTCGCGCCGATCGGCAGACCCTGGGCGCTGAAGCTGAGGGGGTCCTGGTCCGCGTCGCGCACCGAGATCGGCACCGACAGCGCCTGGCCCACGACTGCAACGACCTGGAGCGGCGCCGTGATGACCGGCAGCTCGGTGAGGCTGCGCACGGTGAGGATGAAGCTCTTCGACTGCGCGAGCACCTGGTTGACGTCGCCGTCGCCGTTGTCCTGCGCGGTGACGGTGATGGTGTAGTCCCCACGGTCGCCTTCGCCCGGCGCGAAGCGGATCACGCCCGAGGCCGAACCCGCGGCGGAAGGCGGATTTTGGGTGTACGTCGCGAACCGCGGCAGGCCGGAAATCGTGAGCTGCAGCGGATTGCCGTCGGCATCGGTGGCGCTGACCGGGATCTGCAGCACGGCGCCCTTGTCGACGAAAGCGTTCGCCACGTCGCCGATCTCGGGCGCGCGGTTGGCGTTGCCGACCACGATCGGAAGGACGATGTCGCTCACGGCCGCAGTTCCCGTGCCGTCGCCGTCGTCGGTCGCGGTGACGTGGACGAAATACGTCCCGGCCTGGGTGTAGCCCGGTGTCCACACGATTTCGAGCGTCTCCGCATCGAAGCTAGCGCCGTCGGGCAAGCCGCTGACCTGGTAGCTCACCGTCGGCGCGGTGCTCTCGGGTCCGAACGCGGGCGCGTCGGGCGTGAGCCGCATCCGCGGCTCGAAGCCGGCGTTGTCGGGGTCGAAGGCGAAGACGCTGATCCGCAACGGGCTGCCTTCCAGGAGGTTCCAGGTTTCCGCCGGCTGGAACTGCGGCGCGCCGTTGGCGTTGAGCACGTTCAGGACGAGCTCCCGCGTGACGCTGGTGCTCACCGGGGCCGTGCCGTCGGCCGGGGTGCAGGTCGCCGTCAGCGTGACGGGCACGCGGAAGGTGCCGTGGTCGCCGAACCCCGGGGTCCATTCCAGGAAGCCTGTTTCCGCGTTGAGGCGTGCGTTGCCCGGCAGCCACGGCGCCGAGTACTCGAGCGAGATCATGCTGCCGTCGGCCTGCGAGAGCCCGCCGGGCATGCTGCCCGCGAGCTGCAGCGCGAACGCCTCGCCCTCGCGCAGCGTCTGTTGCGCCATCGCGGCGAGCTGCGGCTTCGCGTAGCCCTGCGCCACGAGCAGGTTGAAGCGCTCCACCACCGTCGCCTTGCCGTCGCTGACGATGATCGTGACGTTCTCGTAGACGCCCGCCTGGTCGTAGCCCGGCGTCCACGCCAGCACGCCGCTCGCGGCGTCGAAGCTCGCGCCGGCCGGCAGGTTCTGGACGGTGACGGTCAGCGCATCGGCGTCGAAATCGGCCGCGCCGATCGGCAGCTCGAAGCCTTCTCCTTCGACGACGACGAAGTCGTCGACGGCAGCGACGACGGGCGCATGATTGCCGCCGGCGACTTCGATGCCGAAGCGCCGCGTGGCGACGCCGCCGCGGCTGTCCTGCACGCGCACCAGGATTTCGGTGTCGGCGCGGTCCCGCGCGCCCGGCGTCCAGGTGAGCGTGGCGAGCGAATGGTAGCCCTCGGCATCCGAGCTCACCGCCGCCGCCGGCGTCAGCGTCATCCCCGCCGGCGCCTGCACCAGCTGCCAGAAGAACTGCGTGCCGTCGGGATCGACCGCCTCGATCTGCGCCGTCCAGCTCTCGCCGGCCGTGGCGGGAACGAGCGCATCGGCGCCCGCGTCGCTTCCCGTCGCCGCGCGCAGCGCGGGCGGCAGGTTCGCCACCGGCAGCGCGTAGACGCCGTGGCCGAGATTGAATTTCACCAGCTCCGGCGCGCCTTGCGTTCCGAACAGGCTCGCCGGCAGCACGCTGATCGTCTGCTTGGCGAGCGTGGCGCCCACGGCGAGCTTGCCGCCCGCCCCTTCCAGCCCCGCGCTCAGATCGACGATCCACAGATCCGACTGATCGCCCTGGCCGCGCGAGCCCTCGACGACCGCGTCCTGGAAGTAGCGGCCCGGATCGAGCAGAAGCAGGAGCGGCCCGCGCAGATCGTCGGTGCCGATGTTGGTGATGCTGACGTCGTAGCTCACCTCACCGGTCGAGCGCTCGGCGCGCGTGTCCGCGAAGTCGAGGCGGACCTGGCTCGTCATGTCGAGCACGGCCGTGAAAGTGCTGACGTAGCGTTGCGCAAGGCGGATCTGGTTGGCGCTGCGCAGGGCGTCCAGGATCTCGAGCTGGATCTGTCCGGCGGGAAGGCCGGCGACGCTCAGGGTCGCGGTACGCGTCGCGGCGTTCCACGCCACGCTCTGCGGCAGCAGGCTGCGGCCGCCGTTGGCGCCGAGCGTGGTGAAGCGGAAGTTCTCCGGATTCAACACGCTTGCCGCGTCGCTTGCCGCGGCCTCCGGCGTAGCGTTCAGGCCGCCGGTCCACATGGCCTGGTCGAATACGACCGCGATCTGGCTCACCGGCAGCGGCAGCAGCGCCCCGTCGGGCACGCTGAGCGCCGTCACGTGCGGCGCGCTGATGGGCGCGACCTCGTCGATGCCGCCGGTCTGCGCGATGAGAACGCGGCCGTCGGCGGTCGTGACGATGCTTTCGCCGCGCGTGCCGCCGGCGGCGAGCTGCAGCACCCGCTTCGACGCGAGCTCGACCATCCAGACAGAGCCCTGGTGCGGCGTAGAAGCGATGCTGCTGACGTCGACCGGGCGCTGACGCAGGTTGCTCGAGGCGAAGAGCAGTCCCTGGATCTGCGTTCCCGCCGCGCCGAAGGCGATGCTGTCGATGACGCCGGCAAGACGATACTCGAGCTCCGCGCGGCCCGCCGTGCGGCCGGACATGGGGAAGCTCACGATGTCGGTGGTGGCGGCGGAGGCGGCGCCGGGAATGTCCCGGCCCGTCCAGCGCACGCCCCACAGCCGCCCGTCCGGCGCGAAGGCGAGATCGCCCACGCGCTCGTTGCTGAAGTGGCGCCACGCGCGGGCCGGATCGGTCTCGCCGGGGCGAAGCACCTCGACGCCGTTCGCCGAGCTGACGTAGATATCGCCAGTGCCGGCCTGAATGGCGAGCGCGTGCGTGAGCAGCGTGCCGCCGGGCCCGCCGATGCTGCGCAGGATCGCGCCGGTCTCGGCGTCGACCTGAAGAAGCTCGTTGCCCGTCATGACCCAGAGCTGGCCGAGCGCATCCAGCGCCATGTCGAGGACCGGCGTGTCGAGGGTAAACAGCGGCGTCGTGCTGCGCCCGCCGTCTTTGCCGAAACGGAACACCTCGTTGCGCAGCGCCCCGGCGCTCGCGAGCACCGAATGATCGGCGAGCTCGACCATGGCGAGGGCGCCGATGTCGCCCTCGCTCGCGGCGAAGCCCTCCGCGAAGCCGCGCAGCGCGAACGGCGCGAGCACGCTGTGCAGCTCCCCCGGGCTCGCCGGAGCGACGGGGCCCGGCAGGGCCGCGGTCGCGCTCTCGAAGAGCGCATTGGCGGGGTAGGCGCGGTCCGGCGTGGCGAGCGGCAGCTCCGGCGACTGCGTCACCGATTCGTTGGTGCCCAGCGCATCGAGCACCGCCTGGCGGCTGCCGTCGTCGGGCAGCACGGCGTTCGCGATCGCGGCGGCCTCGCTGTTGCCGGCGTTGTCCGTGGCGACGGCCAGGAATTCGTAGGTCTTGCCGGCGCTGCCGACATAGATCGCCTGCGTCTGGTCCGCGGCGACCTGGCGCAGCCAGATCTTGAAGTCGCCGCCGTCCTCGGCCACGTAGACGGTCACGTGCTTGACCCCGCTCGCGTCGTCCGTCGCCTTCCAGCGCACGTCGAAACCGGGCGCGCCCTGGGCGTCGTTGCCCAGCGCCGTGACGGCGAGCGTCGTCGCCGGCGCCTTCGCGTCCAGCGTGTTGGCCACCGTGTTGCTGTCCAGCGGCGGCGCATCGTCGAAGAACACGCGCACCTGCGCGCCGATCGAGGCGCCGGATACGGCGAGGTCGGAGCTGCGCACGGTGTAGTTGACGAAGCCGCGCTTGGCGTTCGCCGTGGTGGCCTGCGACGGATCGCTCGACGGGGCGAGCAGCCCGCGCACGCCGTCGCGCATCACTTCGCCGGTGTCCGGGTCGATCGCCTGCAGCAGCCAGGTGGCGGTGCGGGTCGCGACGTCGACGCCGGCGCTCACCCGAAGAATGAAGCCCTTGCTGCCGCTGAAGTCGAAGTCGCCCTGGAAGTTCGCCTTGCCCTCGGGCACGTGGATGTTGATGTCGCCGAGCTTGAGATCGCCCAGGCGCACGCTGCGCGCGTCAAGGTCCGCGTCCAGCTGGGTGACGATGCGGATCTGCCCGAGAGCGCGCTCGGTGGGATTGTTCAGTCCGACGCTATAGGGAAGCGGCGCGTTCGCGGGCACATAGCTTTCGCCGGTGTCGGTCAGCGCGCCCTGCGGTCCGCGGATGCTCACCGTCGCCTGCGCGGCGGCGGCCTGCTGCGCCGCCTGCTGCAGGTACTGCGTAAGGCTCAGCGCCTTCGGGCCGATCGGCTGGAACTCCGCGTCGAGCAGGCCCTGGTGGCGAAGGTATTCGAGCTCCGTGATGGCGCCCGCGAACACGTTGAAGTTGAGGAAATGCGTGTCCTGGGTCGCATGCCGGTCGAACGCCGCCGGATCGGCGAGCTTCGGCACCGGGATCTCGACGAAGTTGCCTTCGTCGTCCTGCCTGATCTCGATGTAGTCGATCGCGGCTTGCTGCGCCGCCGGGTCGCCCGCGAACTTCGCGGTGTCGCCGTACCACTGCTGCACCTTGGAGAAAAAGCCGAGGATGTCGGCCTGCGTGCGATAGGTGTCGCCTGCGCGGCTCAGCAGGATTCCGGAGGCCAGGGTGGCGTTCAGGCTGATGACCTTGGCGTCCTCGCGGATCGGCGGCGCCTCGCTGGCGGGCCGCAGCAGTCCGGCGGCCTCCAGGGCGCCGAGCCAGCCGGCGACCCACTGCGCGTCGTCCGCGGCGAGCACGCTCAGGCTGCTCGGGGCGCTCGTGTCGGCGAGGATCGCGGCGCGCAATTTCCCGGCGTGCTCGACCTGCTCGGCGACGAACTCGTCGCGCGTGAGCGGCGTCGCGGCGCCGAGCACGTTGAAGCGGAACGGCATCGCGAGGCTCTCGAGCTTGGTGATGTGGATCTCGGGATCCTGCGACAGGAACTTCGCCGCCAGGCCTTCCGAGATCTTGTTCAGGTCGCTGACGCCGCCGTCGAGCAGGCCCTGCGCTTTCCAGTCCGGCCGCGCCGCGTAGAGCTTGTCGCGCAGGCCTTCGAAATCATAGGCGAGCCACTCGGCGAGCCCGGGATAGGTCTGGACGTTGAAGGTCATGCCGGCGAAGCCGCCGCCCGCCACGTCGAGCGCGTAGCCCGGCGCGAGGTTGAAGCCGCTGGTATTGACCGCGCCGTCGAGGCTCGCCCAGACGATGTCCTGGCGCGGCGTGCCGGTGGTCGGGGTCGGACCGAAGGCCTGGGTGTTGCCGTCCGCATCCGTCGTCGCGCCGTCCGGCCGGCCGCCGACGTTGGAGGAGAACACGGCATAAGTGAGGCTCAACCCTTCGAGCACGTCGTCGCTGGTGCCCATCTCGGGCGCGCCGAGGTCGAAGCGCACGTAAGGCGTATCGACGTTGGTGAGGCTCTGCAGCGAGACGCTGTAGAGGGCGTTCTCGCCCGGGTTGATCGTGTGCGGCCCGCCGATGCCGATCGTGACGTCGGCCTCGATGGCGCGCTCCACCATGTAGCGGTACGGCTCGGTGACGCGCTGCCCGTCCGGGTTGACTACGCTCACGTCGTACAGCCCGTGGGGCGCGCCGCGCAGGTCGAACACCGCGCGGATGTGCGTCGCGTCCAGTACCTGCCAGCGATCGGGCTCGATTTCGCTCACGCCCGGGAGCGCGAGCTTGACGAGGGCGCCCGGCTTGAAATGCGAGCCGAAGATATCGAGCGTGACCCAGCGGTGCTCGTCGTCGCCCGTGCCGCCCTCGTCGGGCGTGACGCGCGTGATCGAAAGCGGCAGCAGGTCCGCGCGCAGCGTGACCGGCGTATTCGCATTGCTCTGGCGCGACTTGACGAGGACGTAATAGTCGCCGGCGCGCGTGCTGGGGATCACGACCTGCTGATCGGGCGAGAGCGGATTGTCGTAGGACGCGTCGAACGCCGATGCGGTCGGGATGTCGCCGTAGCGGATATAGAGCTCGTTCGCGCCGGCCTGCGCCGAGGAATCGAGCAGCACGCGCAGGGTCTCGCCCGCGGCGACGGTCACTTTGTAGAGACGAGCCTCGCCCGTCGAAAGCGTGGTCTGCAGGGTATTCGCGACCGCAAGCATCGGAACGCTGACCTGCAGCGTCGAACCCGACGCGGTCCGATTGTTCGCTTCGCCCGGCGGCAGGCTCAGGCCGGTCGCGGTGAAGGTGATGCGTCCCTCGAACACCTCGTTGAAGAGATCCGGGCGCACGAGGATGCGCCAGCTTCCGTCCTTGAGCGGCGGGACCTTCGCGAGCAGGGTGCCGGTGTAGCTCGCATGCCCGGCCAGATCGCCGACGTGGTCGACGCGCCCGAGGAGCTGGTCGCCCAGGTCCCAGGCGTTGTCGGCGGACAGGTACAGCGCGTCGGTCCAGCGGCCGAAGGCCGGGTTGTCCGAATCGTTGGTGATCGTGTACTGGATCTGGACGGAATCGCCCACCGCCGCCTGGGACGGAATCACCACGTTGGTGACCTTGAGGTCCGCCGGCGGCGGGGTCTCCACGAGGATCGGCTGCTCGGCGGCGGTCGCGTTGTTCTGCTCCTTGCCGAACTCGCGCACCCGGCCCTGCTCGCCCGCGCCGAAGGCCCGCGCCGGGTCGGTCACCACGAACACGTAGTAGGCGCCTTCGAGATCGCGCGGCGCCGACACCGTCAGGTTCGCGCTGTACGTGCCGCCCGCCGCCAGGCCGCCGTTGTGCCCGAGGAAGCCGACGTAGCGGTCCTGGTTGACGTCCAGGAAGCGGTCTTTCGAAAGATAGACGAGGTCGTTCCAGCTCTGCTGGTCCGGCGGCGTGGCGCCGCCCGCATTGAGCACGCTATAGCTCACGCTGAACGCCTGCCCGGCCAGGACCGACGCCGGCACGCTCACCTGGGATACCTGCAGGTCGGGCGGCGTGGCGAGGAGGATCGGCAGCGCGATCGAAGTGACGTTGTTGCCTTCGTCCTTGAACTCGCCCACCGCGCCCGGCCCGCTGCCGATGATCACCGCGAGCCCGTCGCGCACGCTGCTCGGCACCGAGTTGTCGGGGTCGCGGAACGACGAGGTATCGGTCTTGACGATGATGTTGAAGCTGCCGCTGATCGATTCGGGCAGCGTGAAGGTGGCCGAGTTGGTGTACGACTCGCCGGGCTTCAGGAAGTGGTTCGGCCCGAGCGAGGTGAGCCGGGCGCGCAGGCGCACTTCCGCCTCGGTGCCGCGATCGACCAGCGGATAGTCGGCGTTGTCGAGCGAGGCGTCGCGCGACAGGTACACCCCGTCGAACCAGGCGGTGGTGCGCGTCTCGCGCGTGCCCTGGTTGGTCGCCGTCCAGGTGACCGTGATGGTCTCGCCCGAGGACGGGTTGGGGTTGGACACCGTGATGGAGCCGATCTTCAGGTCGGGCTCGCGGTAGACGATGTCGAGCGAGCCGCGGCCGACGTTGTTGTCGTTGCGATCGCGCTCGAACACGCTCGTCGCGTAGAAGCGCTCGCGCGCGAAAGCGTTGTCGTTCTCGCCGGAGCGCAGCTCGCCCTGGGCGGCCGAGCTCGGCGAAGCCGACAGGCTGTCGACGCTGTGGTTCGAGTCGGTGAACACGTAGATGTAGTACGTGCCCTCGGTGCCCGGCGGCAGCCTGAATTTCGCCGACGCGGTGTAGCTCGCGCCCGCGCCGAGCCCGGCGGCGTTGGAATGCACCACCGCGCCGAGCGCCGTGGCGCGCTGCGGGATGAACACCGGGTCCGCGCTGAAGTAGACGGAGTCGACCCAGCCCTGCGTGCCCCCCCAGACGGCGGCGCCCTGGTTGGTCACCGTCCAGCTCACCGTGGTTTCCTCGCCGGAGAAATTAGCCTGCTGCGTCTGCACCGCGGTGACCTGCAGGTCCGCGGGCGCGATCGTCACGTTCGAAGCCGCCGACTTGGCATTGTTCGACTCGTTGAGCTCCGCGACGGCGCCGAAGCGGTCGGTCTTCACGATGAGGAACAGCCCCTTCACCGACGGCGCGAGCTGCACGGTTTGCGTGACGCTGTAGCTCTCGCTGTTGCCCAGAGTCTTGTTCTGCTCGAGCTGGCCGAGGAACCAGCGCTCGCTGGCGGCGTCGAAGTTGGCGTTGTTGGTGATGTAGTACGAATCGAACCAGCGCCCGGAGAACTGCTCGCCGCGGTTTTGCACCGTGTAGCTGAAAGTGAAGCTTCCGGCGGCCTGCGCGTCCGCCGGCGCCGCGACCTCGGTGACGGCGAGATCGGGCAGCGTGATGCCCAGGATGGAGATCGGCCGCGCCTTGTAGTTGTTGTTGTCGACCTGGTTCGGATCGTCCGGGTTGAGGTTCGAGGCGAGCGTGTCCTCGAGAATCACGTTGTAGGTGTCGCTCCAGACCGTGATGAAATAGTTGCCGGAGAACACGTTGTCGGGAATCGACACCTGCGCGGTGCCGAGGTAGTCCGCGCCGACGGCGAGGTTCCCGGAATGCGTGACCGAGCCGAGCAGAATGTCGCCCTTGTAGGCGCCCGGCCGCGTCTTGTCGCGAGCGAGCCAGATCGTGTCGGTCCAGCTGTTGACGCTCGCCGCCTCGCCGCGCGTGGTGTTGCTGCCGAGGTTGGCGACCTTGTAGCGCACCTCGATGCTCGAGCCGTGCACCGCCTGGTCCGGCGCGACGATGTTGCTCGTGACCAGGTCGCCGAAGGGCACCGGGTCGACGTGGAACTTGACGGCCTTGAGGTTGTTTCCCTCGTTCGGATATTCGTCGAGGCTGTTGTTGCCGTCCGCGACCACGATCAGGAAGGCATCGCCGCGGAACTGGATGGGAATGTCGACCGAGGCGCTCTCGTTCGAGTAGCTTTCGGTCGGCGCGAGCGCCGAGCCGTTGTCGAAGCGCCCGACCAGCCGGTCGTCCGCGCTCAGGATGCCGTCGAGCGACAGGTAGACGCTGTCCTGCCAGCGCCCGGAGGCGGCCACCGGCCCCTGGTTGCTGATGGTGTAGCGCAGCGCGGCGCTCGTGCCCGCGGTGACGCTCGCGGGCGCGGTGACCGCGCCGACTCGCAGGTCGGGGCGCGCGTTCAGGCTGACTTCGGTGGTGGCGGGCGCGGTCAGGGTGTTGTTGGCGCGCGCCGCGCCGTGCTCGTAGACCTGGACGCCGCCGCCACCCAAGTTGGCGTTGGTGACGACCCGGATGCGGTACAGGCCCTCGATCTTCACGGGCAGGCGCACCTGCTCCGTGCGCGAGTACCGGATGCCGGACTCGAGGCCGCGGTCGTACGTGAAGCCGCCAAGGAAGACCGGGCTGCCGGCGCCGTCGGCGCGCACCAGGTACACGTTGTCCGTCCACAGGCCGTCGGCCTTCGCTTCGCCCTGGTTGAGCACCGTCCACGAGACGTCGATGACCGTGCCTTCCTGCGCGCTCTGCGGGACGGAGACGTTTTCCACGACGAGGTCCGGCGAGCGCGACAGCTCCACCGGAACCGCGAGCGACGCGCGCTGGTTGTTGTTGGTGAAGAGGAACTCGAACGGCCCGCCGGTCTTGACGTTGAGGTAGAACGTGCCCTCGAGGCCTTCGGGCAGCGTCACGTCGACCGAGCGCGTATAGCGGTCGCCGACCGCGAGCTGGCCGATGTGGTTCGCGGAGGCGAAGTTCGTGACGACGCTCGTGCCGTCGGGGTTGCGGCTCAGCCACACGCTGTCCGACCAGCTTCCGGTGTTGGTGATGCCGATGCCGTTGTTGACCACGCTCCAGGTCACGCGCAGCGGGCGGCCGCTCGCGGCCGTGCCTTGCGTCGTGACCGACTCCACCTGGAGATCGGCGTAGGCGACCGGCATCACGTCGACGTTGTGGCCGGCGCCGGCGGTGTTGTTGGCCTCCGACAGGTTCTCGAAGACCTCGCCTTTCGAATCGGCGATCACGAAGAGGCGGTAGCGCGCGCTGACCGCGGCGCCGAGCTGGATATGCTCGGTGCGGCTGTAGCTCTGGCCGAGCGCGAGCTCGCCTTCGTGGCGGAATTCGCCGATCACGATGTCGTCGGAGTTGCCGGCCACGTCGTCGCCCGAGACGATGACTTTGTCGGTCCAGGCCGAGGTGCGCCCGGCGCCGGTGCCCTGGTTGGTCACCGTCCACGAGACGTCGAGCGTCGCCGGATCGTCGATGACCCGGTCGGGCGCGGTCACCGCGCTTACCGCGAGATCCGCATACGGCGCGAGATCGACCGTCAGCCCCGCGCCCTTGTTGTTGTTGGCGAAGCTGCGCTCCTTCAGCTGCGACGCCGAGTTCGCGACGACGACGACCTGATACTCGCCGGAGAAATCCAGCGGCACGATCACATCGGCGAAGGCGTCGTAGGTAGCCCCGGTCGCGAGGGGCCCGCTGCGCTGCACCGTGCCGACGAGCCGCATCTGGCCGGATTTCGACAGGAACACCTGGTCGATCCAGGTGCCGAGCGCCTCGCCGCCGGTGTTCAGCACGCTCCACTGCACGCGCAGGCTCTCGCCCGAGCGGACCGTCGACGCGCCGCTCACGGCCGTGACCGCGAGATCGGCGCGCGAGACGAACACCGTCGCCGCCGAGGCGGTCAGGTTGTTGGTCTCTCCGGTGCGCTCGTAGACCGTGTCGTCGGCGTCGGTGCGCACCGTCCAGCGGAAGGTCCCCTCGGCGATCGTTTCGGGCACCTGGAACGTCACGCTGCGCTCGATGGACGTGCCGGCCGCGAGCAGGCCCGTGAACCAGTTCTCGCCCAGCGCCACCAGGCCGCCGGCGCCGGTGTCGAGATAGATGCGGTCGCGCCACGGACCGTTCGCGGCGGCCGCGCCGCCGTTCGCGACCGTGTAGGTCACGGTGACCGTCGCTCCCGGCAGGACCTGCGCCGGTCCCGAGACATTCGCGACGGTGAGATCCGCCGTCGGCGAAAGGCCGACGCGCATCAGCGCGCTCGCGGCGATGTTGTTGGCGGTGCGGCCCGGCTCGGACACGGTGCGCGCCGTGTTCGCGTCGACGAGGACGAAATAATCGCCCTGGAGGTCGCGCGACAGCGTGACCGTGGCGCGGCCGGTATAGCCCTGGTTCGGATCGAGCAGGCCGGCGTGCGTCACCGAGCCGGCGAGGATGATGTCGTCGGCGCTGATCGTCGTGTCGCGCGACAGGACCACGCGATCGTCCCACAGCGCGATCGTCGGCGCGGCGTTGCCGATGTTGCGCACCTGCCAGGTGAGGGCGATGGTCTCGCCGCTCTGCGCGAGCGCGGGGGCGCTGACCGAATCGACGATGAGGTCGGTGAAGGGGACCACGAGATCGATCGCCGACGCGGCGCTGGTGTTGTCGCCGCGGGTGTCGGGCTCCACCACTTCGCCCGCGCTGTCGGCCTTCACCGCCAGGAAATAGCGGCCCTGGGGCTTGGAGGCGAGGACCACGGTCTCGGAGCGCGAATAGCCGGCGCCGACCTGCAGCGCGCCGGTATGGCGGAACGTGCCGATGACGACGTCGTCGGCGTTGCCGAAGATCGTGTCGGTGCTGAGGATGACCTGGTCGTTCCAGGCCGCGGAGGTCGCGGCGGTCCCCTGATTGGTGATGCTCCAGCTGAGGCTGATCGGTTGCGTGGCCACGCCGGTGGCGGGCGCGCTCACGATCGCCGCGCGCAGGTCCGCATACGGCGTGCTCGCCGATTGCGTCAGGATCGAAGCGCTGTTGTTCGTCTCGGCGTCGCCGGTCGCGTTGGTCTCGAACAGCGTGCCCAGGCCGCCCGTGCTCTGGTCGGCCGTGACGCGGATCTCGATGTCGCCCGCGCCCTTCACGCCGTCGGGCAGGCGGAAAACGAAGCTGCGGCTGCGGAAGTCCCCCGCGGCGATGAGGCCGGCGCCCGCCTGGTTCGGGTTGTAGGCGAGGCTCGTGTCGAGAATCGTCTGGTTGAGCGTCTTGTTGACGAGGACGATGCGGTCGTTGAAGCCCACCGGCGTCTCGGTGGCGCCGGCGTTCCAGTCCTCCCACGAAATCGTCATCAGGCCGCCCGCCTGGAACGCGGCTTCCTCGACGTGCAGGTTGCGCACGCGCAGGTCCGGACCGACCGCCACGCCGGCGCTGCCGATGTTGTTCGCCTCGGCGGTGCCGGCCGCGTTGTTCTCGATGACCTCGGCGGCGACGTCCGTCGTCACGACGAACTCGAACTGCCCCGCCGCGTTGAGTCCCGAGGGCCAGAGGAACGTATAGGCGCGCTCGCGGAATCCGCCCGCGCTCACCGCGCCGTCGACCGCGACGTCGTAGCGCAGGCCGGCGTCGACGATCTTCTGCCCGGTGGTGAGATTGCGCACCACCACGTTGTCGGTCCACGAGCCGCTCGCCGGCGCGTCGCCGGTGTTGTTCACGCGCCAGCGCAGGGTCACGGGCACGCCCGCGGCGGCGGGCACGCCCGGCTCGATGGTGAGATTGCTCACCTGCAGATCCGCATAGGGAGCGAGCGAGGACGCGGCCGTGAGGCTCGCGCTGTTGTTCAGCTCCGCGGTGTTGTCCGCATTGCGCTCCAGGAGGGCGTTGGCGACGTCCGTCACCACCTGGAAGGAAAGGTTGCCCGCGCCGGCGTTTCCGTCGGGAAGGGTGATCGTGATCTGGCGCGCGCGCGCCGCGCCCGGGGCAAGGGGCAGCGCGCCGACGTCGGCGTAGTCGACCAGGAAATTGCCGACGATCTCGTTGTTGCGCGAGGTGTTGCGGATCAGCACGCGGTCGACCCAGGTGCCCGAGGTCGGCAGCTCGCCGGCGTTGAACGCCTCCCAGGCGATGACCACCCGGCCGCCCGTCTGCAGCGTGCCGCCGACGGGCGTGACCGAAAGATTGCGCACCACCAGGTCCGGGCCGGGCTCGACGCCCAATCCGGAGAGGATCACCTTCGCGGTCTGCGGAACCGGCTGCGCGTTGAAGGTGTAGCTGCTGGTGCCGGTGGTGGAGCTGCCCTCCAGCAGCAGCGTGTAGGTTCCGCTGGCGCGTAGCGTGAGGACATCCACGTCGGCGAAGCTGTTTCCGGCGAACAGCCGGTTGCCGAACGGATCGAGAAGCTGCCACACGGGCGTGGTGATGCCGGTGAGCGCGATGCGATCGAAGAAGTACCGGTCCCCGGCGCTCGCGGTGAACCGGAAGATGTCGGTCTCGTTGGCCGGATTGAGCGTGCCGCTCACCGGCGTCCCGGTGGTGATCGGCAGCGCGCTCGACAGGTCGTGCAGGCGGAAGCTGTAGGTTCCGGTCGCGCCGCCCGAGCCGGCGACGATGAGCCTGTAGTCGCCCGCGACGAGCTCGAACACGGAGTTGAGGCCGCCGTCGGTCAGCACCGGCGTCGCCACCGCGACGGTTCCCTGGGGCCCTTCTATGCTGCGCAACAGGCTGCCGTTCGCGGCGGTCAGGCCGTCGAAATAGACGCGCGTCGGCGCCGTGACCGTGAACGTGTAAATGTCGCGCTGGCCGACGTGGCCGATATCGCCTAGCACCGTGGTGCCGAGCGCGAGCGGCGCGATATCGTCGATGACCTTCTGCGCCTTGAAGCTGTAGCCGACGGTGCCGGTCGTGCTGATGGCGCCTTCGATGAACAGCAGGTAGGTGCCGGTCGAGGACAGCGCCATCGGGCCGATGTCGCCGGGGCCGAACGCGGTCGGCCCGAATTCGGTATTGCCGCCGGGCCCGAGCAACCGCCAGGTTCCGCCGCCGCTCAGATAATCGAAATAGAAGCGGTCTCCCGCCACCGCGCTGAAGGAGTAGATATCGGTGCCGTTCGCCGGATTGAGCGTGCCGTTCTGCACCGTGCCGGGCACGAGCGGGCTCGCCTGCGCGAGATCGAGCAGGCGGAACTTGTAAAGCGGCGTCTGGTCATCCGGCGCGTCGATCATCAGCGTGTAGTCGCCCGCCACGAGATCGAGGATCGAGGTCCCCGTGCCGGCATCGCTGGCGGTGAAGCTGCGCGACGCGATCTCGGTGCCGCGCGGCCCCGTGAGGGTCCAGGTGAGGCTCGCGTTGTTGGTAAGCGCGTCGAAGTAGACCCGCTTCGCCTCGGAGAGCGAGAAGGTGTAGAAATCCCGCTGCCCGGCGTGCCCGATATTGCTGTCCACGATCGTGCCGAGGACGAGGGGCGTGGTGTCGTCGCCCACTTTCTGCACGTTGAAGCTGTAGACGGTGGCCGGCGTGGTGAGGCTCACCGTTCCCTCGATCAGCAGCGTATAGCTGCCGGTGGAAGCAAGCGTCATGAGCCCGATGTCGCCGGCGCCCATGTTGGTCGGGCCGAACAGCGTGTTGCCGCCCGGTCCGAGCAGCCGCCACGTCGCCGACGAGGCGGCGCCGCTCAGGCTGAGGAAATCGAAATAGAAGCGCTCGCCCGCCGTGGCGGTGAACTGATAGACGTCGGTCTCGTTCGCCGGGTTGAGCTGGCCGTTTACCGCGGTGCTCGGAGTTAGCGGGCTCGCCTGGGTCAGGTCGAGCACGCGGAACTTGTACGACGGCACCTGATCGGCCGTCCCGCTCACCGTCAGGACATAGTCGCCCGCCACGAGATCGAGGATCGAAGCGCCGGTATTCGAATCGCTCGCCGAGAAGGCGCGCGGGAATACCTCCGTTCCGCGCGGGCCGGTGAGCGTCCAGGTCAGGTTGGCGTTGTTGGTGAGCGAGTCGAAATAGACCTGCTTCGCCTGGGAGAGCGTGAACGTATAGAAGTCGCGCTGCCCGGCGTGCGCGATGTTGCTGTCGACGGTCGACCCCAGCACGAGCGCGGCGCTGTCGTCGCTCACGCGCTGCACGTTGAAGCTGTAGTTGGTGTTGCCGTTGGCGGCCACCGGGCCTTCGATCAGCAGCGTGTAGGTGCCGGTCTGCGCAAGCGTCATGAGCCCGATGTCGCCCGCGCTCATGCTGGTGGAGCCGAACAGCGTATTTCCGCCCGGCCCGAGCAGGCGCCAGGTGGCCGAGGCGGCCGTGCCGGTGAGGCTCAGGAAATCGAAGTAGAAGCGCTCGCCCGCCGTCGCGGCGAACTGGTAGACGTCGGTCTCGTTGGCCGGATTGAGCTCGCCGCTCGTCACCGCGCTCGGCGTGAGGGCGCTCGCCTGCGCCAGATCCAGCACGCGGAACTTGTAGCTGCCCGTGGCGGCGCCGGTTCCCGCGACCGTCAGGATGTAGTCGCCCGCCGCGAGATCGAGGATCGAGGTGCCGCCGCTGGAATCGCTCGCGCTGAAGCTGCGCCCGGAGATGACCGTCCCGCGCGGCCCGCGCAGCGTCCAGTTCAGATTCGCGTTGTTGATCATCGAATCGAAATAGACCTGCTTGTCCTGCGCGAGCGTGAAGCTGTATCGATCAAGCTCGCCGGCGACGCCGATGGTCGAGTCCACCGTGGCCCCGAGGACGAGCGGCGTCCCGGTGGGCGCCGGCGCGACCGGCACGTTGCCGCGCAATTCCACATTGAAGCTGTAGTTCGCGATGGCGGTGGTGCCGATCCGGCCTTCGATCAGCAGGGTGTAGGTACCCGGGTGCTCGAGCGTAAGAACGCCAACGTCGGTGGGGAATGCCGTGCGGTCGAACACCAGCTTGCCGAACGGATCGATCAACCGCCAATAGGCTTCCCCGCCCGAAAAGCTCTGCCCGTCGAAGAAGACCTGGTCCCCGGCGCTCGCGGTGAACTGGTACAGATCCGTTTCACGAGCCGGCGACAAGGTGCCGGTGACGCTCGCGCCCGTAACCGTCGACGGGGCCGGATTGACGGCCATGCTGAAGTATTCGGTGTTGGTATCGCCGGAGTTGTTGCTGACGTAGTTCCACAGCCAATGCGCTGAAGCGGAAATCAGCGGGGTGGTGGAACCCCACGGGGCCACCCCCTTCGCCCCTTCGTCCGCCGGCGTCGAATAGCCGCTGCCAAAGCCGGTCAGGCTGACTTTCCAGTCGGCCGGCACCGTGTATTCATCGGTCAAGCCATTCGGGAAAGTAAATCGAGCGTTGTTCAGGTGGAACTCGCCCAACATCCCCCCGGGCCCGCCCGTGTTACGTGCGATGACGTGAATGTAGTTGGTAACGCCCGGTGTCAGCGACGTTGACGGTATGGTGAATGCTTGTGTCCACGAGTTCCCGCTGGTCACGAACGTTCCGAGCGCGGCGTCATTGGTGCTGACATAGAGCTCGAAGGTATCGTCAGCGGTCAAGATCCCGCTCAAGGCGGTGGTCGTGACCAGCTCCGCAGCGAGGTTGATCGTGCTCGCCTGCGACAGATCGAACAGCCGAAACTCGTAGGGCGCCGTCATG
>CAYOVM010000013.1:0-31892 GCA_964407355.1 uncultured Enterobacteriaceae bacterium
GCGTCTCCATGGTGTTGCAGGTGCCGTAGCGCTGGGTCTTGGCGTTGTCGGCGATGCTCACGGCCATCTGCGGATCGGCGCTGTCGTCGATGTAGACATGGCAGACGCCGTCGAGATGCTTGATCATCGGGATGCGCGACTCGCGCGCGAGGCGCTCGATGAGCTCCTTCCCGCCCCGCGGCACCAGTATGTCGATGTACTCGGGCATCGTGATGAGCGCGCCGACCGCGGCGCGGTCGGCGCTGTCCACGAGCTGCACCGCCGCCTCGGGCAGGCCCGCGCTTTTCAGGCCGGCGCGCACGCAGGCGGCGATCGCCCGGTTCGAATTCAGCGCCTCGGAGCCGCCGCGCAGGATGCACGCGTTGCCCGCCTTGACGCACAGCGCCGCGGCGTCCGCGGTGACGTTGGGGCGCGACTCGTAGATGATGCCGACCACGCCGAGCGGCACGCGCATGCGCGCGACCTCGATGCCGGTCGGGCGCGTCACGCGCTCGGAGATCTTTCCCACCGGATCCTCGAGCGCGGCGACCTGCTCGACCCCTTCGGCCATGTGCTCGACCGATCGCGCGCTCAGCGTGAGGCGGTCGACGAACGCGGCGTCGCGGCCGGCCCGTTTCGCGGCGGCGACGTCGATGCCGTTCGCTTCGATGAGCTTCCTGCCATCGGCGCGGATCCTCGCGGCGATCGCCGCGAGCGCGGCGTTCTTGGTGGCCGTGTCGGCGCGCGCGATCAGGCGCGCGGCGGCGCGCGCCGCGACGCCGAGCTCGCGCATTGCTTCCCTGACGTCTCGCCCGGCGTCGACCGCCGCGGCCTCAAGCTTTTGATCCATGGGCCAATTTTAGCCCAAGCTTGATGAATTCCTGCCACGGGTCGCCATTGTGCACGCCCTTGATGGCGCGATCGATGAGCGCGGCGTGGGCCAGCGACGCATCGAGCGCCGCGCCCGAAAAGCGTCTTGCCGCCGCCTGCACGGCCGCCTTGAGCGGCTTGTTGAACAGCCGGTGCTGCATGGCGAGCGCATCGACCGACTCGCCGCGCTGCGCGCCCTGCAGCACGAACAGCGCCGAGGCGAGGACGTAGAGAACGAAGGTCGGCTGCTCGCCTTCGCCACGCAGGCCCTCGATGATGCGCACGTAGCGCGGCGCGTCCTGCGCGACCAGCGCCTGCACCGCGAGGTGCGGATCGTAGCGGGCGACGCTGGCGACGGCCTGCTGCACGTCCTCCAGCGCGAGCTCGCCCTCGGGCGCGAGGAGCGCGAGCTTCTGCACCTCCTGGTGCGCGGCGAGCAGATTTCCCTCGACGCGGTCGGCGATGAATTCGAGCACCTCGCGCGGCGCGCTCTGCTTTTGCTTCGCGAGCCGCAGGCCGAGCCACGCCGGCAGCTGCGCGCGCGCCACCGGCTGGATTTCCACTACCGCGCCCGCCCGCTCGAGCGCGCTGAACCAGTCGGATTTCCACCAGCCCGAGCCTTCGGGGCGCGGCATGGTGACGAGCAGGAGCACATCGGCGGCGGGCCGCGCGCAGTAGTCCACGAGCGCCTTCACGGCGGGCGCGGCGGGTTTCCCGGTCGCGAGCCTGAGCTCGATCAGCTTCTTGCCGCCGAAGAGCGACAGGCTGCCGGCGGCGTGCGCGAACTCGCTCCAGTCGAAATGGCGGCTCGGCTCGAACACCTCCCGCTCCGCAAAGCCGCGCTTGCGCGCCGCGGCGCGCAGCGCGTCGGCGGCTTCGAGCGCGAGCAGGGGCTCGTCGCCGTGCACGAGGTAGACCGGCGCAAACGTCCTGGCGAGGTGTCCTTCGAGCTGCTCGGCGCGAATCTGCATGTTCCCGCCTGCCCGTTACGCCGGCGCCCTGGGCTTCTGCGCGGCCGCCAGCCGGCGCATGATCTGCTGCACCATGTCCGACTGCATGTCGCGAAAGAGAAGCTGCTCCTCCGCCTCCTTCGCCAGGATCTCCGAATCGTTGAAGGTCACGTCACGGGTGAGCTGGATCACGCTTTGCGGCACGTATTCGCCGCCTTTGCCGTCGTGCACGCGGAAGCCGATGCGATAGCGAAGCTGGAACTCGCGCACCCGCCCGGTGCCGGTGAGCGAGAGGATCTCCTTGCTGCGCGTCTCCTCGGTGAACTCCAGGATCGCCTCCGCCGACTTCGGATCGTCGACCACTTTGGCGCGCGTGCCGGACTGGATGTTGCGCTTCAGGTCGAGCGCGATGCCGGTGTTCGAGTTGGGCAGGTACAGCGTCTCGAAGGGCACATCGGCGGTACCGCGCAACTGGAAGCCGCACCCGGCGAGAACCAGGCAGAACGCCGGAGCAAGGAGCTTGCGCATCACACGACGATATTGATCAGCCGGCCGGGCACCACCACGACCTTCTTGGCGGCCTGCCCCGAAATGAACTTCTGCACGTTGGCGTTGGCCATCGCCAGCGCCTGGATGGCTTCCTTGTCCGCGCCCTTGGGCACGCGGATGGAGCCGCGCAGCTTGCCGTTCACCTGCACCACCAGGTCGACCTCGTCCTGCTCGAGCGCGTCCGCCTCGGCCTCGGGCCAGGAGGCGAGCATGATGTCGTCGCCGAACTTCAGCTGCGACCACAGATGGTGCGCGAGGTGCGGCGTGATCGGCGAAAGCACCTTGAGCAGGATCTGGAGGCCTTCTTTCGACTCCGGGCTATCGACCCCCTCCATCGCTTCCAGCGCGTTCAATATCTTCATTGCGCCGGAGGCCACGGTATTGAACTGATGCTTCTCCATGTCGTAATTTATTTGCCGGAGTATCGAGTGAATCTGGAAGCGCGTGGATTTGCGCAGATTCTCCGCAGCCGTCGGGCCGCCGCCCCGGTGGAACTTGAGAGCGTAGTTCCATACACGCTTCAAGAAGCGATAAGAACCCTCGACGCTCTCGTCGCTCCATTCGAGCGTATTGGTCGGCGGCGAGGCGAACATCGTGTAGAAGCGCGCGGTGTCGGCGCCGTACTTGTCGATCAGCGCCTGCGGGTCGACGCCGTTGTTCTTCGACTTCGACATCGTGCCGATGCCGTCGTAGACCACCGGCGCTCCGTCGGCGGCTCTCTTTGCCGAAACGATCTTGCCTTTTGCGTCTCTTTCGACGGCGACGTCGGCCGGGTTCACCCACTCGCGCCGGCCGCCGGCGTCGGTGTAGTAAGACTCGGCGAGCACCATTCCCTGCGTAAGCAGGTTGGTGAACGGCTCCGACATCTCCTTCGGCAGCAGGCCTTCGTCGCGCATGGCGCGCGTGAAGAAGCGCGAGTAGAGCAGGTGCAGGATGGCGTGCTCGATGCCGCCGATGTACTGGTCGACCGGCATCCAGTAGCGCGCGCGCTCGTCCACCATCGCCTGGTCCTGGCCCGGGCAGGCGAAGCGGGCGAAGTACCACGAGGAATCGACGAAGGTATCCATCGTGTCGGTCTCGCGCTTTGCGGGCTTGCCGCACTGCGGGCACTTCGTCTCGTAGAACTGCGGCATCTTCGCGAGCGGGTTGCCGGTGCCGTCGGGCACCAGGTCCTCGGGCAGCTTCACCGGAAGCTCGTCGTCCGGCACGGGAACATCGCCGCACGCGGGGCAGTGGATGATCGGAATCGGCGTGCCCCAGTAGCGCTGGCGCGAGACGCCCCAGTCGCGCAATCGCCACTGGATCTGCTTCTCGCCGAGGCCTTTCGCGCTCAGATCTTTTGAAATTTCGTTTACAGCCGCCTGATAGTCGAGGCCGTCGTACTTGCCGGAGTTGATGCAAACGCCGTAGTCCGCGTACTCGGGCTTCCAGGGAGGATCGACCTTGTCGCCGAGCGGGTGGCGGATCACCGGCCTGATGGGCAGGCCGTACTTCTGCGCGAATTCGTAATCGCGCTCGTCGTGCGCCGGCACGCCCATGACCGCGCCTTCGCCGTAGCCCATCAGCACGTAGTTGCCGACCCAGACCGGGAGCTTCTCGCCGGAGAGCGGATGCGTCACGAAAAGGCCGGTCGGCATGCCCTTCTTCTCGATCTGCGCGAGCTCGGCCTCCATGACCGCGCCCTTCTTGCATTCCTCGACGAATTGTTTGAGCTTCGAATCCTTCTGCGCAGCGAAGGCCGCGATCGGGTGCTCGGCCGCCACGGCGACGAAGGTCGCGCCCATCAGCGTGTCGGCACGGGTGGTGAACACCCACATGACCTTCTTCCGGTTTTCCAGCTCGTAGGGAAAACCGATTCGCACGCCTTCGGACTTGCCGATCCAGTTCTTCTGCATCAGCTTTACCTGCTCGGGCCAGCCGGGCAGGTCGTCGAGGGCGGCGAGCAGCTCTTCGGCGTAGGCGGTGATGCGGAAGAAGTACATCGGGATCTCGCGCTTCTCCACCGGCGCGCCGGTGCGCCAGCCGCGGCCCTCGATCACCTGCTCGTTGGCGAGCACCGTCTGGTCGACGGGGTCCCAGTTCACGACGCCGGTCTTCTTGTAAGCGAGGCCCTTCCTGAAGAGTCGGGTGAACAGCCACTGGTTCCACTTGTAGTAGTCGGGCTTGCAGGTGGCGAGCTCGCGCGTCCAGTCGAGCGCGAAGCCGAGGCTCTTCAGCTGCCTCTTCATGTACGCGATGTTGTCGTAGGTCCACTTCGCCGGCGGCACCTTGTTCGCCATCGCTGCGTTCTCGGCGGGCAGGCCGAAGGCGTCCCAGCCCATGGGCTGCAGCACGTTGCGGCCGCGCATCCGGTAGTGCCGGGTCAGGACGTCGCCGATGGTGTAGTTCCGGACATGCCCCATGTGCAGCTTCCCCGAGGGGTAGGGAAACATCGACAGGCAGTAGAACTTGGGCTTGCCCGGAGCTTCCTCGGCGCGGAACGAGCGCTTGTCTTCCCAGAACGCCTGGGCCTCGCGCTCGATCGCCTGTGGATCGTAAGTGTCGCGCATCGTTAAATAATTCTCGGGAGCGCGGATTATAGCTTTCGGCTGCATCCGTTCCCGCGCCCGCTCGTATATGGGAGGCAATCGGGGCGCAACCGGGTACCATGCGCCCGTCAGGGGAGAAAAAAATGAAGACGTTTCTTTGCCAGTTGTTGTTCGCTTCGATGGTGCTCGCCTCCGGCCTGGCGAGCGCGCAATCCGCGGCCGTCGTCGACGGGGTGCAGATGCCCGCCTGGATCGAACGGGACGGAAGGAAGATGCCGGTGCTGCCGGGGATGCAGCTCAAGGCGGGCGACAAGCTCACGACGGGCGCCGGCTCGCGCCTGCAGGTGCGCCTCGCCGAGGGCAGCGTCGTAAAGCTCGGCGAGAACGGCAGCCTGCAGCTCAAGGAGCTCGAGCCTTCGAAAACCCTCTTCAAGGCGGCGCTCGGGGTGCTGGAAGGCGCGTTTCGCTTCACCACCGACCTCGCGGCGAAGAATCGCCGGCGCGACGTGAGCATCAGCGTGGCGACGGTGACCGCCGGGATCCGCGGCACCGACCTCTGGGGCAAATCGGCGCCCGATCGGCAGACCGTCTGCCTGATCGAAGGCAAGATCGAGGTCGCCGGGCCCGGCGAAACGCCGTACACCATGGACCAGCCGCGCCAGTTCTACCGCCGCGAGAAGAACGTCACCCAGCCGATCGGCTTCGTCGAGGAGGCGCAGCTCGGCGAGTGGGCGAAGGAGACCGAGATCGAGAAGGGCAAGGGCGCCGCGCGCCGCGGCGGCAAATGGAAGGTGAACCTGCTCTCCGCCGCCAAGCAGACTGCGGTGCTCGACGTCTACGACCAGGTGCGCGCGGCGGGCTACGGCGCGGAGATTTTCCCGACCATGGCGGGCGAGAAGCGCCTCTACGTCGTGCGCATCAACGGTTTGCCGTCGAAAGCGGAAGCACAGGCGCTCGCCGATCAGCTCAAGGGCAAATACGGCGTCGCCGCGCCGAAAGTTTCTTCCTCGTAAACAAAAAAATCCGACGCGGGCCGCAGTAAAATGCGCGGCCCGTGTCGCTGCACCTCGAACACCTAAACCCCGAGCAGCTCGCCGCAGTCACCCTGCCGGACGAGCACGCGCTCATCCTCGCCGGCGCGGGCAGCGGCAAGACCCGCGTCCTCACCACCCGCATCGCCTGGCTCATCAAGGGCGGACGCGTCACGCCCGGCGGCGTGCTGGCGGTCACTTTTACGAACAAGGCGGCGCGCGAGATGCTGACGCGCCTCACCGCGATGCTGCCGGTGAATCCCCGCGGGATGTGGATGGGCACCTTCCACGGCCTGTGCAACCGGATGCTGCGCGCGCACCACCGCGACGCCGGCCTGCCGCAGGCCTTCCAGATCCTCGACTCGCAGGACCAGCTCGCGGCGATCAAGCGCCTGCTGAAGGGCATGAACGTGGACGAGGACCGGTTTCCGCCGCGCGAGCTGCAATGGTTCATCAACGCCCAGAAGGAAGAAGGGGTGCGCGCGGCGAACGTCGTCGCCGCCGACGACATCGCCCGCCGCCAGGTCGAGCTCTACGCCGCCTACGACGAGCAGTGCCAGCGCGAAGGCGTGGTCGATTTTCCCGAATTGCTCTTGAGAAGTTTCGAATTGCTGAAAAACAACCAGATCCTGCGCGAGCACTATTCGCGCCGCTTCCGGCACATCCTGGTCGACGAGTTCCAGGACACCAACCGCCTGCAGTACCGCTGGCTGAAGCTGCTCGCCGGGCAGGACTCGAGCATCTTCGCGGTGGGCGATGACGACCAGTCGATCTACACGTTCCGCGGCGCGAACGTCGGCAACATGGCCGACTTCGAGCGCGACTTCAAGGTGCGAAAGGTCATCCGCCTCGAGCAGAACTACCGCTCGCACGGCAACATCCTCGACGCCGCCAACGCGCTCATCTCCAACAACCGCAACCGCCTCGGCAAGAACCTGTGGACCTCCGCCGGGCAGGGCGAGCCGCTGCGCGTGTTCGAGGGCGAATCGGACATCGACGAGGCGCGCTGGCTGGTCGAAGAGGTGAAGGCGCTCGCTCGCGAAGGCACGAGACTCGCGCACGTCGCGGTCCTCTACCGCTCCAACGCCCAGTCGCGC
This sequence comes from uncultured Enterobacteriaceae bacterium, assembly GCA_964407355.1. Taxonomy (GTDB): domain Bacteria; phylum Pseudomonadota; class Gammaproteobacteria; order Burkholderiales; family SG8-39; genus SCGC-AG-212-J23. The sequence continues at coordinate 7,005 of CAYOVM010000013.1, forward strand.
GTCGTCGAGCACGCGCTTTTCTCGCAGGGGATCCCCTACCGCGTGTACGGCGGGCTGCGCTTCTTCGAGCGCGCCGAGATCAAGCACGCGCTCGCCTACCTGCGCATGATCGCCCTGCCCGACGACGACAACGCTTTTCTCCGGGTGGTCAATTTTCCGCCCCGCGGCATCGGCGCGAGGACGGTGGAGCAATTGCAGGATGCGGCGAAGGAAAAAAATGTTTCTCTCTTCAAGGCGGTGGAAGGGAAGGCGGGAAGCTTCAAGAAGCTCGTCGAAGACCTGAAAAGCGAAACGGCAAACCTTCCATTGCCCGAGATCGTCGAGCATGTCGTCGCGCGCAGCGGGCTCATCGAGCATTACAAGACCGAGCGCGAGGGCGCCGATCGCATCGAGAACCTGGCGGAGCTCGTGAACGCGGCGGCGGCGTTCTCCGACGAGGAGCGCGAGAGCGAATCGGGCGAGGCCGTCGATCCGCTGACCGCCTTTCTCACGCACGCCGCGCTCGAGGCGGGCGAGCACCAGGCGGGCGAAGGCCAGGACGCGCTGCAGCTGATGACCGTGCACTCCGCGAAGGGCCTGGAGTTCGACGCGGTGTTCCTCACCGGACTGGAGGAAGGCCTCTTCCCGCACGAGCAAAGCGCGAACGAGCGCGACGGCCTCGAGGAGGAGCGCCGCCTCGCCTACGTCGCCATCACGCGCGCGCGCAACCGGCTGTATCTCTCGCACGCCCAGACCCGCATGCTGCACGGCCAGACGCGCTACAACATCCCTTCGCGCTTCCTCGAGGAGATCCCCGAAGGCCTGATGAAGTGGCTCACGCCGCGCTTTTCGAAGAAAAAAGAGTTCACCTGGTCGCCAACAACAAAAAACGAGGACGCCATGGCATTCAAGAAAATCCCCCGCGACACCGGCAGCGGCTTTCGCATCGGGCAGAACGTGGTGCACGCGAAATTCGGCCCGGGCGTGATCGTCGATGCCGAGGGCCAGGGCGGCGACGCGCGCGTCCAGGTCAACTTCGGCAAGCAGGGCGTGAAGTGGCTGGCGGTGGCGGTGGCCAAGCTGCAGGCCGCTTAGCAACGCCGCGCGGGCGGCGCCGGGCTCGCTTAGCGGTCGAACATCAGCACGAGATAGCTCGCGAACACGAGCAGGTGCACCGCGCCGAGCAGCACGTTGGTGCGGCCGCTCGCGAACGTCAGCGTGCTCAGGCCGAGCGTGAGCACGAGCAGGAGCGTGTCCACCGCATCGAGGCCCAGGATGACGGTCCTGCCGGTGGCCATGCCGACCACGAGCACCGCGGGAATCGTCAGGCTGATGCTCGCGAGGACCGAGCCGAGAAGCAGATTGATCGATCGCTGAAGCTGGTTCGAGAGCGCGGCGCGCACCGCGCCGAGCGATTCGGGGGACAGGACCAGCGCCGCGACCAGGAAACCCACCAGCGCCTCGGGCGCATCGAGGCGGTTCACCGCGTAGTCGATGGGAACCGCGATCTGCTTGGAGAGCAGGACGATCGGCAGGATGTAGGCGAGCAGAAGCCCGCCGTGGTATGGAACCGAGCGCGTTTCTACCCCGGCATGCGCCGCGCCCGGCTCCTCCTCCGACACGAAATAGTGGCGGTGGCGCAGCGTCTGGATCGTGAGAAAGACGCCGTACAGGCCAAGCGACATCAGGATCAGGAAGATCTCGTGCGCCGTCGAGAACGTCGGCCCGGGCGAGGAGACGGTGAAATTCGGCAGCACGAGGCCGAGCACCGCGAGGGGCACGATGACCGCGAGGTAGGCGTTGGCGCCCTGCAGGTTGTAAGCCTGCTCGTGATAGCGCAGCCCTCCGAGCAGCAGCGTGAGGCCCGCCATGCCGTTGAAGACGATCATGATCACCGCGAACATCGTGTCGCGCGCGAGCGATGAGACCGCCGGTCCGGTGAGCATCACGGCGGCGATCATCATGACCTCGATGCACGTGATCGCCAGCGTCAGCACGAGGGTGCCGAAGGGCTCGCCCAGGAGCGCGGCGAGGCCGTCGGCGTGCCTTACGACCGCAAAGGCCGACAGCAGGATCGCGGCGAACAGCCAGGCGAGGACGAGCGCGAACCATAAACCGCTCTCCAGATGGTCGAGCAGTTCCTTGCCGAGAAAGAACAGAACGGTGGTCGCGGCGCTGAACGCGAGCGGCCACTCGCGGCGCACGCCTTGCAGAATCAAGGCATGTCTTTCGCCCGCGCGAGGCGGGCGTCGTGCTCCCGTATCAGCCAGTAGGCTACGGCGAGGACGAGGGTCACCGCGGCGAGCCCGAGCAGCTGCCCCGCGTCGGTCTCGTGCATATCGAGGATGATGAACTTGCGGGCGAGCGCGAGCAGCGCGATCAGCAGCACGACCTTGGTCTGGATGATGCTCTGCTCGCGTCCTATGTACTGCAGGGTGTGGTTGAACTCGAGCGCGATCAGCAGCGTCATGATTTCGCCGAACACCGCCTGAAAAACCGCGTAGTCGAGCGGATCGAGCACGCCGAACACCAGCCCGGCGATCACAGTGACCGCGAGGCGGTACAGGGCGACCAGGATCACGAGCGCGGTGACGAACGTCAGCACCAGCCCGACCGCGCTTTCGAAGCGCTGGTAGTACGTAAGGACTTCCCATCGCTCCTTCAACTGCCTGACCCTGGCCGTGGTACCCATCGCTACCTCCGCCTCAGAAAGAAGACGACATCGCTGCGACCACAATGTAGCGCGTCAGCCTGCCGATAGCCATGAAACCCAGGGCCGCAAGCCAGTTGACGCGCAACCAGCCCGCCGCGGCACAGAGGGCGTCGCCGACGATCGGCAGCCAGGCGAACAACGTCGCGGGGGCGCCGAAACGGCGAGCAAGGGCCAAGGCGCTTGCATCGAGCTTCCTGTTTTGGGGAAGCAGGCGGCCAAGCACGTAGGTTGTCATGCCCCCGGCCGTGTTTCCGGCCGTCGCTACCGCGACGGCCAGGACGGTGTTTTCGGGATGGATCTGGAGGTAGGCATAGAGCGCCGCTTCCGACGGCAGCGGGATCAGCGTGGCCGCGGCGAAGGCGGCGAGGAACAGTCCCAGCAGTTCGGCCATGCTAAATTCGACGGCTCCAAGAAGAAGGCGGGCGGGGACAGCGTGCGGCGCAACGATTATCTCGAGCGGATTCTAAAGGCGCGCGTCTACGACGTCGCGATCGAGTCGCCGCTCGAGCTCGCGCCGGCGCTGTCGAAGCGGCTGGGCCACCGGCTCTACCTCAAGCGCGAGGACCTGCAGCCGGTGTTCTCGTTCAAGCTGCGCGGCGCCTACAACAAGATGGCCGGCCTGCCGCAGGCGCGCCTCGCGAAGGGCGTGATCGCGGCGAGCGCGGGCAACCACGCGCAGGGCGTGGCGCTCGCGGCGCAGCGCCTGGGCTGCCGGGCGTTGATCGTGATGCCGGTCACCACGCCGCGCATCAAGGTGAACGCGGTCGCGGCGCGCGGCGCCGAAGTGGTTTTGCATGGCGATTCCTACGACGAGGCGTATGCGCACGCCATGCGGCTCAAGCGCAAGCGCGGGCTCACCTTCGTGCATCCCTACAACGACCCGGAGGTGATCGCCGGCCAGGGCACCATCGGCGTGGAAATCCTGCGCCAGCACGCCGGGCCGATCGACGCGGTGTTCGTGCCGGTCGGCGGCGGCGGCCTGATCTCCGGCATCGCCGCCTACATCAAACGGGTTCGCCCGGCGACGAAAATCATCGGCGTGGAGCCCGTCGACGCGGACGCGATGACGCGCTCCCTGAAAAAGGGAAAAGTCATCCGGCTCGACCAGGTCGGCCTCTTCGCCGACGGTGTCGCGGTGAAGGAGGTCGGCGACGAGACTTTCCGGCTGTGCAGGCAGCTCGTGGACGAGATGCTGCTCGTCGACACCGACGAGATCTGCGCCGCGATCAAGGACGTGTTCGAGGACACGCGCGTGGTGCTCGAGCCCGCCGGCGCGCTCGCGACTGCCGGCGCGAAAGCTTGGGCGGAGAAACATTCTTTCAAAAACAAAACCCTTGTCGCGATCGCCTCTGGCGCCAATACCAACTTCGACCGCCTGCGCTTCATCGCCGAGGAGGCGGAGCTCGGCGAGCATCGGGAGGCGGTCCTCGCCGTCACCATTCCCGAGCGTCCCGGCAGCTTCAAGAAGTTCTGCGCCACGCTGGGGGCGCGCAGCGTCACCGAGTTCAACTACCGCATCGCCGAATCCAGGGAAGCGCATATCTTCGTGGGCGTCGAGGTGCAGGGCCGCGACGAGACCGCAAGACTGGTGCGTAACCTGCGCCGCCACGGCCTGAAGACGCTCGACCTGTCGGACAACGAGATGGCCAAATGGCATGTGCGGCATATGGTGGGCGGAAGAGCGCCTGGCGGAAACGGCAAAACGGCCGCCAAGAACGAAATTCTCTACAGGTTCGAATTCCCGGAGCGCCCGGGCGCGCTCGCCCGGTTCCTCACCAGCATGCGCAGCGACTGGAACATCAGCCTCTTCCACTACCGCAACCACGGCGCCGATTACGGCCGGGTGCTGGTCGGCATGCAGGTGCCGCGCGGCGAGATGAATGCCTTCCGGGCGTTCCTGAAAAAGCTCGGCTACCCCTGCGCCGAGGAGACCCGCAATCCCGCGTACCGTCTTTTCCTGATCTGACGGACAGCGCGCGGTATCCCGGGGCTAGCGCGCTTTTCCCTTGAAGTAGTCCTCGTCGGCGTAGCAGACCGGCGAGGCCATCCGTCCCGAGCCCCCGGGTTCCGGAGCGCCGAGGAACACGAGGCCGGCGTCGTCGCGGCGGTAGACGCCTCGCTCGGTCACCACGTAGTCCATCGGAATGTCCCAGGGCTGGGGATGGATCGTGTCCATGCGGGCGAGCTCATAGGTGACGCCGATGACCACCGGCTTTTTCGAAAGGCCGGCGAGGGTCCGGTCGAAAAAGCCGCCGCCGTATCCCAGCCGATAGCCTTGGGCGTCCCAGCCGTTCATGGGGAGAAGCACGGCTTCTGGAATGACTTCCGGTGAATTCACGGGGTAAGGAATGTCGAGCGGCCCCTTGGCGAGCTCGGTCCCGGGGTGCCACTCGCGGAAAGCGAGCGGTTGCTTCGGGGCGACAACGACCGGGAGCGCGGTCAACGCGCCGCGATCGCGAAGCGTTTTAGCCAGGTGGCGCGGGTCGTACTCGTTCTTTATCGGCCAGCAGAACCCTAACCGGCCGCGGGCTAGACCGGGGAAGGACCGCTCTATGGAACCGTCGATCGATTTCCGGAACGATTCCAGGCGGTCGTGAGGAAGCGTCATGCGCGCTGTTATTAGTCGTTCGCGCTGCGACTTACGCCAGGCTTTCAGGTCATCGAAAGTCATTGAGAATGCTAGAATTTAGGCGATGATTTTCAAGCAATTCCACAGCGTCGGGGCCGTGTTTTCCGTAGTGCTTTTCGCGACTACGGCAGCCGTTGCCGCGCCCGTCGACGACGCACTGCTCGCAGCATACGACGCCTACCGTGCCGGCGACCCTATCAAGCTCTCGCGGCACGCGAAAAAACTCGAGGGAAAGCTGCTCGAGCCGTGGGTCGACTACTGGCGGCTCTCCCTTACGCTGGAGGACGCCTCCAGCAAGGACGTGCACGCTTTCTTCGCCCAGCACGGTAACACCTACGTCGCCGAGACCCTGCGCACCGAGTGGCTGAAAGTTCTCGGCCGGCGCGGCGCATGGAGCGATTTCGACCGCGACGCCACCAACTATCCGCTCGACGATCTCGAGCTGCGCTGCTACATCTGGTCTTCGCACCTCGCGCGCGGGGACGAGTCGGCGCTCGACGAGGCGGCGCCTGTGTGGCTCGAGCCGCGCGAGCTGCCCGAGGGCTGCGCGAAGCTCGCCGACACCATGTGGAAGCGCGGCCGCCTCTCGATCACGGACGTCTGGAGGCGCGTGCGGGTGCTCTTCGAGAGCGGCCACATCACCGCCGCGAAGACCGCGCTCGGCTACCTGCCGAAGAGCGAGGCGCCCGACGAGCGCTCGCTCGCGGAAGCGGCGCGCCAGCCGAAGCGCCTGCTCGCCCGGCTGCCGGGCACCCTGGAGCATCGCGCCACGCGCGAGGTTGCGGTGCTCGCGGGGGTGCGCTACGCGAAGAGCAATCCCGATGCGATGGCCGCGGCGCTCGAGGGCGCCTTCGGCGAGCGCCTGCCGGAGCGGGAGCAGAAATACCTCTGGGGCCGCGTCGCCCACGAGGGCGCGATGGTCCATCACGAGCGCGCGCTGAGATGGTACGCGCGCGCGGGCGATACGAAGCTCGATGACGAGCAGCTCGGATGGAAAGCGCGCGCCGCGCTGCGCCGCGCGAGATGGGCCACGGTGCGCAGCGCCATCGACCGCATGTCGCCCGCCAGCCGGCAGGAGCCGGTCTGGACCTACTGGTACGGCCGGGCGCTCGCGGCGCAGGGCGAGGAAGCGGGCGCGCGCGCGTACTATCTGCGCATCGCCGGACAGACCGATTTCTACGGCCTGCTCGCCAACGAGGAGCTCGGCTATGTGGCGACGCTCCCGACGAATACGTACGTTCCGACCGAAGAGGACGTGGCCGCCGCGGCGCGCGAGCCGGGGCTCGCGCGCGCGCTCGAGCTGATCCGGCTCGGGCTGCGCAACGAAGGCGTGAAGGAGTGGGTGTTCGCGCTGCGCGGCCTGGACGATCGCCGGCTGATCGCCGCCGCCGAGCTCGCGCTGCGTGCCGGTGTCTACGACCGCGCCATCCAGGCCGCCGGCCGGACCAGGCGGCTGCACAATTTCGCGCTGCGCTATCCGTTGCCCTTCCGCGACGTGTTCCAGGAATACGCGAAGAGCCAGAAGCTCGACGAGGCCTGGGTCCTCGCGCTGGTGCGCCAGGAAAGCCGGTTCATCGCCGGTGCCCGCTCGAGCGTCGGCGCCGCCGGGCTGATGCAGGTCATGCCGAGCACGGCCCGCTATGTCGCGGCGCGAATGGGAATCCGCGGCTACCGCTCGCACCATGTCCACGAGGTCCAGACCAACATCAACCTCGGAACCGGGTACATGAAGATCGTGCTCGACCAGCTCGGCCACACGGTCCTCGCCTCGGCGGCCTACAACGCCGGCCCCAGCCGGGCGCGGCGCTGGCGCGACGCAAGACCGCTCGAGGGCGCGATCTACGCCGAGACCATCCCGTTCAACGAGACGCGCGACTACGTGAAGAAAGTGACCGCCGCCTCGGTCTACTACGGCGCGCTGCTCGAAAACACCGTCGTGCCGATCAAGGACCGGCTGGGGACGGTCCCGGCGCGCGCCCCGGGTGAAGTAGAGGATTTGGAAGAAGAAGAACTGCCTTAAAATTCGGGCCCATGAGGCTCGAGAGCGTTCTTGTCGTCGGCGGCTCGGGCTTTATCGGAAGGCATCTGGCCGCCGCCCTCGTGCGCCGCGGCATCCGCGTCCGGGTGCCGACCCGGCGGGCCGAGCGCGCCAAGCACCTCACCCTCCTGCCGACGGTCGACGTGATCCAGGCCGACGTCTTCGTTCCCGGCACGCTCGAGCGCCTCGCCTCGGGATGTCAGGCGGTGATCAATCTTGCCGGCATCCTGCACGGGCGCCGCGGGCGGCGCGACGAGCGCGGTCCGAACGACTACGGGCCCGACTTCGCGCGCGTTCACGTGGAGCTTCCCCAGGGCATCGCCCGGGCGTGCCGCACCGCGGGCGTCCGGCAACTGCTCCACGTCAGCGCCGTAGGCGCCGCCGCAGACGCGCCCTCGGAGTACCTGCGCTCCAAGGGCATCGGCGAGCAGGCGGTCCTCGCCGCCGAAGATCTCGATGTCACGGTGTTCCGTCCGTCGGTCGTGTTCGGCCCGGAGGACCGTTTTCTCAACCAGTTCGCCCGGCTCGCGCGCTTCCTGCCGGTGCTCCTCGTGCCTTGTCCGCAAGCGCAGTTCAGTCCCGTATACGTAGGCGATGTGGCGAGCGCGATGGCGGCCGCCCTGGGCGACCCTGCAACCCGGGGCAAGCGCTACGAGCTTTGCGGACCGCGCACCTATGCGCTGAAGGAGCTCGTCGAATACGTGTGCGTAGCCACGGGCCGGCGGCGGATGGTGATCGGGCTGTCGGACTCGCTTTCGTATCTGCAGGCGCGCCTCATGGAATTCCTGCCCGGGACGCCGATGACGCGTGACAACTACCGCTCGATGCAAGTGCCGAGCGTCTGCAGCGGCGCTTTTCCTTTCGGCATCCAGCCCCAGGCGCTCGAGGGAATCGCGGCGACCTACCTCGCGCTCGCCATGCCGCGCGAGCGCTATCCCCAGCTGCGCTGGCGCGCACGCCGGTAGCAGGCCGCTTCGCCGCCCATGACTTCCCTGCTCGCGGGGCCGGTGCGAGTCGTCAACATCGGCCTCTCCTCGTTCGCGCGCGATCTCGCGGCAAATGGCGCCGCCGTCGCCCAGGTCGACTGGACGCCCCCGGCCGGCGGCCGGGCCGCGCCGATGTCCGCGCTCGCGCTGCTTTCTTCGTTCGAAAAGCAGATCGGCGAGGCGAATCGGCATGCGCTCGACCGCGTGCTTGCCGCGGAGCCGGTGCTCATCGCGGTGCGCCGCGCGGGCGAGCTGATCCCCCCGCTCGAGCAGGAACGCCTGATGCTGCACGCCGGCCCGCCGATCGCGTGGGAGCGCATGTGCGGCCCGCTGCGCGGCGCGGTGTGCGGGGCGATCGTGCTGGAGGGATGGGCGCCGGACCTCGCGGCGGCGGAGGCGCTCGCGGCCTCCGGCGGCGTGCGCTTCGCCCCGAATCACGACTTCGGCGCGGTCGGGCCGATGACCGGCATCACCACGAAGAGCATGCCGCTCCTCGTGGTCGAGAACCGCGCCTTCGGCAACCGGGCGTTTTGCGCCATCAACGAAGGCCTGGGAAAAGTCATGCGTTTCGGCGGGAACGACGCGCAGGTGCTCGCTCGCCTCGCCTGGCTGCGCGACGAATTCGGCCCGCTTTTTCATGAAGCGCTGGTCTCGGCGGGCGGCGTGCAGCTGAATCCGCTGATCGCCCGGGGACTGGCGATGGGCGACGAGATGCATCAGCGCAACGTCGCCTGCTCTTCGCTGCTGCTGCGCACGCTCTCGCCGCACCTCGCGTCGCGCGGCGCGGGACCGGTCCTCGGGAAAGCGTTCGAGTTCATGGCCGGCAACGATCAATTCTTCCTCAACGTCGCGATGGCGATGGGCAAGTCCATGCTCGATCCGGCGCGCGGCATCGAGCGCTCGACGCTCGTGACCGCGATGTGCCGCAACGGCACCGATTTCGGCATCCGGGTCGCGGGGCTGGGCGACGCGTGGTTCACCGCGCCGGTCGAGATGCCGCAAGGGCTGTATTTCCCCGGCTTCAGCGCCGCCGACGCCAATCCGGACATGGGCGACTCCGCGATCCTCGAGTCGATCGGCCTGGGCGCGTTCGCGATGGCGGCGGCGCCCGCGGTCGCCGGCTTCGTCGGCGCGGGCGGCTTTCGCGACGCGGTCCACGTCACCCGGACGATGAGCGAGATCGCGTCCGGCCGCAATCCGAAGTGGGCCATCGCCGCGCTCGAATTCGCCGGCGTGGCGGTGGGCATCGACATCCGCCGCGTGGTCGAGACCGGCATCCAGCCCGCGATCAACACCGGGATCGCGCACCGCAAGGCGGGCGTCGGCCAGGTCGGCGCCGGCGTGGCGCGCGCGCCGCTCGCCTGCTTCGAGCAGGCGCTGCTCGCCTTCAGCCAGCTGAAAAGCGGCAATTGAGTTTCCTCGCGAACCGCGTGGAGCGTGGCGTCTACCGCGATTCGGTGGCGCTGATGCGCGTCGCGCGGCGGCTCGGCGAGCTGCCCGGGGTCGAGTCGGCGGCGCTCATGATCGGCACGCCGTCGAACCGCGCGCTGCTGCGCGGCGCGGGCCTGCTCGCCGAAGGCGAGCGCGCCGATGCCGCCGACGTGATCATCGCGGTGCGCGCCGCCGACGAGGGCCGGGCGCGCGCCGCGCTCGAGTCGGCGCTCGAGATGCTGGAGGAGAAGAGCGCCGCCGCGCCGGAGCTCATTCCGCGCTCGCGCAGCCTCGCCGGCGCGCTCGCGGTGCTGCCCGGCGCGAACCTCGCGCTCGTCTCGGTGCCGGGCGAGTTCGCCGCCCTGCAGGCGCGTTCCGCGCTCGAGCACGGGCTGCACGCGCTCATCTTCTCCGACAACGTGCCGATCGCCGACGAGCTTGCGCTGAAGCGCCTCGCGCGCGACAAAGGCCTCCTGCTCATGGGACCGGATTGCGGCACGGCGCTCATCGACGGCACGCCGATCGCCTTTGCGAACGCGGTGCCCCGCGGGGACGTCGGCATCGTCTCGGCCTCGGGCACCGGCCTGCAGGAAGTCTCGTGCCTCCTGGCGCGCGCGGGCGGCGGCGTATCGCACGGCATCGGCGTCGGCGGGCGCGACCTCGACGCGCGCATCGGCGGCCTTGGAACGCTTGCGGCGATCGATGCGCTAGAAGCCGATCCGCAGACGGCGAAGATCGTCCTCATCTCCAAGCCGCCCTCGCCCGAGGCGGCGAGTCTCGTGCTGGAGCGGGTGGCGCGCAGCGCCAAGCCGTTCGTGGTGTGCTTCCTCGGCGTGCGCGACATGAAGCTGCCGCCGAACGCCCGCCTCGCCCGCACCCTTTGCGACGCGGCCGAGATGGTCCTGCAGTCGACCATCGAGGACTCCAAGCACGAGCTGCCGAAGAGCCTGCAGGGCCGTTTCATCCGCGGCCTGTACTGCGGCGGCACGCTGTGCGCGGAGGCGGAATTCGTTTTCCGCGAGCGCGGCCTGCCGACCGGGCAGGGCGGCCATGTCTTCATGGACCTTGGCGCCGACGAATACACGCGCGGGCGCCCGCATCCGATGATCGAGCCGGAGCTGCGCACCCCGCACCTGCGCGCCGCGCTCGCCGATCCGGCGGTGGCGGCCGTTCTCGTGGATCTGGTGCTGGGTTTCGGTTCGCACGCGGACCCCGCGGGCGTGCTCGCCAAAGAGCTGGGAAGAAACTCGAAGCCGGTCATCGCGTCGGTCACCGGCACCGAGCGCGATCCGCAGGGCTATTCGCGTCAGGTGGCGCTGCTGCGCGAGGCCGGCGTGCTGGTCGCGCCGTCGAACGCGCACGCGAGCGCGTACGCGGCGAAGGTGGCGAGCCAGTGCTCGCCCGCATAGCTGCCGCTCGCCACGTTCGGCAGCGCCGCATCGAGATGTCTTTGCGCCGCCTTTGCCAGGATTTCTTTTTCTGAAAGAGAAGAAGCAAGATTGGAGAAGCACCAGGCGCGACTGAGGTTCAGCCCGTCGAGGTGCGCGAGCTGGCCGTCGCTTCGGTCGCTGACCGTCGCGGGCACGAGCAGGCTCGAAGGAAACTCGGGCAGGAAAGCCTCGAACCAGGGGCGAAAGTCGGGCAGGACCCGGCGCATGAGATCGGCTTCGACCAGGCAGGGCGAGAGGAAGTCGTTGCCGCCCGGCTCCCACGCCGCCGGATAATTCCGGTCCCCGCCGTAATAGTCGATGCTTCTTTCGACGATGAGATTTTCCAGTTTCGAGCGCTTCGAAGCTCTCGCATAGTCGAGCGCGAACCCGAGGCCGAATGCCGTATTGCCGTGCACCCCGGCGCGGATCGGATAGGTCTGCTTCGGCAGCCATTCGACGTAGCGAGCCTCGATCACCTCCACGAGGGGCTGCATATGGGTGCGCCAGCGCCTTGCGTCGCCATCTTCCCATCCAGCCAGCTCAGCCGCCAGCTTGAGCAGCCACGCCCAGCCGTACGGGCGCTCGAAGCCGGAGTGGCTTTCCAGGTAGTCCGCTTCAACCTGAAGGTTCTCCGCCGAAAAATGAGAATCGAGCACCTTGCGGACGGAGGCGGCCAACGGACCGGTGGGATTGCCTTTCAGCGCGTGCACGAGCAGCCAGTGCCCGTGGACCGCGGAATGCCAGTCGTAGCAGCCGTAGAACGCCGGATGCAGGCTGCGAGGGCGATGCAAGTCCTGCGCATCGCGGATCGCGTGCTGCGGCTGATACGGAAATTCACGCTCGACGCACGCGAGGGCGAGCCGCGCGAGGCGATCGAGGATCGCGGTGTCCCTCATGCCGTTTGCGCGACGGCCGCCGCGCCCGCCAGCGCGTCCCAGCCGGAGCAGTGGCCCACCGCGTCGAGCTGCGGCAGCACCGCGCTCCACGCGCCGTTTTTGGTGAATAGTTCCGCGATACAAAGGTGCAGCGCCTCGTGCGCTTCGCCCTCGGCCGCGGCGGCCAGATGCGCGGCGCTGATCGCGCTCGTTCGCGCGGCCAGCCGCGGCTCGAGCCATCGCCAGAGCGCCGCGCCCTGCGCGGCGCGCCCGCATGCGCGCAGCGCCACGAGCATGCCCCCGAGATAGTCGTCGCCGGAAGGGGTGAGGCCCGGGCCGAGGCCGATCAGCGCCTCGGCTTGCGGGCCGAGCTCGTTGCCCGCCAGCCAGGCGTCGAGCGCTTCGAGCGCGGGCTGCGCGTGGATCGAGACGCCGTTGTGGCGCCCGATGATCAGGCCACCGAGTCCCTCTTTGGGAACGCGGCCGCCGGCGGCCTGCCGCAGCGCCGCGAGGTCCGCGCCCGCGACATCGCCCGTTGCCGGGGGCTGCCACAGCCGGCAGCCGTGCATCGCTACCCGGATCGCCTCGCCGAGCGCGGGCGCCCGGAAATCGCTCACCAGCGCATTCAGCGGACCGCGCCCGAGCGAGGCGTCGCCCACGCAAACGAAGCGCCCGGCGGCTCCGCGGTCCGCAACGCGGAGGTAGAAGCTCCGGCGAAACACCGCGCAGACTCGGCCTTCGCCGCCGTCGAGCGCGTCGCGCGCGAACCGTCCGGCCACTTCGGCCGCGAACGACCTACGCGACGCATCGAGCATGCGTCGAGTTTACGGGAACCGCGGCTAGAATTGCGCCATGGCGAAAGCGCCTGCGCTGAAGCTGGTCATCGGCAACAAGAACTACTCCTCGTGGTCGATGCGCCCATGGGTGCTCGCGCGGCAGGCGAACATCGCCTTCGAGGAAGTGCTCCTCAAGTTCAATGAGGCGGGCGACAGCGTGACCGTCGCGGGCATCGAGCCGTATTCGCCGACGCGCAAGGTGCCCGTGCTGCTCGTCGATGGCGAGCCGGTGTGGGATTCCCTCGCGATCTGCGAAACGCTCGCCGAGCTGCATCCGGAGAAGCAGCTCTGGCCGGCGGCGGCCGATGCGCGCCGCGTCGCGCGCTCGATCTGCGCCGAGATGCATTCCGGCTTCCAGGCGCTGCGCGGCGCGATGCCGATGAACCTGCGCGCGAGCCTGCCCGGCAAGGGCCGCAACCCGAAGTCGGAGAAAGACATCGAGCGGATCGTCGAGATCTGGACCTCGTGCCGCAGCCGCTTCGGCCGCGGCGGCGAGTTCCTGTTCGGCCGCTTCAGCGTCGCCGACGCGTTCTACGCGCCGGTCGCGACGCGGTTTCGCACGTACGCGGTCTCGCTGCCGCCCGCGGCGCAGGCCTACGCCGACGCCTTGCTCGGCGCCGCCGCCGTGCGGGAATGGATCGAGGCGGGGCGCCGCGAGACCGAGTTCGTCGCCGCCGACGAGCCCTACGCCCGCAAGTGAAATGCGGGTGAAATCCCGGTGAAGGTCTACGTCGTCGGCGGCGCGGTTCGCGACGAGCTGCTCCGCCTGCCGGTGAAGGATCGCGACTACGTCGTGGTCGGCGCGACTCCCGAGGAGATGGTGCGGCAGGGCTACCGCCCGGTCGGCAGGGATTTTCCGGTCTTTCTTCATCCCGCGACCCATGAAGAATACGCGCTGGCGAGGACGGAGAGAAAAAGCGGCCGCGGCTACAAGGGCTTCACGGTGCACGCCGCGCCGGAGGTCACGCTGGAGGAGGATCTGCGCCGGCGCGATCTCACCATCAACGCGATGGCGAAGGCCGAGGACGGCCGCCTCATCGACCCGTTCGACGGAAAGAAAGACCTCGACGCGGGCGTGCTGCGGCACGTGAGCGAGGCGTTCGCCGAGGACCCGGTGCGCATCCTGCGCGTCGCGCGCTTCGCCGCGCGCTTCGGATTCAAGGTGCACGAGAAAACGCTGCAGCTCATGCGCGACATGGTCGCCTCGGGCGAGACCGACCATCTCGTCGCCGAGCGCGTCTGGCAGGAATTTTCGAAAGGGCTGGCGGAAAAACACCCGGAACGCATGTTCGAGGTGCTGAAAGCCTGCGGCCTGCTGGAAAAGCTTTTTCCTTCGCCGGAAAAAATAAACCTGAAGAGCCTCGAGGAAGCGGCGAAGAGCAACGCTTCGCTGCCGGTGCGCTTTGCTTTACTGGCCTGGCCGCTGAAGGAGGCCGAAGTCGAGGCGCTGTGCGAGCGGCTGCGCGCGCCCAACGAAGCGCGCGAGCTCGCGCTCCTCGGGTGCCGCAACCGGGAGCGGCTGCGCGGCGCGCGCCAGGCCTCGGCGCAGGCGCTGCTCGAGCTCCTGAAGGCGGCCGACGCGTTCCGGCGTCCGGAGCGCTTCGCCGAGCTTCTCGAAGTGGCGCGGCTCGCCGAAGGCATCGACGCGCGGCGGGCGGCGCTCGCGCTGCGAGCCGCGTCTGCGATCGACGCCGGCGCGATCGCGAAGCAGGGCCAAGGCGGCGAAATCGCGGCGCTCATCGACAAAGCGCGCGTCCAGGCCATCGCACAGGCGGTATGACGCTTGCCGAGCGGCTAAAGAACTTTTCCTATTAGCCAGACCAGCGCCGACAGCAGCACCGTGCTCGCGAACGGCACGCGGTAGATGCGGCCGCGAACCGCCATGCGGAAATCTCCGGGAAGCCGGCCAAGGCCGTAGCGCTGCAGCCAGGGCGTCACGGCCGTTAGAATCATCAGCACGATCAACAAGGCCAGCAGCCATTTCAACATGATCGAACTTTATACCTGGACCACCCCCAACGGCCGCAAGATTTCGATCATGCTCGAGGAGTGCGGCCTGCCCTACCGCGTGCACAAGATCAACATCGGGACGAACACCGAGCAGTTCACGCCCGAGTACCTGAAGATCAATCCCAACGGCAAGATTCCGTCGATCGTCGATCCGCAGGGACCGCAGGGCAAGCCGATCGCGATGATGGAGTCCGGCGCGATCCTGATTTATCTCGCGGAAAAGACGGGAAGGTTTTTTCCGCAAAAAAACCGGTATCAGATCCTGCAGTGGCTGATGTTCCAGATGGGCGGCGTCGGGCCGATGTTCGGCCAGGCGCACCATTTCATGCGCGCGAAGAAGGACGAGGTCCCCTACGGCAGCGAGCGCTACGGCGCCGAGGCGAAGAGGCTCTACGGAGTGATGAACCGGCATTTCGCGAGCCACGAGTATTTCGCGGACGAGTATTCCATCGCGGATATCGCGACTTACCCGTGGGTGGCGCGCCACGAGTGGCACCGCGTCGAGCTCGCCGAATTTCAGAACGTGAAGCGCTGGTACGACGCGATCGGCGCCCGGCCGGCGGTCGTGAGGGGCATGGCCGTCCCCCAGTAGCGGTTTCGCTACGTCGCTCGAAGGCGACAGCGGCGGTGGCGCTCGAGCAACACGACCTGTCGCCTTCGGGCGACGATCTGGACGAATCGAGCAAATACGGAGTTACATAGCGAAACGCGATGAGAGATTCATGAGCCGAGGGCTAGGGTGGGCTCATGAATCCTCAGATCAAGTACCGGGTCTGCGAGGAGCGCAATGTCGCCGAGGCCTTCGAGCATTTCCGGCCGCGCCGGCGGCCGCTTCGAATCGCCGCGCTCGTTCTGACCGATCATCTGAGCCGCTCCTGGCGCACTAGCACGCTGCTAGCAGCTTTTCCAGCTCGCCCTCAGAGACGGGCTTGACCAGGTGCGCATCGAAGCCGGCGGCAAGCGCGCGCTGCCGGTCTTCCTCGAGCCCGTAGCCGGTAAGGGCGATTAGCAGCGGGCGGCCGCCGTCCTTCGCCGCCCGGATGCGGCGCGCCACCTCGTAGCCATCGAGCTTCGGCAGCCCGATATCGACGAAGGCCACCTCCGGGAGCGCGGCAAGGGCGGCGTCGAGCCCCTCCGCGCCGTCGGCTGCGGTGCGCACGCGATGGCCCCCGAACTCGAGCAGCCTGCACAGCGTCTCGCGCGCATCGGCGTTGTCCTCGACGATGAGGATATCGCGCGCGGGCACCCGGCGTTCGCTTGCCGCGAGCTGCCGAACCGCCGCCGGCACGGCGATGGCGGGCAGGCGCACGGTGAACTCGCTTCCCAAGCCCGGTCCGGCGCTGCTTGCCTGGACCGAGCCGCCGTGCAGCTCGGCGAGACGGCGCACCAGGGTGAGGCCGATGCCCAGGCCGCCGTAGGAGCGATCGAGGCCGCGCTCGCCCTGGACGAAAAGGTCGAAGGCCGTCGCCACCAGCTCCGGCGGCATGCCGATGCCTTCGTCCGCCACGCGCAGCACGGCGGCGCCGGACTCGACGCGCACGCTGATCCGGATCGTCCCGCCCTCGGGCGTGTATTTCACCGCGTTGACCACGAGGTTCGCGACGATCTGCTCCAGGCGGGTCGGGTCGGCGTCGACCCACGACGGCTGGGTTTCGACGACGAGGCGATGGCGCTCGGTTCGCGGCTTGAGCGTGGCAAGGGTGTCGGCGACGGCCGCGGCGAGGTCCACGGGCTGTCGCTGGAGGGCGATCTTTCCGGTGATCGTGCGCCCCGCGTCGAGCAGATCGTCGGTCATGCGCGCGAGGTGATCGACCTGCCGCGCGATGATCTGGCGCGCGTGCAAGGCGGTTTCCTCGTTGCAGCGCGGATGCTCCAGCAAGCGGACCGCGTTGGCGACGGCGCCGAGCGGATTTCGCAGCTCGTGCCCGAGCATCGCGAGGAACTCGTCTTTCGCGCGGCTCGCCCGCTCGGCCACGGCACGGGCGGCCTGCTCGCGGCGCAGCAGCTCTTCGCGCTCGGCCTCGCCGTGCGAGCGTTCCAGATCCGCCGCGAGCAGCGCCTCGGCGGCCTCGCGGATCTCCCGGATGTCCGTTGCCGGCGGCGTGGGCTTCTCGCCGCGCCCGAGCGCCTGCGCGGCCTCGCTCAGCCGCGCGATCGGGCGGCGGATGCCGCGCGCGACCAGGAGCGCCGCCAGCCCGCCCAGGACAATCGAAAGGAGAATCCCGCCGCCGTAAACGGCGATGGAGCGGGCGACGCCCTGGTTGACGAATGCGGTGGGTATGCCCGGCGCGACCGTCCAGCCGCTGTGCTCGAGGCGGACGAAAGCGGTCACGATCCGGTCGCCCTCGAGCGCGAAAGTCAGGCCCGAGCCTTCCTGAGCGTTGCCCGCCATGAGCGCCTGGAGGCTCGGCGCGGCGGCGGTGCCGAGGGTTTGCGCGTGCGCCCGCGAGCGCGCCACCCGCATTCCCTTCGCATCGAACACCGAGATGACCCAGTCGCCCGGCACCCTCTGGCGGTTGATGATTTCGAGAATGGCGTCCGGCTTCACCACCGCCGAGAGCACCCCGCGAAACTCGCCGTCGCGCATGACGGGAACGCGGACCGCGAAATTGCTGCGGCCCGCAGGGCCTTTCGCGAGCGAACTCACCGCCGGCAGCCGCGTCCTGACGGTATTGTCGAACGATTCCTTCTCGACGATCGCGGGCACGGCGGACCCGCTCGGGAAGGCCGTGTTGACGAGGACCTTTGCGTTCGGGTCGGCGAGGTTCACGGCCTCCCAATAGGGACGCGTCGCGACCACGCGCCGGGCGAGCAGATAGAAGGCTTGCAGGTCGCCCGAGTCGAGAAGCGGCGAAGCGGCGAGCGCCTCGAGCACCGAGATCGAGCGGTGCAGCTCGGCGTCTACCGCGGTGCCCAGCGCGCGCGCCAGCTCGAGGGCCGCGCGCTCGGCCTGGACATGCTGCTGCTGCACGAGCGCCCGGAGCGCGATGCCCGACATTGCGGCAAGCGGCAGGATGCCGACCGCAGCGAGCAGGATGAGGCGTCTGCGCAGCGAGACCGTGCGCATCGCTACTTCCTCGCGTACTTCTTCAGGAAAGCGTTGATCTCCTCGATGCGCAGCTGGGGCTCGCCGGGGATCGGCTGCGAGCCCACGACCCGATTCATCCATTCCATGTTCTGCTGCATGCGCGCGACCACCGCGGGCCATTCGCGTGCGGTGTGGCGCTGCGGATCGGGGAGCACGTGGCACTGGCTGCAGGCGAGCCGGAAGGGCTCGCCCGAAGGCGCGTTGACCTCCGGATAGCGCTGCGGATCGAGCGGCCGCTGCGCGTGCTTGCGCAAGTACGCGACGAGCGCCTTCGTCTCCTCGAGGTCCGGCGCCTGCACGCCGGCCATCATCTCGGACATGAGCGTCCCGAGGTTTCCGCGGCCCTGCATGCGCAGCACCATGCGCTCGACGATCCCGGGCCATTTGGCGGCGTGGTGCATCGCCGGATTGGGCAGGTTATGGCACTGCACGCAATAGCGGATCATCAGCCGCGCGCCGGCCGAGCGCCGCTCGGGAAGCTGGCGCGCCTCGAAGGTCGGCGGCAACAGGCGCTCGAGCATCGGGCCGTGCGGGCTGTCCGTCCAGCGCTTCTTCGCGTCGGAAATTTCATCGGCGCGCGCTGAAATGAAGATCGCCGCGGAAAAACAGAACAAGACTGCTTTCGCGAAATCCATGCGGTCAGAGCGTATGCGAACGATCGTTATGGCTGAAGCCCAGGAGCGGCGTTTTCACGCCGCGCCCGACGGCGAGGACCTTGAACAGCTCCCCCATCTCCGCGGGCGAGAGCAGCTTGTTCGCCTCGGCGGCGAGCGGCGCGTAGTGCAGCGCGTTTTCGACGTTGGCCTCGCCGAGCACGTCGGTGATGCCGCAATTGACGAGGAACTGCGCCTGCGTCGCGTAGCCGAGCACCTCGAGCCCGGCATCGCGCGCGGCTTCGGCGAGCGCGGAGAAGTCGACGTGCGCCGTGAGGTCCTCGCCCCCGGGCCGCGCGAACACGTCGCTGTGCGCCTGGTGGCGGTGATGGCACATCAGCGTGCCGGCCGCGCGTTGCGGGTGGTAATACTCGTGTCGCGGAAACCCATAGTCGATGACGAGAATCGCGCCCGCTTCCAGCCGCTGCGCCAGAGTGCGCAGCCACGCCTGGCCGGCGAGGCCGATCTCGCTTTCATAGGGGATGGGGGTGCTTATTTTCCTTGCCTCCTCGAGCAGGGCGCCGGACGCAGGGCGATCCTTCCACAAAAGCCGCTCGGCGTCTGCCGCGACTCCCCGTTCCATGATTCCTTCCGGCCGCCACGCGACGGCGTGCACCGGCATCGCGTCCACCACCTCGTTCGCGACGATGACGCCTCGAAAGCGCGGCGGCAGGGCGTCGAGCCAGGTCACCCGGTCCCCGAGGCGTTCGCGCTGCCGGCCGCGCAGATCGGCGCTGGTCTCGAGGATGAAATAGTCGCGCTTCAATTCGTCGAGCAGCGCGCTCGCGAGCGCGCCGCTGCCGGCGCCGATCTCGAGGATCGAGCCCGTTTCGTCCGCATCCAGAAGCGCCTTCAGCTGCCGGGCGAGCGTGCGGCCGAAGAGCCTTCCGAGCTCGGGCGCGGTGACGAAGTCGCCCTCGGCGCCGAACTTGCGGGCGCCGCCGGCGTAGTAACCGCCCGGCGCGTGCAGCGCGATTTCCATGTAGCGCGCAAAGGAAATCCAGCCCTGGTTGCGCGCGATTTCCGCGGCGATGCGGGGGAGCATGAACTGAATTTACCCTAGAATTCCCGCTGTAATGGGCGACTCCCTGGAGGGCAGGACGGCGCTGGTGACCGGCGGCGCCCGGCGCGTCGGCGCGGCGATCGCGCGGCGGCTGCACGCGGCGGGCGCGAGCGTCCTGCTCCATTACCGCGACTCGGCGAGCGATGCCGACAAGCTCGCCGCCGAGCTCAACGCGCAGCGCGCGAAAAGCGCGGCGACGGTGAAGGCGGAGCTGCTCGCGCCGATCGCGCCGCGCGCGCTGGTGTCGGCGGCGCTGCAGAACTTCGGCCGCCTCGACCTGCTCGTCAACAACGCCTCGAGCTTCTTTCCGGTGGAGGTCGGCGCGATCGAGGCCTCGCACTTCGAAGAGCTCATCGGCTCCAACCTGCGCGCGCCGCTGTTCATCTCGCAGGAAGCGGCGCCGCACCTCGCCGAGGCCCGCGGCGCGATCGTCAACATCGTCGACATCCACGCCGAGCGCCCGCTCAAGGGCTACGCGGTCTACAGCGTCGCCAAGGCGGGCCTCGCGGCGCTCACCCGATCCCTCGCGATCGAGCTCGCGCCCGCGGTGCGGGTGAACGGCGTCGCCCCCGGGGCGATCGCCTGGCCCGAGGACGGCCAGCTCGCGGCCGAGGAGCGCCAGCGCATCGTCAGGACCACGCCGCTCGGCCGCACGGGAACGCCCGAAGACATCGCTCAGGCGGTACACTTCCTCGCCTGCGCCCCTTATGTGACGGGGCAGATCCTGTCAGTAGACGGCGGCCGCTCGATCTTCCTTTGAACACCGACCCCCGAAAACACGACTACGAGCAGAACAAGCTCGCGAAGCGCCTGCGCCACCAGGTGGGGCAGGCGATCGCCGACTTCGGCATGATCGGCGAGGGCGACCGGGTGATGGTGTGCGTCTCCGGCGGCAAGGACAGCCATTCCCTTCTGGAAATCCTGTTGTCGCTGAAAGACAAATCGCCGGTCAGCTTCGAGATCATCGCGGTCAACCTCGATCAGAAGCAGCCCGGGTTCCCGGCGCACGTCCTGCCCGAATATCTCGAGCGCCGCGGCGTGCCGTTCCGGATCGTCGAGCAGGACACCTACTCGGTCGTGAAGCGCGTGATTCCCGAGGGCAAGACGATGTGCTCGCTCTGCTCGCGCATGCGGCGCGGCATCCTCTACCGGGTGGCGGGCGAGCTGGGCGCCACGCGGATCGCGCTCGGCCACCACCGCGACGATATCCTCGCCACCTTCTTCCTCAACCTTTTCCACCAGGGAAAGCTGAAGGCGATGCCGCCCAAGCTCGTCTCGGACGATGGCAGGCACGTAGTGATCCGGCCGCTCGCCTATGTCGCTGAAGAAGACCTCGCGCAATTCGCGGAGCAGAAGGCTTTCCCGATCATCCCGTGCACGCTTTGCGGCTCGCAGGAGAACCTGCAGCGCAAGCAGATCGGCCGGATGCTCAAGGAGTGGAGCCGGGAGCCGGGGCGGATCGAGTCGATCCTGCGCGCGCTCACCGATGTCGTGCCCTCGCACCTCCTCGACCGCAAGCTTTTTGATTTTTCGGAGATTGAATCCGCGGCTCGCGGGCAAGTCGAAAACGCTCCGATTCACCTAGTCCATTTCGCGGAACTATGAAAAAACCCACCGTCCTGGAGCTCAAGCGCAAAAAAGGCGAGCGGCTCGCGATGCTCACCGCCTACGACTTTCCGAGCGCGCGGCTGGTCGCCGAAGCAGGCGTGGATCTCATCCTCGTGGGCGATTCGCTCGGCATGGTGGTGCTGGGCTACGACTCGACGACGCCGGTCACGATGGAGGACATGGTCCATCACAGCAAGGCGGCGCGGCGCGGGGCGCCGGAGGCTTTCCTGATCGCCGACATGCCGTTTCTTTCCTACGCCACGGCGCAGGACGCCGTGGTGAATGCCGCGCGGCTGATGAAGGACGCGCGCGCCGATTCCGTGAAGCTCGAAGGCGGCACGGAAGTGGTGCCGATCGTCGAGACGCTGGTGCGCGCCGGCGTGCCGGTCCTCGGGCACGTCGGGCTCACGCCGCAAACGGCTTCCGCGCTCGGCGGCTACAAGCTGCAGGGCAAGGACGAGGCGCAGGCGCGCAAGATCCTCGAGGACGCCGCGGCGCTCGAGGCCGCCGGCTGCTGGGGCGTGGTGCTCGAGCTCGTGCCGGCGCCGCTCGCGAAGCTCATCACCGAGCGCATCGCCATTCCCACCATCGGCATCGGCGCCGGCCCGGACTGCGACGGGCAAGTTCTGGTGTTCCACGACATGGTGGGACTCTTTTCCGGATTCACGCCGACGTTCGTCAAGCGCTACGCCGAGGTCGGCGACACGATCCGCGACGCCGTGAGCCGCTACGCCGCCGAGGTGCGCTCGGGCGCGTTTCCGGCGGGAGGACAAAGCTTCGGCATGAAGGACGACGTCGTAAAGCGCCTCTACGGCAGCTAAGGGCTAAGGCGTTTCAGGTCAAAGTGCCGGTCAACCTGAAACCTTTCGCCCGCGTTGCTATCGAAGAGAGGTCGTTCTCTTAGACCCACAACAAATGCGGCGCTTATTCATCGGACTTATGGGAATCGTACTAGCTCTGTACGGGGCGATCGCCTCGTCCGCGGACTGGCGCACCGCCAGCCACGCGCCGGTCGGCCTGGCGCCGGATCCCGCCAAGACGCCGGAGGCGGTCGTGCAGGTCTACGGCGCACGCACCTGGGGCTGGAAAGGCGCCTTCGGCGTGCACACCTGGGTGGCCGTCAAGCCGACCAACGCGAAGGCGTGGACAGTCTACGAGGTCATCGGCTGGCGCCTGCGCTGGTCCGATTCGGTGGTCGTCGTCAGCGACCGCGATCCCGATGCGCGCTGGTACGGCAGCGAGCCGCAGCTCTACGCCGACAAGCGCGGCGAAGGGGTCGACGAGATGATCGCCCGCATCGAAAAGGCCGCGAGCGAATATCCCTACGCGAACGAATACGGCCTGTGGCCGGGACCGAACTCGAACACCTTCACCGCCTGGCTGACCCGCGCGGCGCCCGAGCTGGAGGTGGACCTTCCCGCGACCGCGATCGGCAAGGATTATCTGCGCGACAGGGTGATCGACAGCCCGCCGAGCGGCCACGGCGTGCAACTCTCGATCAAGGGGCTTCTCGGCGTCACCGCGAGCAGCGTCGAGGGCATCGAAGTGAACGTCCTCGGCCTGAGCTTCGGCGTCGGTCAATCCGGGCTCAAGCTTCCTTTCATCGGCCGGGTGGGACTCCCCACGGCGATCGCAAAGACGCCTAGCTCGTCTTGACGTAGCTCGCTTCGAGGCAGACGTTCAGCAACGCCTGCCGTTTCTCCTCGCGCACCACCTTCAAGGCGCGCTCGAGCGCGGGCATGAGCTCTTTCGGCTCGCTGACGCGCTCGCCGTGGCCTCCGCTGGCCATGACCACGTGCTCGAAGCGAGGCGAGGGCTCGAGGGTGGCGAACGGGGGTTTCTTGGCTTCCGCCGCGTAGCCTTTCGGATACGTCGCTAGCGTGGATCGATGGACGGCCGCCCAGCGCGCGTTATTTGCGATGACGAAGAGCACCGGCAGCTGCATCGCCTCCGAGACGTAGTGCCCGGCGCTCGGATTGCCGAACATGTAGGCCCCGTCGCCCAGGGCGCAGATCACGGTCTTGTCGGGCGAGGCGAGCTTCGCGCCGAGGGCCGCGCCCATGCCCCAGCCGAGGCCGCCGGCGGGGCTGTTGGCGAAGTAGCGGCCGGGCTCGCGAATCTCCATCTCCTCCAGCACCGTCGGATACTCGTTGACGAGGATCGAGTCCTTGCCCATGACGCGGTTGATGCAGGCCGAAAGCCACTTGCCGGTGATCGCCGCCGGCATGGGGTCCACGCCCGCCCGGCTTTTGCTCCTAAGCTGATTTGAATAGTCGGAAACGACTTTGCGGCGCTCCTCGAGCTTTGTCGCCGAGACGGTCTGCTTTTGCGCACTGCGCCACAGCGCCTGCACCGTCGGCGCAACGGCGCCCGTCAGCGAGATATCCGCGCGAAAACCGCGCAGCGGGTAGCGCGTGAAGAGCGGATCGGGCCCGATGTGGATCACCTTGGCGTCCGCTTTCGGCTTGCCCTGCTTCGGGATCCACGGCACGTCGCAATCGACCACCAGGATCACGTCCGCCTCCTTCAGGAGCGCGTGCGGATCCCAGCCGCAATGCATCGGGTGCTCGGTCGACAGCGCGAGGTGGCGCGGCCGGTAGTGCACCACCGGCACCGCCAGGGTCTGCGCAAGCTGCTCGATCGCGCGCGCCGAATCGACGGTGCGCCCGCCGTTCGCGGTGATGAGCAGCGGATGGTGCGCGGCGCCGAGCAGCTTGCCCGCCGCCTCGAGCGCATTGAGGTCGGGGGCCGGCGGCGAGGCGGTCACGATCGTCCGGGTGGCGGAAAAACCGACTTTCGAGAAGTCGGAAGCGAGGATCTCGCGCGGCAGGGTCACGTACACCGGACCCTGAGGCTCGCTCTTCGCGATGGCGAGGGCGCGGTCGAGCACCGTCTCGGTCTGCTCGGCGTGGCGCAGCTCATAGTCCCACTTCACGAACTCGCGCAGCATCGCGCCCTGATCGAAGTGCTCCTGCGCCCAGTGGATGTAGTTGTCGCGCGCCGCGGTCAGAGCGCCCGATTCGGTGAGGGGCGTGCGCCCGGCGGTGAAGAGGATCGGCACGTTCTGCCGCGAGGCGTTGATGAGCCCGTTCATCGCGTTCGCGGTGCCGACGCCGACGTGCACCATCATCGCCTGCGGCCGGCCGGTGATCATCGTGTAGCCGTGCGCCATCGCGACGCCGAGGTTCTCGTGCGGCACGATCACGACCTGCGGCAGCTTCCAGCCGAGCTTCTGTCCCTTGGCGTACGCCTCCACCACCGGCGCGAAATCGGTTCCGCCATTGGCGAAGAGATACTTGACCCCGCGTGTGGCGAGCAGCCCGAGCCAGGCGTCGGCTGCAGTTTCGGGTTTAAACGTGACGGTTTCGGGTTTAAACGCGACGGTTTCGGGTTTAAACGCGACGGTTTCGGGTCTTAACGCGACAGTTTCGGGCTTGACCGTCGCCGGCTTGACCGTTGCCGTCTCCTGCTTGGGCATCGCGGCGGCCAGTTCGGGCATGGGCTTGACCGGAATGGTCTTGTCCAAGGCGGTGACCTGCGCTCGCCTGG
>CAYOVM010000014.1:0-9220 GCA_964407355.1 uncultured Enterobacteriaceae bacterium
TGAAGGAGAAGGCGAGCGTCGGGATCGGGATGCCGGGGGCGCTGTCGCGCGTGACGGGGCTCGTGAAGAATTCGAACTCGACGTGCCTGAACGGGCGGCCGTTCAAGGAGGACGTGGAGAAGGCGCTCGGGCGTGAGGTCAGGATCGAGAACGATGCGAACTGCTTCGCGCTTTCGGAGGCGACGGACGGCGGGGGGCAGGGGGCGGCGGTGGTGTTCGGGGTGATCCTCGGCACCGGCGTCGGCGGCGGTGTGGTGGTGAACGGAAAGGTGCTCACCGGCCCGAACGCCATCGCGGGGGAATGGGGGCATAACCGATTGCCCGCTCTGACCGAGTCCGATCTGCCGATGCCGGTGTGCTATTGCGGCCGCGAAGGGTGCGTCGAGGCTTACCTGTCGGGGCCGGCGCTCGCGCGCGACCACTCGCTGCTGACCGGGCAGCACCTCGAGCCGCGGGAGATCGTCGCGCTCAACGGCGCGAGCATGAGGCGCTACGAGGAGCGCCTGGCGCGGGCGCTGTCGGTGGTGATCAACATCCTCGATCCGGATGTAATCGTGCTGGGCGGTGGAATGTCCAACGTGTCGCGCCTGTACACTGAAGTACCGCGCCTGTGGACCCGGTATGTGTTCTCCGACCATGTGGCGACTCGCCTTGCCCGCCATGCGCACGGCGATTCGAGCGGTGTTCGCGGCGCCGCATGGCTTTGGGGGAGGGATCCATGAAAAGGACGTTACTGGCGGTAACGATGGTCGCCGTCGCAGGCTTTGCGCTGGCGGGGCCGGACAACGTGAAGTTTCCCGCGAACTATCTGAAGGGCGACCTGTACGCCACGATCGACCGCGCCGACACGAAGCAGTACCGCGAGCTCTACGCCTCGCCCGGCGTGCTCGACGCGGTGCGCCAGGGCAAGCCGATCCCGAGCGGCGCGGTCCTGACGCTCGTGCAGTGGAGCGTGGAGACGGACGAGCAGGGGGTCCCGAAGAAAGGCGCCGACGGCCGCTTCATCAAGAAGGACATCCTCGCCCATACCGTGATGGAGAAGCGCACGGGTTGGGGCGCCCAGTACGGGCCGGAGAAACGCAACGGCGAATGGGAATATCAGGCGTTCAACGCGCTTGGGCAGCCCAATCCCAAGGCGAACATCGACGGCTGCTTCCAGTGCCACCTGCCGCACGCCAAGCAGGACTTCGTGATGACGCTTTCCAAGCTCTCCGGCACCTTTCCCGGCACGCAGGCCCTGAAGAAGATGAAGGGCGACATCAACATCGCCAGCTTCGCGTTCATGCCGGGAAAGATCAGCGCCACGGTCGGCAAGGCGCTCAGCGTCCTTAACAGCGACGATTCGCCGCACCAGATCTCGGTGGCGAACGGGCCAAAGACGGCGGTGCTGCTGCGGGGGGAGAAGGCTTCGCTCACCTTCGACAAGGCCGGCGAGTACAGCTACGTCTGCGGACTGCACCCCACGATGAAAGGCGTCATCGAGGTCAAATAGTCTTGCGCGTGACGATGCGGGCGTACCGGTTGTAGGTAAAGTAGGACCCGGCCCAGTCGAGCATCACCTCGAGCCGGTTGCGGAAGTTGATGAGGAAGTAGATGTGCGCGACCAGCCAGATGATCCAGGCGGGAAAGCCCGAGAGCCTGAGCTTGCCCATGTCCACCACGGCGGCGGCCCGGCCGATGGTGGCGAGCTGTCCGTAGTCGCGGTAGCGGAACGCGGCGGTTTTCTCGTTCTTCAGGGAGAGAAGCACGTTCATCGCGGCACGCCGGCCCATCTGCTTCGCCGCCGGCGCGATGCCCGGCACGGGACCCTTGGGATAGCTCGCCGCGGCGAGATCGCCGGCGACGAAGATCTCCGGATGGCCGGGCACGGAAAGGTCGGGCTCGACCTGGACGCGCCCGGCTCGATCGAGCGGGGCGCCGAGCGCGCGCCCCAGGGGGGAGCTCGCGACGCCCGCCGCCCAGATCACGGTCTTCGCCTCGATGCGCTCCGCGCCGAGCTGCACGCCCTTGTCGTCGATGCCCGTGACCCTTTTGCCGAGAAACACGATGACGCCGAGGCGCTCGAGCTGGAGCCGGGCTTTCTCCGACAGATCGGGGGGATAGGGCGGCAGGACGCGCTCGGTGCCTTCGACCAGCATCACGCGCGCGCTCCGCGGGTCGAAGCGCCTGAACTCGCCGCGCAGCGTGTGGCGCGCGATCTCCGCGAGCGTGCCCGCGAGCTCGACGCCCGTGGCGCCGGCGCCGACGACGACGAAAGTCAGCCACGCGGCGCGCCGCGCCGGATCGGACTCGCGCTCCGCGTGCTCGAAGGCGAGCAGGATGCGGTTGCGGATGTCGAACGCGTCGTCGAGCGTCTTCAGCCCCGGCGCGTACGGCGCCCAGGCGTCGTTGCCGAAATAGCTGTGCGTCGCGCCGGTCGCTACGATGAGGCGGTCGTAGGGAAGCTCGTCTTTTCCTTCGAGCGAGATTTTCCTGTTCGCGACATCGATGCCCGTAACTTCGCCCAGGAGCACCGTGGTGTTGCGCTGCTTCGCCAGGATATGGCGGATGGGCGCGGCGATGGCCGGGGCGGAGAGGCCGGCGGTCGCGACCTGATAGAGCAGCGGCGTGAAAAGATGGTGGTTGGTGCGGTCGACGACGGTGACCTGCACCGGCGCCTTGCGCAGCGCCTGCGCCGCCCAGAGGCCCGCGAATCCGCAACCGAGGATGACAACGCGGGAAGACGGCATTTCCCGATGATACAAGCTGCCCGGCGGCGCTACTGGAAATAAGGCTCGGGAATGCTCGTGCCCTTGATCTGGCTGCGGTGCATGCGCCGGATCGTGTCCTTGTCGAAGTTGTCGCGCCGGTGCATGGTGCTGTAGTTGCTCCAGACCAGAACGTCGCCCACCTTCCAGCGGTGCTCGTAGACGTTCGCGGGCTGCACGGCGTGCTTCCACAGCTCGTCGAGCAGCGCCTCGGACTCGGCGAGCTCCAGGCCCATGATGTAGGCGCGCGGCCGGCGGCCGAGGAACAGCGCCGGCTTGCCGGTGCCGGGGTCGCGGATCACCGCCGGATGCGGATGGCCGGCGGCGGTCTTGGGATTGGGATCGTCCTGCACGCCCTTGCGCACGTTGCCGCCGGAGTCGCGCGTGCCGTCGTGCTTGATCCACAGCCGCTTCGCCTTTTCCTTCAACGCGGGCGGCAGGTTCTCATAGGCCGCGCACATTCCGGCGGCCCAGGTATTGCCGCCCCAGGCGGGCAGCTTGATGGCCCAGAGCATCGAGGCGATCGGCGGCACCGGCAGGTAGCTCATGTCGGTGTGCCACACCGCCTCGCTGTAGCCGAGCGCGCCAACGGCTTCGCCGGAGGGGTCGACCTCGTTCGAGACTACGTAGAGATTGGGGAAACCGGGAACGTTCTTTCGTCCGACGCCCTGGTTGGGCGGGGGGTCGAGCTCGCCGAAGCGCCTGGAGAACGCCTCGAACTGCGCGTCGGTCATCGCTTCCTGGCCGCGCACGAGGATGATGCCGTTCGCTTTCCACTGCCGGTGCAGCTCGGCGAACTGCGCATCGCTGAGCTCGGGCAGGCGCACGCCGAGCGCTTCGATGCCGAAGTGGTCGGTGACGGGCCGGAATTGCATCCCTCAGTCGCCCTCGATCTTGGCGCGATCCACGACCCCCCGCCATTCCTTGATTTCGCGGCTGACCGTGCGTCCCAGAGCCTCCGGGGTCGAGCTCACGCCTTCGGCGCCTTGCTCGAGCAGCTTCGCCTTGATGTCGGGCCTCGCCACCGCGACGGCGATTTCCTTGTTCACGCGCGCCACCACTTCGTCCGGCGTCTTGGCGGGCGCGAACACCGCGTACCAGGAGTCCACCTCGAAATTCTTGAGGTGAGCCGCTTCGGCGACCGTCGGGACGTCGGGCAGGATCGAGGTTCGCTTGAGGGTGCTCACCGCGAGCGGCCGCAGGCGGCCGGCGCGGACCTGTCCCATCGCCGCCGGAATCGACACGATCAGCAGCGGCACATCGCCTGCCATCGTCGCGGCGACCGCCGGGCCGCCGCCGCGATAGGGGATGTGCACCATGAAAGCGTTGAGCCGCATCTTGAGGAGCTCACCCGCCATATGGCTCGGCGAGCCGATGCCCACCGAGGCGAAGTCGATCTTGCCGGGATTTTCCTTGATGTAGGCGAGCAGCTCGCCCAGGGTCTTGTACGGCGTGGCCGGATTCACAGCGAAGAGCTGCGGCAGCGACGCCACCATCGACACCGGGCGGAAGTCGCGCTCGGTGTCGAACGGCAGGGTTTTATAGATGACCGGATTGATCGAGTGCGACGAGAGCGTGAAGAGCAGCGTGTGGCCGTCCGGGACCGCCTTCGCCACCACCGCGGTGCCGATCGAGCCGCCGGCGCCGCCGCGGTTCTCGATGACGACCGGTTGTCCGAGCTGCCTGGTGAGCGGCTCCTGCATGATGCGGGCGATGACATCGGTCCCGCCGCCGGGCGGGTAGGGAACGACCAGCGTGACGGGCTTGGTGGGCCACGCCCATGCGGAGGCGGCGGCCAGCAGCAGCAATGGCAGCAAGGCGAACAGGCGGAGCTTCGAATGCGCAAGCAGCATATTGGCAGTACCCGGCATCTTGTTATCCTCCAAGACACATTTTAACCGCTTACCATTCACGCATGGCGCTTCCCACAGAAGTTCACGAAGGTCTTAGCGGCTCGGCCGAGCTCCTGGTGGGCGAGGCGCATACGGCGCCGCGCGTCGGCAGCGGCAAGGTGCGCGTGCTCGCGACCCCGGTGATGATCAATCTGATCGAGGCCGCGGCGCTCGACGCCGTGGAGAGCCTCTTGCCCCCCGGCTACCAGAGCCTGGGCACGCTCCTGCATGTGCGGCATATCGCCGCGACGCCGGTCGGCATGCGAGCCCGTGCGACGGTCGAAGTCGAGAGAGTGGAAGGGCGGACCGTTTCCTTCAAGGTACAAGTTCACGACGAGAAAGAGCTGATCGGCGACGGCACGCACGAGCGCGTGGTCGTGAATGTCGAGAAATTCGACCAGCGCGTGCAGAAGAAGCTCCTTCCCGGCTAGCCGGCGGGCTGGCGGAATTTCGAAGAGGGGAACGACATGACCGCTCGACCGAAGGTGTTCGTCGCGTCTTCATCCGAAGGGCTTGACGTCGCAAAGGCTCTGAGGGGGCGACTGCTGCAGGAATTGGGCGAAAGCGCCGAGATAGCGCCCTGGACGCGCGAGTTCGAGCTGAGCGCGACCTATATAGAGTCGCTGGAGAAAGCGTCCCGCGAGGCGGATTTCGCGATCCTCGCGCTGACGCCGGACGACGTCACCACGAGCCGCGATGCGGAGAAGCTCGCCCCTCGCGACAACATCGTATTCGAGCTCGGCCTGTTCATCGGAAGCCTCGGGCGCGAACGCTGCTTCATCGTTCACGAGCAGCGGCCGGACCTGAAGCTTCCCACCGATCTGCTCGGCGTCAAGGCGGCGACGTTCAGGCGCCCTCCGAACGGCGACTTGAAGGCGGCGCTCGACGCCCCGGCCTTCTCCATCGGCGAGCGGATCGCCCAGCTCGGCGCGAGGCACAAGCTCAGCGCGCAAACGCTCGCGGCCCGCGCCGCCATCCGCGGCTTCTGCGACCGCGTCACGGGAGCGTGGTGGGAGCGCATCACCGTGGACGGCACGAGCTGGGTGAGCTTTTTCCAGATCGAGCTCGACGACATCCACGACTCGGTGCAGATGCGGGGCCGCTCCTACGACAAGGAAGGGGGCTTGATCGCGCACTGGAGCAGCGTGGTGGTCCGCATACTGAAGGACGAGAAGAAGGTCCTCTACCACTGGCAAGGCTGGTACCCCGCCAGCCCGAAAGAACGCTTTCACGGCTTCGGCGAGATGGAGTTCGAGGGCTCCGCGGACGCGAGGGAGCCGATCGTCCGCGGACAGGGGAAGTACTGGGACGTGGACGAAGCCCATCCGGAGAGGACGGTGATAAAGCCCGTGGCGCTGAGGCGTATCGCCGACGAGGGCGAGGTGTTTACGATGACCGCGGGAAAGGAGAAGGACCTGCGGCTGCTCGTCGTGAACACGCTCGGGCAGTGGTAAAGAAAACGGCCCCGCGCCGAGGCGCGAGGCCGTTTTTTTATCGTTCTTGGAAAGTTTACTGCTTCTGGAAAGCCGTCTGCGAGATGCCGTTGCAGCCGAACCTGTTGCGGATGTCGGCCATGGCGGCGCTGTCGTCGTGCAGGGTGGCGAGAACGTCGCTGTCGTCGCCGATGTCGGATTTGCCCGCGACGGCGGCTTCCTTGCGCAGCGCCTTGCGATAGTGCTCCAGGGACTGCGAGAGCGCGGAGCAGGCGGCCGCCGTGTTGTTGAGGCGGCGCTGGGCCGAGGCGAGCTGGAACGCGACGTTGCTGGCGGTCCGGTAGTCTTCCGACGTGACGAGCTGCGGCAGCATCTCTTCCAGCGAGGCGACGAGCTGGCGGTTGACGGTGGATTGGCCGGATACGAGCGGAACATAGCCGTTCAGGATCACCACGACCAGCACGATGGGCCACTTTGCAAAGTTGAACATTGTTGCTCTCCCAGTTAGTTTCAATGTCGCCCGGCGTGCGCTGCGGTTCACTGTTGGGAATCCGACGCTGCTGACTTCGTTTCGTCGCTTCCTAACCGATTCCCGCCTGCTGCTGACACATCGGGCGAATTTCAGGAACCTGGGGATACAAGAGCAATTGCGGTGCCAGGAACGGAGAGCCGAGCGCGTGCTCGCGTAAGGCTTTGTGGCCCTTCTTTGTAAAACTTCGTGAAAAGTCCGGCTACTTGAACTCGATGAACATCGCCGACGTCCACACCTTCGCGTCGTCGGTCTGGCGGCCGTAGAAGTAGACCGGGCGGAAGCCGTGCGGGCCGTTGCGCGGCTCGATGTGCAGCGAGCCCGAGACATCGCGCGGCGGGGCGATATCCGCGACGCGCTCGATGGCGAGGAAGAGCTCCGTGCCGCCGAGCTCCCTGCGCAGGCTGCCGCCCTCCAGCAGCTCGGCGCCCGTGACCTCCCAGTCGAAAGCCGGGCAATGCACGAACGGATTCGCCTCGAGCGGGTTGCCGGTCTTCGAGTAGCCGTCGATCCGGCCCGAGAGCCGGATGCGGCAGTGCGCGAGGTTGCCGATATCGACCACGGCGCTGTCGGCGTCGCCATAGGTGTCGGTGCGAAAGCCGATGTCGGTCGGACCGGCGCGCCAGACGGATTCTTCCGGATGCTCGAAGCCTCCGCCGGCGAAAGCGTGGATGGTTCCGTTGGTCACGCGGATCGTGCCGCGCCATTCGGCCCAGCGGTAGCGGTCGCGGATGCGCGCGCCGCCCCAGCGGATGCGCACGCGGCGATCGGAATAGCCGGTTTCCTTCTGCAGGTCGCGCCGCCAGATGCAGCCGCTGTGGTCGTACGCGGCGATCTCGTCCCAGCCGGTGCTGCCGAGGAAGCGGTAGTCGACCATCACCGCGCCCTTCGTCTCGAACTCGTCGCCCTGGAGGTGCTGGCCGCAGCGCGCGAGCGCCACAAGGCGCTCGCCGGTCGCGGCGAAGGTATGGCGCGCGCGCAGGGCCTTGCCCACCGTCGCGCGGTCGAGGCGGTCCGCGATGATTCCGGTGAGGCCGCCCTTCACGCCGAACACCTGCGTGCCGGGCAGGCCGCCGCCGGGCCGGCCGCGGTGCTCGTCGCCGCTCGCGGAGGCGCCCAGCTTGTAGCCGCGCTCGATCACGTCCTGGTACAGCCAGCCGAAATGGCCCCACGACGAGCTGATCTCGATCAGCCGCTCGAGGCCCGGGTGATGCCAGTCCGGGATGTAGCGCCGGCCGCCGACGTGCGGCATGATCAGGTGGTTCTCGGGATCGTGGCTGTAGGCGAGCCAGAGCTCCTCGATCGGCCAGCGGCCCAGATCGACGCCCGTGCCCTTCATGTCCTCGTTCCAGGTGAAGGTACGGTTGTGCTCGCCGCTCTTGTTGTACGGGAACTCGGGCGCCTTGCCGTGCAGGAACACGACGTTGTGGTCGCCTCCCGCGGTCGAGCTGCCGCACCACTCCTGGACCGGGTAGCAGACGAGCTCGCCGTCCTTGTGGAACTCGTCCATGGTCTTCACGCCGAGCGCCCAGTTGGCGTCGGTGATCTGGAAATCGTTCGCGGTATAGCTCAGCACGTCGAGCCCGGCGATGTCGCGGCCGTAGGCGGTGTTGTAGGCGGGGCTGTTGGTGCCCACCGTGTCGTGGGCATGGATGTGCAGATCGCCGTAGAACACGCGGGGGCAGGGCGCGCTCTCGTCGATGGTGACGTAGTGCACCGCCTCCGCGACTTCGCCTGGACCGGTCCAGCGAGCGGTCACGATCAGCTCGCCCGGCTCGCGCGGCAGATCCTTGACAGCGGCGCTGGCCCAGCCCTTGGCGCCGAGCTGAACGGTCTTTTCGTACACCGTCTTGCCTTCGCGGGTCGCGGTGACTTCGACTTCGCCGCCGCTCTCGGCGCACGCGTTGCCCCAGCGGTCGTGCGCGTTCACGCGAAGGGTGAAAGCGGTTTGCGGCAGCACCAGGCGCGGCCCCACCAGCGCGAGCGAGGCCGCCGCGCCCGGCACGATATCGATCACGATATCGCCCGGCACCGCGACGAAGCGCGAGGTACCGAGCGGATCGACGTAGCAGCGGAAGCGGAACTTGTCCTCGGCGAACGTCTGCACCCGCGTGCCCGGGCCGCCCATGCGCCGATCGCCGAGCCGCAGGATGATGTGATCGCCGGCGTTGAGATAGCCGTCGACGGTGTCGACGATGATCGCCTTCTGGAACGGTCGCTCGTGGCCTTTCTGGTCGAAGCGCACCTTCAGCGACTGCACCGCGGCCGGGCTCTGGCCCGCGACCAGCGCGCCCGCCTGGTATTCGGCGGACACGTAGTTCGCGGCCTGCGGATCGGCGGTCTGGAAGAGCGCCCAGTCGGAGTAGAACTTGAACGTCGCCTTGAACCACGCCCCGTCCGCGATCCCGGAAGCGCCGACCTCGTAGTCGAGCACGATCTCGTTCCAGCTTCCCGCGATCAGCCGCTCGACGTTGCAGCGCACCTGGCCGGCGAACGGCCGAGCCTTGTTGAGCTCATAGAGCCCCGCGGGCGCGACGTAGGGCCCGAGCCGCTTGCGCAGCTCCGCCTCCGTCATCGGCGCGGGCGGCGCTTTGGAAAGGTCGGTCATCTTGTTCACAG